>NZ_JAYWFT010000133.1:0-25849 GCF_043778725.1 Flavobacterium sp. | reverse complement strand
AAAGCGATGGTTTGGTAGTTCAGTTGGTTAGAATACATGCCTGTCACGCATGGGGTCGCGGGTTCGAGTCCCGTCCAGACCGCTAAATTGGGAAAAGCACTTCAGAAATGAAGTGCTTTTTTGCCCAAAAAAGCATCCGAAATGCATTTGTAAACAAACGTTAAATGTTTGGCAAATCATTCATAATAGTTGTGTTGTTTTCGATACGCCTTTGTAAAGCGTATCACGGTTTAGTAGTTAGACCAATGAAAAGCTTTCCACTTTTGTGGATGGCTTTTTTGCTTATTACAATCTAGAAGTAATTTTTAATTGCTACAAATAAAAATAAAACAAGAAAAGACAAGCACAACATAAATTTCATAAAGCTAGAAACTAAAAAACCAAGAAAAGCTCCAGTTGCAGCTTTTAGAGCGCCTTTTTTATCTTCAAAATTATAGATTAATTCTCCAATAAAAGCACCAACAAACAATCCAATAATAAAACCAATTGGAGGAAAAAACAATCCTATGATTAGTCCAATATTGGTTCCCCAAATGCCATACTTTGTACCTCCAAATTTCTTCGTACCTTTAGCTGGAATAATGTAATCTAAAATTGAAATAGCAATTGTCAAAATAAGTGTACTGCCCAAAACCCAATAATTGTTTTCAACAAAATCAGTTAGATAAAGCAATAAAAGCCCAATCCAACTAATTGGCGCGCCTGGTAAAACAGGTAAAAAACTCCCAAAAAGTCCCACAACACAACAAATTAACCCAAGAACAACTAATATAATATCCATTAAAATAAATTTTTAGTATTTTTGGAAACGAATATGAGAAAAATAATTCAAATAGCAGTTTTTTACTTCTTAATTTTTTGTGCAACAAGCAATGCTTTTGGACAAGAAAAAGCAGTTAATGATCCAGATATTGCAATAAAAGAAACTCTTTATGCTAAGTATAAAAAAGAGGTTCTAGCCTTTGATAAAAAAGAATTTGACGCATTGTTTTTTGAGTTTTTCCAGAAACAAAACGATGAAAAAACAACATTAACAAAAGAAGAATATTATACTTATACTATTAAAATTGCCATCTATTCTGAAAAATTAGGACTTTTGTATAAAAACCAAAAAGAAGAATCTACTAAAGCAAAGCAAGAATGGTTCAACAAAAGCTATTCGGAATATTTAAACTCCAAAAAATAACCAATTGAAAAAAATAGCGCTCTATTTTCTGGTTTTATCCTTTGCCTCTTGTCAATATTTTGAGAAGCAAGTTCCGTCTGAAAAAGAGTTGTTAAGCAAGCAGTTGAAAGAAATAAATTGGAAAGAAGTTGACGAATATCCATCGATTATTGATTGCGAAAAATTAACCGATCCAAACCAAAAAAAGCAATGTTTCTTTGAGTTCATGGCAACCACAATTCAGCAAAAATTAAGCGTTGACACCTTGAAAGTATTGTTCCCAAAGCTAGATACAATTCAAGTAAAAGTAACTGTAAATTCTGATGCAACAATGGTGTTTGAGCCCCAATTCCCTAAAGATTCTGTTGCTTACGATACCATTAAAATTGATAGTATTCTTCGGTTAAAACTAGTAGATTTTCCAAAAGTAAATCCAGCTATAAAACGCGGAATTCCAGTGAAAACTCAATTCATTTTACCTGTAATTATTAAAACTGAAAAGTAATATTTGTCATTCTGAATAAAATAAAGAATCTCAAAATAATGAAACATTGAAAATGTAAATTATTTTTTAAAATTTCTACCTTTCCAAGTAAAACCACCAAACAAAGAATAAATTCCAACCAAACTACAAAAGAAAGGATAAACCAAACTACTCGCCAAAGGAAAAATAAAGTTACCTTTTCGCAAGTACTGATTCGATTTCAACAACAATAAATAATCAACAAAATATTTAATTACAAATGCAATTAGCAAAGTTTTCCAATCCATAAAACCCGAAACCTGCAACCCGAAACTCGCAACTAATAAAGCATTCATAGCCAAAACCACAACTGCCAAACTTTTAGAATAATATCCAGAATATCCTGTTGTTTTACTCGCCCAACGAACGCGTTGCATAAACAATTTATACAAATTATTTTCGGGTTTTGTTTTTACAATTGCATCCGTGTTTTTCAAATATTGCACTTTATCCGAGTGGTTTTTCAACGCTTTTTGCAATAAAAAAACATCGTCACCACTTGCCATTTTGTTGTTTCCACCAAAACCTCCAATCGCATTAAAAAGTTTTTTGGTATAAGCAAAATTTGCTCCGTTGCACATAAACGGTTTTCCAATTCCAAAACTTCCAATTGTAGTTCCTTGCAAACTCAGTAAATCCAATTGCTGAAACTGATGAAACCAGTTATTTCTAGTTTTGTAGACTACAGCGCCAACAACCATTTCGGCATTATTTTTTTGAATAAAATTGTCTAAAGTCAGTAGCCAGTTTTTATTTACAATACAATCGGCATCTGTAGTAATAATCCATTCGTGTTTAATGATTGGAACTGCTCTAGAAATTGCATCTTTTTTGGGTGAATTTGATAAACGTAAGTTTTCTAAAAGTGTCGTTTCAATCAAGCCGTTTTCCATCCGCCATTTAATGTAAACACGTTCCGAAGCATCGGTAGAAAAATCATCTACCATTATAATTTCAAATAATTCTTTAGGGTAATTTAAATTTGAAATCGACTTTAAAAGTTTTGGTAAATTCTTTTCTTCATTCCTAAACGGAACAATTATCGAGAATGTAGTTTTGGGTTTTTCATCGGTTCTTACAAATGATTTTACTTTATAAAAACCAAAAATAAGTTGCAAAATAAACGCAGCATAAACTGCCAAAATCAAATAAAGGGTAATTTCAATCATAACAAAAATAAATTTTCAAAATTATAAACTTAATGAACCTTAATTTCTTAATGGTTTAAAACTTAATATTTTTGTGGCAAAACCTTAAAAATTAAAACATAATAACTTCCAAAAACCACCGGTAAAACCACATTTAAAAACCACATCAGCATAGTGACAAAAACCACAACCCATTCGTTTACGCCAAGTAATCCGAAGAAATAAACCGCCAAACTTCCTTTTAAAGCAAAGTCTAAAAACTGAAAACTCGGCACAATCGATGCAAGAAAATAAACCGTAGTAATAGTTGCCATTAAAGTAGAATAAGGCAAATCGATATCAAATGCCAAAAACAAGAAATAATATTGATGCGAAAAAACCAAGTAACGACAAAATCCTAAAATCAAATTCTTACGATGAACTTTCTTCGGAATTTCATTAATTTTTTCAATTAAATCTTCAATAGAATAGCCTTTAATTTTGGTTTTTTTTGTGAAATAAGAAAAAAGAAAGAAGGCAATTGTAATCGCTAGTATTCCGAAACTCCAAAGCCAATAACCTAAAATCATCATACCTAGAATACCAAAAATTCCTGTAGCAACAATTTGAACGCCATTGCAAATTAAGTTCAGAAAAATAATTTTTTTAGTATCTTTTTTATCAAAATACAATGCTTTTCCAGCATATTCACCAACGCCAACCGGAGTAAAAACGCCCAAAGTTAATGCGGCAAGAACTTGTTTCGTCGCTTCATTTACAGAAATTGGTTTTACAACTTGAGCCAAATTTTGCCATTTCAGAATTTCAAAAAAACGATTCAAAAAACTAAAAACTAAAATAAACAAAATTCCAGCAACCGATTGATTCTTATGAAATAACACTAAAAATTTATCCCAATCTAATTTGTCATTGGAAGCAAGTTGATTGTAAATAAAATAAAATGCGCCAACAACAATCAAAAGTTTGACTGAAAAAACCAAGAATTGTTTAGCTTTGTGAGGAATTGTAATCATTGGTTGCAAAGAAACAAAACTTTGAAACAAGTAACTTGTGTTTTTGTTTAGAAATCGTTTATTAATATGGAAAATATTGAAAAGAGTTTTATTAGTGATGTAATTGTAAAAGTCAGGCAAGCGCAATATGAAGCTTTAAAAGCAGTTAATATTCACTTAATAAATTTATATTGGGAAATTGGGAAATCCATTTCAGAAAAACAAGTAGAAAGCTGGGGTAAATCTGTTGTGCCTAATTTGTCTAAAGAATTGCAAAAAGAATTTCCTAATGTAAGTGGTTTTTCAGTTACAAATTTATGGTTAATGGCTCAGTTTTACACTGAATATCATTTGCTTGAAAATCTCCAACCATTGGTTGGAGAAATTAGTTGGACAAAACATATTGTCATAATGACAAAATGTAAAGATAATACACAAAGGCAGTTTTATACAATAGCAACCAAAAAATTTGGCTGGACAAAAGACATTTTGAGGCATCAAATAGAAAATAAAACTTACGAAAAATATTTACTCAATCAAACCAATTTTGACGAAACAGTTCCAGAACAAATTAAAAATCAAGCAATTTTAGCAGTAAAAGATCATTATAATTTTGATTTTTTAGAACTAAATGACTTTCATTCAGAACGAGAGTTGGAATTAGAATTAATAAAAAATGTTAGAAAATTTCTTATTGAAATGGGACATCATTTTACATTTGTAGGCAGTCAATTTAACTTAAATGTAAATGACAAAGAATATAAAATCGACTTGTTATTATACCATAGATTACTACAATGTTTGGTTGCAATAGATTTGAAAATAAATGATTTTGAACCAGAACACAAAGGAAAAATGGAGTTTTATTTGAATGTGTTAAATGATAAAGTAAAACTTCCAAACGAAAACGATTCAATCGGAATTATAATTTGCAAGTACAAAGATCGAACTGTTGTTGAGTATTCATTAAAGAACACGCAAAATCCTATTGGAGTTGCAACTTATTCTACATCATCAGTTTTACCAGAAAAATATAAAGATTTTTTACCAAACAAACAGTTAATTGAAGAACGATTAAATGAATTTTTTAACCTAAAAAAAGAAGAATAATTCTTCAATAAATAATTGGCAAACGAAAGAATAATTTTAGGAATCGACCCAGGAACAACCATCATGGGTTTCGGATTGATAAAAGTAGTCAACAAGAAAATGGAATTTCTGCAGTTGAACGAGTTGATATTGAGTAAATACGACAACCATTACCAGAAGTTAAAAGTCATTTTTGAGCGAACAATTGAATTAATCGACACGCACAATCCAGACGAAATTGCTATTGAAGCTCCTTTTTTTGGTAAAAACGTGCAATCAATGTTAAAGTTAGGAAGAGCGCAAGGAGTTGCAATGGCAGCCGGACTTTCTAGAGATATTCCAATTACAGAATACGAACCAAAAAAAATAAAAATGGCCATCACCGGAAACGGAAACGCCAGTAAAGAACAAGTCGCCAAAATGCTACAACAACTTTTAGGATTAAAAACATTACCAAAAAATCTGGATTCAACTGATGGATTAGCGGCAGCAGTTTGCCATTTCTTCAACTCTGGAAAAGTGGTTGGCGAAAAAAGTTACACAGGTTGGGATGCTTTTGTGAAGGAAAATGAAAGTAAAATTAGAAAATGAGATAATTAGAAAATTAATTCAAAATAAAAAAACAAGAATTATCTAATTATCAAATTTCCAAATTATTTAATTAAAATGTCAGGAATCTACATACACATACCATTTTGCAAGCAAGCGTGTCACTATTGCGACTTTCATTTTTCGACTTCAATGAAGAAAAAAGATGAGATGGTTTTGGCATTGGCAAAAGAAATTGAAATGCGTAAAAGTGAGTTTCAAAACCAACAAGTTGAAACCATTTATTTTGGTGGAGGAACGCCAAGTATTTTAGAAATTTCTGATTTGAAATTATTGATTGATACTGTTTATTCTAATTATAAAGTTGTTGATAATCCAGAAATTACGGTCGAAGCTAATCCAGATGATTTGTCGAAAGAGCGAATAATTGAACTATCAAATAACAAAATAAATCGTTTATCTATCGGAATTCAATCTTTTTTTGAAGAGGATTTAAAGTTGATGAATCGCGCGCACAACTCGGAAGAAGCTAAAGAATGTCTCGAATTTGCAACACAATATTTTGATAATATTTCTGTAGATTTAATTTACGGAATTCCAGAAATGAGCAACGAAAAATGGCTTCAGAATATCGAAACTGCTTTGTCTTTTAATATTCCACATATCTCGAGTTATGCCTTGACGGTTGAACCAAAAACAGCTTTGCACACATTTATTCAAAAAGGAATTATTCCGCAGCCAGATGATGAAGTTGCTCAAGAACATTTTCAGATTTTGGTTGATAAACTATCCGAAAATGATTTTATTCATTATGAATTATCTAATTTTGGAAAAGAGAATTATTTTTCTATGAATAATTCTAGTTATTGGTTGGGCAAAAAATACATCGGTATTGGACCTTCGGCACACAGTTATGACGGAGAAAAACGCGGTTGGAATGTGTCAAATAATGGTTTGTATTTGAAATCAATATCCGAGAATAAATTACCATCAGAATCCGAAATTTTATCTAAAACTGATAGATATAACGAATATGTTATGACAGGTTTGCGCACCATTTGGGGAATTTCTTTAGATAGAATTGAAACTGAATTTGGAAAAACGTATTTAGATTATCTCAACCAACAAGCAGCAAAATATATTGAAGATCATTTGCTTTTTGTAGATGAAAATATTTTACGAACTACCAAAAAAGGAAAGTTTTTGAGTGATGGAATTGCTTCCGACTTATTTTTATTAAATTTGGAGTAAAAGTAACGCAGAAAAATTCGTAAAATCCGCGTTTGAAAATCCGTTAAATCCGCGTTCCATTATGATTGCATTAATCGACAATAAATACGAAATCGACTTATCAAAACCAATTGATATTTCAATCCCATTATCAAATACTGATGAAAACCCAATTGCGTGGTACATTGAAAAACCCGAAATTGAACCAGTAAAATTTGGCGATTGGATAGGAAAAGTATCCGAGGGAAGTTCGACTAATTTCAACAACATTTTCTTCAATCCACACGGACACGGAACGCACACGGAATGTATGGGACACATAACACGAGAATTTTATTCGATAAATCAATGTTTGAAACAATTTTTCTTTACATCCGAATTGATTTCGATTGAGCCAGAAAATATAAACGGAGATTTGGTGATTACATTAGAAAGCATCTCGACTGCGCTCGATGTGACAAAACACAATAATCTAGAAGCATTAATCATCAGAACTTTACCAAATTTAGAATCGAAAAAACATAAAAATTATTCCAAAACTAATCCGCCTTATTTATCTGAAGAAGCGGCAATTTTTATCCGAGAAATCGGAATTCAACATTTACTAATCGATTTGCCAAGCGTTGATAGAGAAGAGGATGAAGGAAAATTATTGGCACACAAAGCATTTTGGAATGTGAAAGATGTAAATGTTTTAAACAAAGATGCACGATTAAATTGTACCATAACCGAAATGATTTTTGTAGAAAATGAAATTCAAGATGGGAATTACCTATTAAATCTGCAAATTGCTTCGTTTGAAAATGATGCTTCACCATCAAAACCAATTCTTTACAAAATAATTTAAAATTCACAACTGAACACTTAAAACGGAACACTGAATATTTTTTCAAAATGAACATTCAACAATTTTATGAATTCTGCTTATCTAAAAAAGGCGTAACCGAACATTTTCCGTTTGATGAAGACACTTTGGTGTTTAAAGTTGGCGGAAAAATGTTTGCACTTTCATCGTTAAAACAATGGGAAAAAGGTGAGCCGTCACTAAATTTAAAATGTGATCCCGAAAAGGCATTAGAACTCCGTGCCGAATATGAATCTATAAATCCGGGTTTTCACATGAGTAAAATTCATTGGAATACGATCGATTTTAACGGAGATGTTTCTAATAAAATGATGTGCGAATTGATTAATCATTCTTATGATTTGGTTTTTAAAAGTTTGACCAAAAAAATTCAAGCTGAAATTCTCGAATTAGAAAATTAGGCATTACTTTTGTGTAATATTTATAAAATCTCAGCAACTTAGCAACTAAGTTTCTCAGTAACTTAAAATGATATGATTGATAATTTAAAGAAAATATTAAACGAAGACCAAGATCCAAAAGCAATTGAGAAAATCACTGCTAAATTGAGTAATCTTTTAATGTCTAACGAAGAAATTGGATATATTGCAGTGCAAAAAAAACCAGCAGTAACGATACTTCCAGACAGTATTGTAGTTACCAATAAAAGAATAATTCTATGCAAACCAAAGAATCTTGGTTTGTCAATGGAATTTGTTGATTATGATTGGGATGATATTGCTGCAAGTTTTGTAAAAGAAGGAATTCTTGGTGCCGAATTTACATTTACTACCAAATCTGAATTGACGCATACCGTTGATTATTTGCCAAAAAATCAAGCTAGAAAATTGTACACTTACGCCAAAGAACAACTTGATATTTTAAAAAATGGAGTTGCTCCGGTTGCAAATACTGTTGTTGAAGAAGCACTTGTTGAAGAAGTGCCAGTTGCAATAATTGAGGAAGAAGAGCAAGTTGAAGAAATGGAAACAGAAGAGGTGACAAATTTTGCCGAAATCGTTCCTGTTTCACAGCCTACTTTTAGCGCTGAACCACAAAATCAGTTTGCGCAACAACAACCTATTAAAAACGAAAAATCATTGTCCGATTTATCTCAAGATGAGTTGTTTGAAAAACTTCAGAATTATAAGAAACTTCTTGACAACGGATTGATATTGCAGGGTGAATATGATAATTATAAGAAGGAAATTTTAGGTCACATGTAGTATCATTTTATACTAATTTTCTATAATAAAAACAAATTCGTCGACACTAATCATTGATTGAACGAGTTTTATAAGTATTTGTTTTATTTTAAATTTTTTATATGATATTTGTGTAAAATGTCATTGAATATGCTTTTATAGATGGGAAAAACACTTACTATTTTATTAATTGAAGACGACGTTATTGAAGTAATGAAATTCAATAGAGTTATTAATTCACTTGCTATAAAACATAAATTGGTTGAGGCAAATAATGGTGAAGAAGCGCTTTCAATTCTAAAAATGAAAGGTGTAACTCCAGATATTATCCTTCTAGATTTAAACATGCCAAAACTTAATGGCATTGAGTTTTTGAGAATTCTAAAAAATGATGATTTTTTAAAACACATTCCTTCAGTTGTTTTTACAACTTCTAATAACCCTAACGATATTCTAGAATGTTTTAGAATAGGTATTGCTGGCTATATTATTAAACCACTAAAATATGAAGACTATTTTGTAAGAATTAAACAAACGCTCGATTATTGGTGTGGTAATGAGCTAATTTATAGCTAAAATTTCGTCTATTACAATAGATAATTAGCGATTTGTGCTTTTATAAGCTTCAATAATTGTTACTAAAAAAACGATAATGTTGTAAATTATGTAAATATTATAAAGTATTATCTTAAATTGTCACAAACTAACACTTTTTTTTTACAAATAAAATCTTTCTTTAAAAAATAGAACTACCTTTAATAACTTTTCTAAAAGAAACTAATTTCTAACAAATTATTTACTTCTATTAAATTTTCTGTTTAACCAATTTGTATGTTTTACATCAAACATAAACAGCCAATTTCTATTATGAAGTTTAGTTTTTTAATGAAATTTTCAAATTTAGTAGTTGCCAAAAATGAAAAATTTTCAATTTGACCTAACTAGTTTTAATAAATTATTCCCTTTTTTTATTTTAATTGATAGCAATCTTAAAATACTAAGCTTTGGGCAAATTATGTCTAAAAATATTTCTGAATTAAAAGAAAATTCATTTTTTAACGAAGCTTTTTTTATATCCAATCCTTATATTGAAAATCTAAATTTTGATTTTTTTTATAGTTTGCTTTCTCAGCAAATAACTATAGAATCAATTAACAAGGAAGTGATTTTAAAAGGACAATTTGAATGTTATCAGGAGCATTTTCTTTTTGTTGGATCACCTTGTTTATCTATTTTAGAAATGGAAAATAAGAGCAAATCGATGAAAAACGAAGACAGTTTTAAGTCATTATTATTAAATCTTCAAACAGGAATATTGCTCGAAGATGAAAAGCGAAAAATTGTAATGGCCAACAAAAGTTTTTGTGTAACTTTTGGCTTAGAAAGAGAAGACAGTTCTTTAATAGGAATTGATTGTAGCACTTTTGAATTAGAAATAAAAAGCAAACTTAAAAATAGTGAAAACTACTTTGAAAGAATTAATGAAATAATTAAAAACAAAGAGATTGTTCTTGGCGAAGAACTAGAGTTAATTGACGGTAGATATATAGAAAGAAGATGTTTGCCAGTGATTTCTGAAGGAAAATTTACAGGATATTTGTGGAGCTACAACGACGTTACTATTAACAAAAAATACAAAGAAAGTCTAAATATTGAAAAAGAAAAATATAGAAATATCATTGATAATATGAACATTGGGCTTTTAGAAGTGGATACAAATGACACTATTTTATTAGCCAATCAATTATTTTCATCCACAACAGGATATTCTATAGAGTATCTTATTGGTAAGAAAGCTTCCGATATTTTTTTGGATGATGAAGGAAAAAAGATTAGAAATTTACAGATTTTAAAACGTCAAGAAGGAAAATCAGATTCGTATGAATTGACCATTAAAAATGCCCTTGGTGATATTAGGCAAATACTAGTTAGTGGTGGTCCAAATTATGATTTTAATGGCGAACTTATTGGGTCTATTGGACTTTTTGTTGATGTTACTGAAACTAAAAATCTAGAAATTCAACAAGAATTGTTGCGTAAAAACTTAGAAAAACAAAATGAAAAACTTAGTGAATATGCACAGATAGTTTCTCATGATTTAAAATCTCCGTTGCGAAGCATTCACTCGTTAATTACTTTCATAGAAGAGGATAATGACAAAGAATTGAATGCAAAAACTGCCAATTATTTTTTAATGATTCAAAAAAAAGTTGAAAAAATGGATCAACTTATTAACGGAATTTTGATTTATTCTAAAATCGATATTGTAAGCGTTGTCAATAATAAAATTGATTTGAATAATGTTGTAAATAACATCATTAGCATTGTTTTTATTCCGTCACATATTAAAATTATTGTAAAAGAGCAACTTCCAGTTATTAAAGCAGATCGATATAGAATTCAGCAATTGTTCCAAAATTTAATTAGTAATGCTATAAATTATAATGACAAACCCAGCGGAATTGTTGAAATAGGATTTGAAGAATTTAAAGACCACTATGTCTTCTTTGTTAGCGATAACGGTAAGGGAATTGCCTTAAAAAATCACAATAAAATATTTAAAATATTTCAATCATTAGACGCAGATGAAAGAGCAGAAGGCATAGGACTTTCTATTGTTAAAAGAATTTTAGAAAATGCAAATGAAAAAATATGGCTAGAAAGTGAAGAAAATAAAGGCACAACGTTCTTCTTTACACTACATAAATAAAGATTATGAAAGAAATCCCCAACTTGAATTATCTAAACGCATTATCTGATGGAGACCAAAATATAAAACTGAAATTAATAGCAATATTAAAAGAAGAATTCCCTCAAGAACTTGAAAATTATAACAATGCAAGCCACACTTTAAACTATATAGAAATGGCAGAATTGGTTCATAAACTGAGCCACAAAATTGGTTTTTTTGGTCTTGAAATAGAGCATCAAAAAGCCCAATTGTACCAGCAAAATTTAAGAAAGAAATCGGTTCAATATCAAGTTGATTTTGAAAAATGTATGCAAAAAATTGAAAATTTCATATCAAAATTATAACCTACTAAATTTAACCTATGAAATGTATAATCATTGACGACGAAAAACTGGCTAGAGAAATTCTATCCATTTTAATATTAAAATCTCCAAATCTTGTTCTTGTAGATCAGTTTTCTAATGCTATGGAAGCCATTAAATATCTAAATAACAATACGGTAGATTTAATCTTTTTAGACATTCATATGCCCAATTTTTCGGGTTTTGATTTTGTTCAAACTATTAAAAATCCTCCACAAATTATATTGGTTACCACCGATCATAATTTTGCTTTAGAAGCTTTTAATTATGATTGCATAACCGATTATTTAGTGAAACCAATTATAGAAAATAGATTTAACAGAGCCATTGAACGTGTACACCAAAAATCTGAAAAAATTAACAAAGCTACAAGTGTAATTGATACAGAAACTAAAGAAATTTATGTCAATATAGACAAGCGATTGATAAAAATTGATATGGCAACAATAAACACTATTCAGGCCAATGGCGATTATATAATAGTAAAAACCGACTTGCAAAACTATACTGTTCATACTACTTTAAAGAAAATTGAAGATAAATTACCCAAAACAATTTTCTTAAAAATTCATCGTTCCTACATAATCAACATCAGCAAAATTATTGATATTCAAGACTCTTCAGTTTTAATTGGAAAAGAAATAATTCCGGTAAGTAAAAATAATCGGTCCGAATTGATGCAACACCTAAATCTTCTGTAATATCTGTAAAATAGGTGTTTAAATTCTTCAAGTTTCTTACTGTTTTTTATTTTATAAAAATAATTTAGTCGAACCTAAACCGACTTTCAACATCACTTTTTAACGCTTCGTCGAATAAATAAATTGCAACAAGATATAGCAAGTAAGTTTGTAATTGAGTTTATGAATTGCAATCATTTTGAATTGTAAGAACTTGATAAAAGATGAAGTTAATTAATTCAAAGTCAATTGTTTTTTTTGCGATAGCATTTATTTCTAATCCAAGTTTTATTTTTTCACAAGATAATGAAGATGCTATTGCAGCGTCTGAGGATGCTACCGAATATGCAAAAGCCGATCCAATAGCTGCAAATATTGACAATTATCATTATGTTGTTATTTGTTTGGCCGTATTGTTAATGGGATATTATTTTTTTAAGTTTTCTAATCAAAAACTTAGATAAAGTTAATTGTTTAATTTTAAAAATCTCCAAAATGACTATTTCAAGTAAATCAAAGTTAGAATTTTTCAACAGCTACGGATTAGTTTTTGAAGATCATTTTTACCTGCTTAGGCACAATAGTTCATCGTACACAAGTATTGATAGCGTAAAAAAAATAAGAGTAATAAAAGGACGAGAATTTCAGTTTAATATTTTAATTCTAAGCCTTTCTTTTGTAATGATTTATTTGTCTTTTTTAATGGAAAGTAATCTAATGGTGGTAAAATCATTGCTTTATTTTGTTGCTACTGTATTTTTATTTAGTTCTTATTTTTTTAAGAAATATACGTATCGAATTTTATTGATGACAGAAGATTATCAATCATTTTCTATTAAAGTTGACACCCATTTTAGTTCGGATGCGAAAGAAATAGTATCAAAAATAAATAAAAAAATTGCTTTAAAATCGAATTTACTAAAAGCAAGTTGACGGTATGAGTGAAATTAGAAAATACAACTATTATTTCTCAGAATTTGGTTTTGTTTCCAACGATGAAGTTACAATTTATAAACTCAAAAATAAAAAAATTGCAGTTCAAGACATTTTTGATATTGAAATAGTAGTTTATAAATCTTCTTTTTTTAAAATTAATTCGCTTCTGTTTAGCAATATATTTTTTAGTTTTTACTGCCTGTCAATTGTTGCATCCTATTTTTTTATTTTAAAGAAAGTCAACAAAAAAAAGAGTATTATAAAGTTTCAAATGACAAATGGAGTGGTTTATAAAATTTATGTTGAGGATAAATTTATAAGAAAAGCAACATTATTTAAAAAAAGAATTTTCGAATATAAATTGTTTAGAGAGGTTGAAAACCTGGGAAATAAATGAATAAAAAAGTATATGTATATGACACTTCCAAAGGTTTTTCTTCTTTTATAAAACACTACTATTCTGATAAAATGTTTATAGAGACATGCACCAATAAGAAAATTTTTTTATTAGAAGAAATTATAGGTTTTGACACTTGTTTTTTCATTGTCCACGACATGGAAGATTTTTTTAATTTGATGCAAATTTTCACTAAGATAAAGCATTTTTTTATTGGTTCTCCCAATAGAAAAATGAGTGAAAAAATTGAAGCTTTAAACTTTGAAGGTGTTATTGTTTTAGATTTTCACCATTGTAAAGCAGATATTTTAAAAACTATTAACTTCAATTTGAAGTTGGAGTAATTCATTATAGAATAAAAAAGTAGGTAACCATTCGATGAAGATTTAATTTTTAGGTTAAAATTTCGAGTTAAGTAGTTTTCTTTTGGAATAAGGTTTTCACACACTTTCGCCTGCTTTTTTTAAAACACACTAACTGGCAATTTGTTTTCATATTAGATTTGGGTAATGATTAAATATTTGTAAGGGTTTATTTCAATCATTAGTCAGTTAGTTTTTAAAGAAAAAGGAGTCAATTTATTTTGACTCCTTTTCTGTTTTACATCGATTTCTTCTGCTTTTCTACAAATCCGTCAGCTTGCAATTTCAATAAATCTATTGCGCCTTTTTTCTTGTAATTATAAAGTTCTCTATCGTCTTTAATGTCAGCATACACTTTATCATAAATTTCGGCATCGGTTTTTCGCTGCAGTTCACTTTGGTAACGATTTTGTGCCAACATATTTTTAATTCCCATTTCGTTGTCTTCTTGCTTAAAATCATATTCGCCTTTTGGAGAAAGTAGTTTAGCAATAATTGGAGAAGTTTCAATAGCTAGAAACAAAAGCATTATAAAAAACGAAGGTAACCAAGGCAATTTATTTAAGGCATTAATTCGTGCCATTAATCCGTCAAAACCATCAATAATTGGTTGTGTTTCGGTCACTTTTTTGTCTAAATCGGCTTGTAGTGTTTTGGCTTTGTTTTCTTTTTCGATAATTTTTACTGCGTTAATTGCTTTTAGTGAGTCCAATTGTTTTAATTGCGCATCGTGTTTCAATCTTTTTTCGGCATAAACTGGACCTTTTCCTAGCTTTTTAGTTCCAGCCGTTCCTTCAGCTTCGGTGATGTAAGTTGCGTATAAATCGTTTACTTCTTTTTCTTTTTTTGCGATATCACTTTTTAGAGCATCTATTTCAGTTTTGTTTTTGTCAACATCGGTCTGAAAGTAATTGGCAACTTGCTTTTTGTTTGCCATTGCCATTTCGTTTTTCTCCTTTAATAAAACAGTTTCAATTTCTTTTTGAAAGATTTTGATTTCTAATGGTTTTGAAATTACAATTGCAATGATTATTGCCAGAGCAATTCGTGGAGTTGCCTGAATAAATTCGTCTAGAAAATTATCGCGTTTCTTGATTGTAGAAACAATAAATCTATCGAGATTGAAGATTAAAAATCCCCAAACCAACCCAAAGAAAACTGCGGTATACACATTATCGAAAACGGTAAAAAGAGCATAACTACTAGCTATAAAAGCCATAATTGCTGTGAAGAACACTGTGGCTCCAATTCCGGCATATTTGTTTTGTTCGCCGTTGGAACAACCGTTCACAATGTCAGTGTCGACACCAGAACAAAGAATAAAAAAACGTTTTAACATGATGATTGATTTTGATTGATGATGATTAGTACAAATTTAACGCCAAAAATTACAGATTGTTATAAAATGTTGAAAGTTAGTTTTGTTAGCCACAGATTCACAGATTTTTATAAAAGAAAAATCCGCTTGATTAGAGCGGATTTGAAATTAATTAGGTTTAATTAATATTGGTAAAGAATATTGAACTCTAACTGGTTTTCCATCTTTTTTGCCAGGAATCCATTTTGGTGAGTTTTCAATAACCCGAATTGTTTCTTCGTTAGTTCCAAAACCAATATCTTTAATGACTTTAACATTAGAAATTTTTCCGTCGGATTCTATTACAAATTGCACAAATATTTTACCATCAGTTGCGATTTCTTTTGGAATTTTAAAATTTTTTCCAATGTATTTGTAAAATTCTGAGATTCCTCCTTGAAATTCAGGTTTTATTTCAATATCATTTATAGCATAGATTGAGCTTGATTCTTTTTTCTTTTCTACACTATCATTTACATATAAATTATAACCTTCCTTACCTTTTGTTTGCCAAACAATTGTATCAGCCACTACACTTTTTGGATTTAATAATTCTGAAACTTTTTTTGTAGCTCTATCATAATTAGAAATTACCATCTTTAAGGTATCATTACTAAAATGTAAATGACTGTTTTTTAAGTTTTCATCAAAATATTTTTTTGTGTATAAAGTATATTGATATTCTTGTGGAAAACGTTTTGATCTAGCGTTTTTATGTACAAAACTATAAGTGTAATAATTGAAATCAGTTCGTTTATATTTTTTAATTTCTTCTTTTGAACTTGTTTTTCCATTTATCCAAACCGCCATGTTTTTGGTTTTCATTCTTTCGAATAATGGTTGTGGAATTTCCTTTTCAATAATTATATCTGGAACCCAACTTAAGTAGCTTCTTTTTTCCTCAAGTGATAACTCTTCATACATTTTATTAATTATGATGTTTGTTCTTAAGTCCTTCAACATTATTCTTACATTAGAATAATAACTATCTCTAATTTTATCTTTATCATTTGGAGTGTATTTTTTTTGAGAGATTGTCGTTGCTTCTGTTTTTTCTTGTGCCACAACTTCAACACAGAAAAAATAAATTAATCCAGCAAGAATTGGAACAATTGCAATCTTTTTCAAAACTGCAATTTTTTGTGTTGTGCTTTTTGTCATCATAATTAATCGTTTTTTGGTTACTAAATAGTTTAAATTACTGGCCAAGTAAATCGTTTGGTTTCCGTTGCCTTTTTGCAAAAGCAAATTTTGATAAAACGGAACATTGTTATAAGTTTTTACAATTTCTTCGTCGGCAAGAAATTCGTGATTGAGTTGAATAGCTTTTTTGTAGAAGATAAATAGCGGATTGAACCAAAAAATTGCTTTCAAGAATTCAATAAATAAAATGTCTAACGTATGTTTCTGAGTCACATGAACCAATTCGTGAGAGTACAATTCGTCTTCAATATTTCTATTATTGTAATCATCAAAATTGATAAATATTGAATTCAAAAAAGTATGCGGAAGTGTTTCTTCTTCAACCAAAACTAAATTAGCATTTTTGTATTTTACATTCTGATTAGAATTAGATTTTGAAATTAATTTCCTAATGTTTTTTCCAAATCGTACTAACAATAGAAAGCTAATTATTCCATATAAACTCGAAAGAATATAAGGCGTGTAATCTATTTTTTCTTCAATAGAAATTCCTGTTGATGGAATTAATAAAGGTTCTTCAACAATAGTTTCAAAATTCTGAACAGCAGGAACAATTTTGATAATTTCAAAAGTCAAAAACGGAATTACAAGCGAAATTACAATAGAAAACAAAAGATAAAATCGATTGAACTGATGCATTTTTTCACGTTCTAAAACTAAATGATAGAAGCCAAGAAAAACGGTTAAACTGATGGTTGATTTTAATAGAAAGTCGATCATTTTTTCTTTTTTTGAAGTTCTACATCAATGATTTTTTTTAATTCTTCCAATTCTTTTTCGGTTAGATTGGTTTCTCTTGTAAAGAAGGAAGCAAACTGTGAAGCTGAATCGTTAAAGAAGTTTTTAATCAATCCATTAACGTGTTTGGAGAAATAATCTTCTTTTTTTACTAACGGATAGTATTCTCTTGAATTTCCAAATTCATTGTAAGCCACAAAATTCTTATCAATCATTCTTTTTAATAAAGTTGCAACTGTTGTTGTAGCTGGCTTTGGCTTGGGAAAAGCTTCTAGTAAATCTTTCATGAATGCTTTTTCAAGTTTCCATAAATGTTCCATTAACTGTTCTTCTGAATTGGATAATTGCATTGCTCTACGTTTTTAGAATTAACTCTACAAATGTAGAATAAAAATTTACTTCTACAAGTGTAGAGTTAAAATTTAACATTTGTGCCTATTTTACTGAGGTTGCGTTAGAGATTGAGGAGATACCCTTTTTCTTTAAAAAGGAAAAGATAAAGCCGAAAGTCTGACCTTGTTGCTTTCGAGGTGTTGTTTTGTAAGAAAATGTTGTGCACAAGGTAACGCCCAAAAGAAAAATCCGTTTACTCAATTAAGAATAAACGGATTATATTTTAAGCTAACTCCGTCAGAGTTTTAAACTCTGACGGAGTTATAAGTGTCTCTTTTATTTAGATAATTCCACAAAATACTTATAAAACAAAGGAATAGTTTCAATACCTTTCAAGTAATTAAAAATCCCAAAATGTTCGTTTGGTGAGTGAATTGCGTCACTATCTAAACCAAACCCCATTAAAATAGTTTTAGATTTTAGTTCTTTTTCGAACAACGCCACAATTGGAATACTTCCTCCCGAACGTACAGGAATTGCTGGAACTCCAAAGGTTTCTGTGTAAGCTTTGTTGGCTGCTTTGTATCCAATACTGTCAATTGGAGTTACATAACCTTGTCCGCCATGATGCGGTTTTACTTTTACAGTTACGCCAGATGGAGCAATGCTTTCAAAATGTTTGGTGAACAATTCAGTGATTTGTTCCCAATCTTGATTTGGCACCAATCGCATTGATATTTTTGCAAATGCTTGACTAGCGATTACAGTTTTTGCACCTTCGCCAGTATATCCGCCCCAAATTCCGTTTACGTCTAATGTTGGTCGGATGGAATTTCTTTCGTTGGTAACATATCCTTTTTCGCCATAAATATCGTTAAGGTTTAATGCTTTCTTATAATTATCTAAATTGAAAGGTGCTTTTGCCATTTCAGCTCTTTCTTCTAGTGATAATTCTTCTACATTGTCATAAAATCCTGGGATAGTGATGTGGTTGTTTTCGTCATGAAGCGAGGCAATCATTTTTGCCAAAACATTTATTGGATTGGCAACTGCGCCACCATAAAGTCCCGAATGTAAATCTCTGTTTGGACCAGTAACTTCAACTTCTACGTAGCTTAAACCTCTTAATCCGGTAGTAATTGATGGTTGTTGGTTGGAAATCATTCCAGTATCAGAAATCAAAATCACATCACAAGATAATTTTTCTTGATTTTCTTGAACAAATCCGCTAAGGCTTTTTGACCCAACTTCTTCTTCGCCTTCAATCATGAATTTTACGTTACAAGGAAGTGAATTGCTTTGAATCATGTACTCAAATGCTTTAACGTGCATGTACATTTGACCTTTGTCGTCACATGCGCCACGAGCAAAAATTGCGCCTTCAGGATGAATTTCTGTATTTTTTATTACAGGTTCAAATGGAGGTGAAGTCCACAGCTCTATTGGATCTGGTGGCTGAACATCATAATGTTCGTAAACCAAAACGGTTGGAAGATTTTTATCGATGATATGTTCTCCAAAAACTATTGGATAACCTGGAGTTTCACAAATTTCTACAAACTTGCAACCTGCTTTTTCCAAACTTATTTTTACAGCATTTGCAGTATTGATAACGTCTTGAGAATAAGCTGTATCGGCACTAACAGAAGGAATTTTTAATAATTCGATTAATTCTTCAAGAAAACGCTCTTTATTTTCTTGAACATATTGTTTTATATTGTCCATTTTATTTGATTAAATTATGATGTCAAATATACAAATACAAATTCCAATATTTAAATTCCGAATTCCAAATTTTTGATGAGTATATTTTTTTTGGAATTTGTTATTTATGTCTTGGAAATTACAAAGTATTGTTTATATTTGCACTCACAAAATCGAAGATTAATCGAGCACAAACGAGAATCTTTAATCTAGTGAGATAATTTCGCGGATATGGTGAAATTGGTAGACATGCCAGACTTAGGATCTGGTGCCGCAAGGCGTGTAGGTTCGAGTCCTATTATCCGCACAAAAAGCCCAAATGAAAGTTTGGGCTTTTTTTGTGGAGTAAATGGTCGAGAAGTTTATGCTGAGCGTAGTCGAAGTAAGTCCTATTATCCGCACAAAAAAGCCCAAATGAAAGTTTGGGCTTTTTTTATTACAAAAAAGTTCATTTCTCTGTTAAGAACTATTTTTTTTATATAAAATAAATTGGTTTTGAATATTTATTTTTGTGCTATCACACAAAGCATGTATAACCATTAAATGGTATGAAAAAGAATTCTCCTATGATAACACTTATTTTGGCACTTATTGGATGTGCGCTAATTATGGGTTCTGTTTTTTCATTGTATCGATCTAGTAGCGTTGCCGAATCTACTACTGATAGTGAAACTGCTATTGATATTGCCAATAAAAAAATCGATGTTTTGTCGGATGAAATTCAAGATACAAAAGAACAATTTGTAGAAACAGATGCACAAGCTAACGACTCTAAAACCGAAAATACTTCTCAAATTGCCAACGAAAACATTCCTATTGTAGAAATTAAAGATCTTGATTTGGGCGAAGGAAGTGATCTTCAAGAGCCAATAAAAAAAGGACAACGCGTAATGTACAATCATCAAATTAAGTTTTCGTTGATGAATGTTGGAAAATATTCTCTAAAAGAAGTAATTTTTTCTATTAAAGATATTTATAACGATACCAAAGAAAAGAAAGGTAAAAAAGCCCCAAGCCAATACAATTACATGGGAAGGACTTTTGATAATGAAGATGTTGGTGCTTACAATAATATTGAAGTGAATACTTTAAATTTGAAATCGAAAAAACTAGTTTATGTAAGCAATTTGCCTTCAAGTTTTGGTGTTGGTGATTATTATTTTGACGTTATTGTAGAGTGGAATAATGGTTTTTATCAAATGCATGTTGATATTGAAGAGCTCAACGGAAAGTTAAAATACCGCTACCAATTTTATGATGTTGATGGGAATCCAATAGATTTTAAAAAAATTCAGGAAACTATAAATGCATAATTTTAAAATTAAAAAGTCGCAAATTTACTAGAATTTGCGACTTTTTTTTGATGTTTTTCTATTTGCTAGATTTTATCCAATTGTCCACTTTTTTCTCTAAAAGTGCCAATGGCATCACGCCAGATTCTAAAACAATTTGGTGGTATTTCTTGATGTCAAATTTTGAACCTAATTCTTTTTCGGCTTTTTTGCGAAGTTCAATAATTTTTAGTTGGCCAATTTTATAAGAAAGCGCTTGTCCTGGAATGGCCATATAACGTTCAATTTCAGAAATAATACTAGCTTCGCTTTCGGCTTCGTTGTCTAAAGAATATTTAATGGCTTGTTCGCGTGTCCAACCTTTAGAGTGAATTCCTGTATCAACTACTAATCGAATGGCACGATGCATTTCACTGCTTAACATTCCAAAATATTGGTATTGATCTTTATATAGTCCTAGTTCTTTTCCTAAACTTTCGGTGTATAAAGCCCAACCTTCGCCGTAAGCACCAAACCAATTGAATTTTCTAAAGTTGGGTAATTCTTGGTTTTCTTGTTGTAGCGAAATTTGAAAATGGTGACCAGGAATGGCTTCGTGAAGAAATAAATCTTCGTCGGCATAGAAATTATAATCGGCCACATCAGGAATTGGAACATAAAAAGTTCCGGGACGAGAACCATCGGGCGCACCTTGAACGTACTCGGCACTTGCGGTTTTTTCTCTAAACGCTTCGGTTCTTTTTATTTGGAAAGGAGTTTTGGGTTGTAGCGAAAATAGTTTATCAACATTTGGTTTAATGATGGCGTGAATTTTTTCGAAATTAGCAATTACTTCTTCTGGTTTTTCGAAAGGTTTCAATTCGGGTTTATTTCTTACATAATCAAAAAATGCTGATAGTGTTCCTTTAAAACCAACTTCGGTTTTTACTTTTTCCATCTCCGATTTTAAACGCGCAACTTCTTTTAATCCTAGATTGTGAATTTCATCTGGAGTCATTTCGGTTGTAGTCCATTGTTTTACGTAAACTTTATAGAGATCGTTACCGTTTGGTAAACTGCCAATGCCGCTTGTGGTTCTTGAAGCTGGAATATAATCGGATTTTAAAAAAACAACCATTTTTTGAAATCTTGGAATTAGTTTCTCCTGTATTGTTGTGGTATATTCTTTTTTTATAGTTTCTTTTTGTGCGTCTGAAAAACTTGCAGGCATTGATTTTATAGTCGTGTAAAACAAATTGTCTTCTGTTTTTTCTGTAATCATATCGCTAAATTGAGGTACTAATTTAGTTGATAGTACTTTTGGTAAAACAACACCTTTATCAATTCCCTTTTTCATATAAACCATTGCCGAATCTATCCAAATAGCATATAAATCCATTCTTTTTATGAAGTTTTTATAGTCTTTTTCGGTTTTAAATGGTTGTGCACTTTCGCCGCCAGCAAGTTGTGCCATGGTTAAATGTGTACCCCAAAATTGTTGAAGAGGCATTAAGTTGGCATTTTGTTTTAGCAAATCTTTACCTACAGAAATTTCCCATTTAATGATGTCAAAGCTGTTTTTTTCTTCGTCGGATAGTTTATCGAAATCAATAGTTGCTAACTCAGATTCGTATTTGTTAAAAAAAGCGGCTTGTTTTTTTCGGTACGAGTCGGTCATTTCAAACTGAAGTTGGTCGTTATATTGGTTTTGACCACTAAGTGTTGCGTCTAAAGGATTTAGTATGTTTTTTTCGTCAAAATAGTTGTCGGTTATTTTTTTAAAATCGACTTGTTTTTTGTCGGATTTGCAATTCACAAATAAAAGCGAAAGGAAAACAAGCGATGTAATTACTTTTAATTTTTTCATTAGATGGTTGGTTTTTGGTTGATTTGAATTGTTTTTTTTGCTCAATACCATTGCTAATTAGCCCTGATTACTTCACATAATATTATTTTCATAGGAGTTCAGTGAACTACGTTTGAAGTGGAAATTTTTCTTTTTGTTGCCTGAGGCACTCGAAGGCAACAAAAAGAAAAATTGGAAAGGAAAGCAGGAATATGGTTTGTAAAAATCCCAAGCCGTTCGCTCCTAAATAAAATTATGCGTTTAATGCTTCTACAATGATATCTTTGTCGTTTAGCATGTCTTTTAACATGTTTTCGATGCCGTTTTTTAAGGTAAATGTTGACGATGGACAGCCGTTGCAAGAACCTTGAAGTATTACTTTTACGCGTTTTTCATTTTCATCGTAAGAGTCAAATAAAATATTTCCACCATCGGCTGCAACCGCTGGTTTTACATATTCTTCTAAAATATTTATGATTTGTTGTGAAGTAGTGTCAAGATTATCGAAATTTTTAATTTGCTGTTTGTCTTGTTTAGTATCTTCAATAACAATAGTTTCGTCTATAACAGTACCGCCATTTTCTATAAATTGTTTAATGAAAGTGCGAATTTCTAATGTAATTTCTTCCCATGTTGCCATGTCGTATTTGGTGACAGAAATATAATTTTCGTCGATAAAAACTTCTTTAACAAATGGAAATTGAAACAGCTCTTTGGCCAATGGAGAAGGCGCTGTTTCATCTATGTTTTTAAACTCTAGTGCTGTTTGTGTTAATCTTCTACTTACAACAAACTTAAGAGTTGCAGGATTTGGGGTGGTTTCTCCATATACTGTTATTGCCGATTTTTTAGGTTTTAAAACATCCTCAATAATTATTTTTCCACCAGTTTTTATATAGTCTTCAATTTGCTCTGCAACGGCATCTTTTACATCATTCCAATCTACAATGCTAAAGCGTTCAATAGCTATAAAGTTGCTAGAAATATAAACCGTTTTTACAAACGGAAGGTAAAATAATTGTTGCGCCAATGGTGAGTTTTTGGCTTCGTCAATGTTTTTGTATTCAAAACTTTCATTTTGAGTGATGAAATCTGGGAATTCAAATTTTAGAATTGTAGGGTTTTGTGTTTCTTTTATCGTGAGTTTCATAACAGCTTATCTATTTTTGTACAAATTTAACAAAGTTATTTTCTTGGAATGTTTATATTTGAAGTTTTAAACAATTAATTAACACTTTAAACGTTATTTTATATGAAAATGATGTTTACTAAACCACAAAATATGAAGAAAATTCTACTTTTTTTGACACTTTTTTCTTTTTGTTATAGTAGTTTTTCGCAGGCAATTTCGGTAAATACTACAACTTATACAGTACCGCAGTTAGTTCAGAATGTGCTTTTTGGATCTACAGCTTCTGCGGCTTGTGCAGGAACTCTTTCTAATATTACTTGGAGTACAGGAACCAATTATGGTTCTACGAATGGTATTGGTTATTTTACAAATACAAATCCAGCTTTTCCTCTTGCAAATGGAGTAGTCTTGAGTACTGGAAATGTAGCTAGCGCTCCAGGTCCAAATACAGTTTCCCAAAGTGCTGGTAATGCAGCTTGGGTTGGTGATACTCAATTGTTTAATTATATACAAAGTTTGGGTATTGATCCCGGACTTAATAGCTATAATAATGCTACTGTATTGCAATTTGATTTTGTGCCCTTGTCAAATACAATGAGTTTTGATTTCTTATTTGCTTCTGAAGAGTATGGAACGTATCAATGTGATTATTCTGATGCATTTGCTTTTTTTCTAACCAATTTAACAACAAGTTCTGCTCCAATTAATCTGGCTTTAGTGCCAGGAACAATAGATCCAATTTCTGTTACTACAATTAGAGATGGCGCTTACTTTAGTGGCTTTGGAACTAATTGTGGCTCGTTACACGATAACTACTTTGGGTTTTTTAATAATGGTACAACTGCAACTGCAGGAACTGCAACTAACTTTAATGGACAAACAGTAAGAATGACTGCAGGAGCTACTGTTATTCCTAACAATACATATCATATCAAGTTAGTAATTGCAGATAGAAATGATAATTCCTTTGATTCAGCTGTGTTTTTAGGCGGTGGAAGTTTTAATATTGGAAGTGTTATTACATCGGGTTCAGGATTTACCAATCCTAGTTATACAGTTGCTGGAGGTACTGCTATTTGTTTTGGTGGAACTCGGGATATTGTTTTTGGAGCTTCTGCAATTCCTGGTGCAACTTATACATGGTATCAAGGAACAACTGCTGTTTCTTCTGGGCCAAGTAATACTTATAGTGTTACTCAACCAGGATCTTACACAGTTTCTGTCTCTTTACCGTCGGGTTGTAGTTATACTAGTACCAATAATTTTTTAGTTGAGTTCTATGCTCCATTGCCGCTTTCTCAGCCAATAGATTTAACTGAACCAACAGGTGTTTTTAATATTGGGTCAAATACTCAGGTGATGCTTGGTACGCTTAATCCTTCAGATTATGATATTAGTTATCACTCAAATCTTCCAGATGCTCAAAATATTGCTAATCCAATTGGTAATTTAATAACATTCCCAGGTACTAACGGACAAATTATTTATGCTGTTATTCAAGATTTGGTTGGAGCTGGTTGCGTTGAGATTAGACCTTTTGTTTTGTACACAACATGTTCTACAATTACTTTGCCATCTTCTAATCAATCTCTTTGCATAGGTTCTGATCCTGCTTCTTTTTCTGTAGCTACGTCCTTTTCGGGAGTTGATGCCATAAGTTATGTTTATTTTAACTCGGCCCAAACAGGTTCAAACATGTATTCTGGAGGTACTTTATTGTCAAATGTAACTCCAGCAACAAATTCGGCAACTTATAACGCGCCAGTTCTTGGATCATTAGGTTCTTTGCCCAATGTTGCCGGAACATACTATGTATATGCAATTGCCAATCCTACTCCAACGGATGTTACTTGTAGACCATTCCAAGAAATACAAGTTGTGGTTAATCCTCAAGTTAATGCAGGAACAGATGGCAGCACAATACTATGTGAAACTAGTTCTACTGCAATTAATTTATACAGTTTAATAACAGGCGAGCAAACAGGCGGAACATGGACACGAAGTTCAGGAACAGGCGGAGTATTTAATGCAGCAACTGGTACATTTACACCAGCCGTTGGAGCCACAACAAGTACTTTTACTTATGCATTA
>NZ_JAYWFT010000132.1:0-9220 GCF_043778725.1 Flavobacterium sp. | reverse complement strand
TGTTTAGGTAATCGTCTGCTCCTACTTTATATCCTTTAAGTACGTCTTCTTTCATGGTTTTGGCCGTTAAGAAAACTATTGGCACTTCTTTATTTTTTTCACGAATTTCTTTGGCTAGCGTATAACCATCTTTGTATGGCATCATTACGTCTAGAATACACAAATCGTAAGTATCTTTTTTGAATTTTTCAAAACCTTCCATACCATTTTTTGCTAGTACAACTTCAAAGTCGTTTAGCATTAAATAATCTTTTAGAATTGCTCCAAAGTTTTGATCATCTTCTACTAATAATATTTTTTTGTTCTCTTTTTCCATAATTTTGTTTAATTTATCAATGGGACTTTTATAATAAATGTACTTCCTTTTCCTTTTTCGCTTTCTACATAGACTTGACCGTTATGGTCTTCTACTATTCTTTTAACGTAGGCTAGACCTAGGCCGTGACCTTTTACGTTATGTAAATCTCCTGTATGCTCGCGATAGAATTTTTCGAAAATTCTTTTCTGAGCGACTTTATTCATTCCTGCTCCTTTATCCTTAATTTTAATAAGAATAAAATCGTTAATATTCTCTGTTTGTATATCTATAACGACATGTTCTGGAGAATATTTTATGGCATTATCTAAAATATTAACAATAACATTAGTAAAATGTACGTCGTTTAGTAGTACTGTGGTTCTTTTGGCATCGAAATGCGTTGTAATAATTCCTTGTCTGTCTTCTACAATTAGACTAACATGTTCTATTGCTTCTTCTATTATTTCTTGAACGTTGTAGGATTCTTTAGAAATATCTAGTTCTTTTTTCTCTAATTTTGATATTCTAAGAACGTTTTCAACTTGTGCATGCATTCGTTTATTTTCATCTCTTATCATTTGTAAATAGCGAAATACTTTTTCTTTGTCATCAATAACTTTTGGATTTTTTATGGCATCAAGAGCAAGATTTATTGTTGCTATTGGTGTTTTAAACTCGTGTGTCATGTTGTTTATGAAATCGGTTTTAATTTCAGAAATTTGACGTTGTTTAATTAATTGGTGCAAAGCGTTGGCGTATGCAATTATAATTATTAATGTAAAAATTATTGATAATAACGTTATCGCTAATATTTCTGAAAATAAAAATTTCTTTTTTTGCGGAAAAGTAACCAATAACATGTATTTATTATTTCCGTCGTTATCTATAAAAATCGGAATTGAATAAGTGGCATATTTGTCAAAATTAAAATGATCTGATTTAATTTTAGTGGCCAATCCATTACTGTAAACATTGAATTCGAAAGGGGTTTTTACTTCATATTCATTCAATTCACTTTTTAAAATTTTGTGTAAATTTTCTTTAGTAATTCTATCTTGAATGGCATAGTTTGCAACTACATCTTTGTATTGAATTTCGAAACCTGCTCGTTCTAAAATATCTAGAGTTCCTGTTTTTTCAATAGTTACATCGGGTACAATTTTATTTTGTATTCCTACATTGTCAAATGAATTGGTATTAAAGATTTGGGTTTTTCGCTTGGCTGAAAAGCTTCTCACTTTAGTGCTATCATTTTTTTTATCAAAGAACGAAGAAAACATATCATAATCTTCAGATATTATACTGTTAGAATAGATAATAGTTTGGTTTGTTTTAGAATTTCTTTGGTAGTAACCATACTCTAGCAAATCTTTTTTTAGAGGTGCTTTACCAGTACTGTCTTTAAGTTTGTTATACTTATTGTAAAAAGCATATTCTTCTTGTTTTTGCAGTTTTTCTGAAACATTTCCAAGAACTTGTTTAACGTGAAATTTAAATTGCTCTTCGTTAGTTTCTAATGAAGTATTAAACCAATATACTTGCACCAATATTATCCCTAAAAGAGACAAACTCATTAATAAAACTAACAATCTAAAAACAAACTTATTCATCACAACAAAGTTAGCATTTTAACATATATTCTGTTAATGTATTAACCAAACATTAACATTGAGGTTAAAAATTATTTATTTTTCAATAAACTTAGTATTTCATCTACTTGTTTTTTTGTTTCTTCAAAATTTTCATTTTTTACAACATATTGGCTTCTTGCAATCCTCTCTTGATCAGACAGTTGGTTATTAATTCGTTGCAAAACTTTCTCTCTTGTGGTGGCATCTCTCTTTAAAACTCGTTCTATTCTTACTTCAAGTGGAGCAGAAACAGTTATAATTGCATCACAATCTTTATAACTGCCACTTTCAAAGAGAATTGCAGCTTCTTTAACAATAATTGGGAATTGTTTATGCTGAATTATCCAATTATCAAAGTGTTTTTTTACTGCAGGATGAACAATTGCATTTAGTTTTTTTAATTTTTCTGGGTCATTAAATACTATTGATGCTAGTTTTCGTCTGTCTAGAGTAGTATCAATACTTATCATTTGAGCTCCAAAAGTTGTTGAAATTTGAGAAATAATTTCAGGAAACTCCATTACTTTTTTGGCTTCAATATCAGAAATATAAACTGGTATACCTTTAGATTTTAAATAGTTAGCAACAGTGGTTTTTCCGCTACCTATTCCTCCTGTTAAGCCAATGATTTTTGTTTTTTTAATTACTGGTTCAACAATTTTTTCAATTGGAGCTGTAAGTTTTTCAACTACTTTTTCGATTGATTTATTAATTTGGATTTCAATTTGTTTTTCTATAATTACGTTTTTCTGTTCAGATTGTTGCTCGTTATTTATTTTAAAAAACAACTCTGGAAAAGCATCTTGCGGTTTTTTTCTAAGAATATTAATTTTAAAATACGATTTTAAGAAACCTATTCCGTATCCAAAAAATTGTTTCCAGACGGCTACAATAGATAAAAGTCCAATAATAGGATTTCTATTTTGAATACTTGAAACAATAAAAATAACAACAAAATATAGGAAGTAAAATTTTAAAAACCAATCAAATAAAAGAAAAACTAACACAAAAGAAACTATAAATCCTGTAATAAATAAAGAAGGAAACCAAAAAGTCAATTTTTTATATTCGGGATACCAAGAATTTAGAATTGGTCGTGCTTTTCCAAATTTTGAAACTTGAACGCTAAATTTATCCCAATCTATTCTTCTTTTATGGTAAACAAATGCATTTGTGAATAATCTAGTTTCATATCCTAATTTCCATAATCTTATTGATAAATCTGGATCTTCGCCGGGATGAATATTCCCAAAACCATTGGATGCTTCAAATGCTTTTTTAGAAATTCCCATGTTGAAACTTCTAGGTTGAAATTTATTTATTTTTTCAGATCCACCACGAATTCCTCCGGTAGTTAAAAAAGAAGTCATTGCAAAATTTATTGCTTTCTGGATGTTAGAAAATGACTTTAATGCTTTATCTGGTCCGCCAAAGCAATCAACATAATTTAATTTAAGTTCCTTATCAACTTCAGCTAAATACTGATTTGGAATGATACAATCAGAATCAAAAATGATAAAATAATCGCCTTTAGCTTTTTTCATTCCAAAATTTCTAGAATCTCCTGGTCCAGAATTAGCTTTAAAGTAATAGGAAATAGTAAGCTTATCGGCATATTTCAAAACTAAATCTTCACATGCAATTGTAGAACCATCTTCTACTATAACTATTTCAAAATTATTGCTATACGTAGTTAAGAGCAAACTTTCAAGTAGTTCGTTTATTTCATCGGGTCTATTGTAGACTGGTATAATAATTGAAAAATACATCTAAAAAAATTTTAGCAAATATACTCTTTCTAAAAAAGAAAAGTCCCGCCAAAGCAGGACTTTTTATTAAATACAAAACAGTAATCTTATTGTTTAATCACTTTAATTGTTTTTATTTGACTATCTGATGTTATTTTTACTAAATAAGTTCCAGATGGAAGAATAGACATATCTATTTGACTTTGATTAGTATTTATATTTTTTGTCAGAACTTCTTGCCCTAAGATGTTAACAACTTGAACTTTAGTCATATTTTGAGAATATGATAAATTAAGTACGTCTTTCACTGGATTTGGATAAAAAGTAAAAGCAGAATTATCAAAAGAAGCTGAGTTTAATGAAGCATCATATGCAGCCACTTGAAAAGTTCCATATTCTAAATTGTCATAGTCAAAAACTCTTAAATAAATTGTAGAACCTGCTGTTAGTGCTGTTAGCGATGCTAAAGAGAAAAATCCGTTTCCAGCATCATCATTACAACCTATAGAGGTTAAAGCGCTACAAGATCCAGAAAAAACTTCTATTCCGGTATCTGTAACGTCACTTGTTCCATTAGAATCTGTTTCTAATGTTATGTTTCCAGATGCAGGAACAACAACACTATACCATATATCGCCACCTGCATAACTTGAACATGTTGGATCGTTTAGTCCAGAAGAATCTGTTGCTCCTAGATTTGTTCCAACTACTGAATTATCAGAAAAAACACCTCCAACAGTTAGCATAGTTGCACTTGCGCAATTATCATTAACCGGAGCTGGTGGTGGTGTTCCGCATTGAACTGTTCGTTCTCTTTCGTCTTGATTATCTGCACAAGTAGCATTTACGTGCGTATAAAATCTTATTACTCCTGATATAGTTGAAATCCAGACTACTGATCCTGTGCCAAAAGAATAAATTTGTGTTCCATTTTGATCTGAAATAGTAATAACATCTGTTGCAATTGAACTAGCAAAGGTATATTCAATTCCTGATGTAACATTTACTTTAGAATATTCTCCTGCATAGCCAATTGGTGTAATTATGAGAGGAATTCCAATACAGTTTGGTGTAAATATAGTACCTGGCCACTGACCATTAGGATCATTTAAACATCCAACAAAAAGACAATTCTGATTGACCGTTATTGCTAATCTAACACCACTTTCGCACTGATTTAAAGTTTGAGTAGCATAATAAGTAGTACCAGATACCAATTGAGTAGTTGCTGGCAAAATATTCCCTAAGGTTGCTGAGTCATACCAAACGATTGATGTTCCTGAAACACTTAAATTAGACAAAGTACTTGTGCCACAAAAGTTTTGAGTAGCAACTCCTGTTGGTGAAGGTGTTGAAGTTACTATTAATGATAATTCTGCGGTGTTATAACAGCCACTAATATTTTGAATTCTTGCAAAAACAGTTTGTCCATTAGCACCCAAGTAAGATGAAGGATTAAGAATAACATTTTCATTTGCTTCTGCATCAAATACATTAAGAAAATAACTAAATGTCATATTAGAATCTGGTGAAAGAGATGAATTTGCTGCTGTTAAATTAAAAAGAGTATTTCCGTCCAAATCGTTGTCACAAGCTGTTAAAGAAGAATTTACAGTGTTAGGAAAAGAAGAAATTACTACTGAAACACTCAATCTATTGTAACTTTCGCAAGTTAAAGTTTGAGATGCATAATAGGTTCCGCTTACTAAAGCATCGGTGTCCGATAAAGGAATGACACTTGTAGCGCTAGAATACCATTTTATAGAAGTTCCATCAGCAAATAAGTCTGCTACTAACGCCGGACTACAAAAAAGTTGATTGGCATCACCAGTTGGTGCAGGCGTTGTAGATTCACAATCGAATGCCGAAATTTTAAATTGACCATAAGGTACTGCACCATCAAATTTCCATACCAATACTTTTACTATTTCGCCTGGAGTTCGTCCTGATAAAGTTATTGAAGAAAACAATGAAGAAGTATCGTTATTACAAGCAATTAATGACAAAGCCGAACAATTTCCGCTGTAAACTGCTAATACAGTATTGGTAATTGGACTATTTGCAACGCCAGCAGTTTCTATTGTTACTTTCCCAGAAACAGGAATAGTCACATTAAACCATACATCGCCACCGCTGTAAGTAGCACAACCTGGTGTTGGAGCATTAGAGAATGTTGCGCCCAAACTTGATGAAATTATTGCATTTGAAGCAAAATTATTTCCAACCAATAATGCTGTAGCACCAGTGCATTCATCATTAACTGGCTTAGTTGTAAATGAAAAAGCATTTGTCCAAAGACTGCTTCCATTAGTAAGACAATCGGCACTAACATAAAAATCGTATGCTGTTCCTGGGTCTAATCCTGTTATAACAAATGGATTGCCAACCCCATAATAAGTTGCGGTTGTTGTTGGTGCAGGATTACCAGAGTTTGTAACATACACATTCCACTGTGTTTCTGTACAGCCACTATTCCATCCAATAACTGCACTTGTAGAAGTTACGCTAGATAAAAACACTCCTGTTGGTTGAGGACATGCTACTGGTGATGAAATATCAATATTGTAATCTTCTGTTTCACCCCAACCATAATTAACACAAGGATCTATATTTACTCCAGAAGTATTCCATACATCTCTCACTCTCATTCTATGCGTTCCTAGTGGCGGATTGCATGCTAAAACTATTGGAAAAGAAGCAGTACCGTTTGCTCCAATAGAAGCAGTTGTATAACCTACTCTTTCTGAAGTTGAAAAAATACTATCATCATTATAATCAATCCATACAGCTACATTTTGACTTCCAACAGTTCCTACAGAAACATTTACATTATAGCTTGAACCTGCCTGAAGAACTCCGGTATAATTTGGTAAACCACTATAAAAAGTATATGCTGGATTTACAGCGTCAGTTCCTGAATTATTGGCTAAAGTTGTACCTGAAATAGTAATATTAGACAATAAATCTCCATCAATTTTTCCTGAAGTGTATGTTGGCGTACAATAACAGTTTGCAAGTGTATTTAAACCAACCATAATTGCTGTACTAGAAGTTGTAACTCCAGATCCAGAACATGTTACAAGACATTTATAATAGGTTGGAACAGTCTGTATGGCAGTATAATAAACGTCTGTTGAAAATCCACTAGCGTTTGTGTAAGTGCTTCCATCTAATGAGGATTGCCATTGGTATGTAACTCCAGAACCTGAAGTTGTATTTTGTAATGTGATATCAAATCCTATACCACTGCAAGCCAATGCCGTACTAGATATTGTATTTCCTGGCGATGGTGTTCCTGTACATGTTGGCGGAGGTGACCATGTGTAAACTAAGCCTGATGAGGGAAATATTGTATTAGATAATAAAACTTTATCAGAAGCAGCAGTACTTGCCGATGTTGCAGACCAATCGGTTGCTGTTGTTCTACTACTAAAATTTGTAGCTGCCGAATTTGGATTAGATCTTAAACCACAATCTGCCAAGGTTGCAGTTGTATTATTTGTCATTGTTCCATAAACGATATCAACAACATTAGAGGTTTCATGTAATTTAATTTGAAAATTGAAAGAGTCACCAACAGCAAGATATTTAGAATAATTAGTCCATTGAATAACCATAACCTGATTAGGTGATGCACCAATAAGTTGGTATCTAATTTCGCCACCAGATTGTGTCATTAAATCTCTAGTAAATCCACAAATTCTAGAAACTAATATACTAGAAACAGTTGTGCTTACAGATGATAATGGTGTGTAGGAAGAAGTTGTGTTCATATCAACCGAAGGAGTTAATAATGATGAACCTAATGAAATCCACCCATTTGCATTTACACCAAATCGATTATAAACATAACCATTGTAGTTAAAGTTAAAACCAATAGGCAAACCAACTCCAGTAAAAGATGCTCCTCCAAGTGGAACTGATGGATCTAAAAAACGCTGATCATCGGTTGTTGTTGATGTACCAAGTACTGTTCCTCCTGATATAGCTGTGTAGGTAGAATTACTTTGCGAAAAAGTATATTGCGACAAACTTTGGCTAAATCCGTGTTGAAATAAACAAAAAAATAGAACTAACAAAAAGGTATTTTTCTTCATGTATCTAAAAATTAAATTAAGTCCATAAATTTAAACAAAAAAAGCTCACAAATATATTGTGAGCTTTTAAATATTTATAAATTTTTATTGAACTATCCTATGCTTGGAACTAAAACCATTTCGTCAGAATCTAAACTATAGTCAACTCCATTAAAACCAAAACCAAACAAGTTAAGAAAGTCTTGTTTATATCCTGCTAAATCGCCTATTTTAGGTAATGTTTCGGTTGTGGCTTCTAGCCATAATTTAGCCACTTCTGCTTGCACATCGTCACGCATTTCCCAATCATCAATTCTAATTCTTCCGTTAGAATCTGTTGAAACTTCATTACCAGTATATAATCTTTGGCTGTATAATCTTTGAATTTGTTCAATACAACCTTCGTGAATTCCATCTGCTTTCATAATTTTGTACAGCAATGAAATATAAAGTGGAATTACTGGTATTGCTGAACTTGCTTGTGTAACCAATGCTTTATTAACAGATACATAAGCTTTTCCGTGAATATCTTTTAAACTGTCAGTAATTGTAAAAGCTGTAGCTTCAAGATGATCTTTTGCTCTTCCAATAGTTCCTTTTCTATAAACAGCTTCTGTAACTGCTGGTCCAATATAAGAATAAGCTATAGTTGTTGCTCCATCGGCTAATAAATTTTCTGCTTTTAAGGCATCAATCCACATTGACCAATCTTCGCCACCCATGACTACAACTGTATTATCAATATCTTCTTGCGTTGCTGGTTCTATTGAAACTTGCGTAACATTTCCTGTATGAAAATCTACTGTTTTATTGGTGAAATTTCCTCCAATTGGCTTTAACGTAGAGCGATGTAATACTCCAGTTTCTGGATGCATTCTAACTGGAGAAGCTAAGCTATAAATGATTAAGTCAATTTGACCCAAATCGGCTTTTATTAAATCTATTGTTTGCTGTTTAACTTCTTTAGAGAACGCATCACCATTGATACTCTTGGCATATAATCCTGCTTTTGTAGCTTCTTGTTCAAATGCTGCCGAATTATACCATCCTGGCGAAGCAGTTTTCCCTTCTGTTGGTGGTTTTTCAAAGAAAACACCTATTGTTGCTGCGTCACAACCAAAAGCACTTGATATTCTTGATGCTAAACCAAAACCTGTTGATGCGCCAATAACTAAAACTCTCTTTGCACCATCAATTTTGCCTTTTGATTTTACGTATTCAATTTGATTTTTCACGCTTTGTTCACAACCTTTTGGGTGAGCTGTCAAACAAATAAAGCCGCGCATTCTTGGTTCTATAATCATTTTATTCGATTTTTAATTTTTAGATATTCGATACTAACTTTGACAGAAAATACCTTTTACAAATATAATTCATTTTTTTAGTTGAGCAATTCCTTGGCATGATTTAGGGCCGAATCTGAAATTGTAGAACCCGATAGCATTTGCGCAATTTCTATAACTCGTT
>NZ_JAYWFT010000131.1:0-9263 GCF_043778725.1 Flavobacterium sp. | reverse complement strand
AATAAAGTGTACTTTTGCACTTTCAAAATAAACAAGATGGAATCTATTAGAAACATTGCAATTATTGCCCACGTCGATCACGGTAAAACTACTTTGGTTGATAAAATTATGTATCACTGTCAACTTTTTCGTGATAACGAAAACACCGGTGACTTAATACTTGACAACAACGATTTAGAGCGTGAAAGAGGAATTACAATTACTTCTAAGAACGTTTCGGTTATTTACAAAGGAACAAAAATTAATATCATTGATACTCCTGGTCACGCAGATTTTGGTGGAGAAGTAGAACGTGTATTAAATATGGCTGATGGCGTTTGTCTATTAGTTGATGCCTTTGAAGGTCCGATGCCTCAAACTCGTTTTGTTCTTCAAAAAGCTTTAGATTTAGGTCTAAAGCCTTGTGTAGTTATCAATAAAGTTGATAAAGAAAATTGTACTCCTGAAGAAGTTCATGAAAAAGTTTTCGACTTAATGTTTGAATTAGGTGCTGAAGAATGGCAACTAGATTTTCCAACAGTTTATGGTTCTGCTAAGAATAACTGGATGTCTGACCATTGGGAAAATGTTACTGATAACGTTGAAGCTTTACTAGACATGGTAATTGAACATGTACCTGCTCCTAAGGTATCCGAAGGTACTCCTCAAATGTTGATTACTTCTTTAGATTTTTCAGCTTTTACAGGTCGTATCGCAATTGGTCGTCTTGAAAGAGGAATTTTAAAAGAAGGAATGCCAATTTCATTAGTGAAAAGAGATGGTACGGTAACAAAGTCAAGAATTAAAGAATTACATACTTTTGAAGGTCTTGGACGTAAGAAAGTTCAAGAAGTTATAGCTGGTGATATCTGTGCTATTGTTGGAGTTGAAGGTTTTGAAATTGGTGATACTATCGCTGATTTTGAAAATCCTGAAGGATTAGCGTCTATTGCTATTGATGAGCCAACAATGAGTATGTTATTTACAATTAACGATTCGCCTTTCTTTGGTAAAGAAGGAAAATTTGTTACTTCTCGCCACATTAGAGATCGTTTAACTAAAGAATTAGAGAAAAACCTAGCCATGAAGTTAGGCGAAACAGATTCTGCTGATAAATTCATGGTTTTTGGTCGTGGAGTACTTCACTTATCTGTTCTTATTGAAACAATGAGAAGAGAAGGTTACGAATTGCAAATTGGTCAACCACAGGTTATTATTAAAGAAATTGATGGTAAAAAATGTGAGCCAATTGAAGAATTAACTATTGATTTACCCGAAAGTCTTTCAGGTAGAGCGGTTGAGTTCGTTACTATGCGTAAAGGTGAAATGTTGAGTATGGAAACTAAAGGTGAGCGTATGATTGTAAAATTTAATATTCCATCACGTGGAATTATTGGATTGCGTAATCAATTGCTAACTGCTACTGCAGGTGAGGCTATTATGGCACACCGTTTTATAGGGTATGAGCCTTTGAAAGGTGAAATTGCTGGACGTAATAAAGGTTCGTTAATTTCTATGGAAAAAGGAAAAGCTATTCCATATTCTATCGATAAATTACAGGATCGTGGTAAGTTTTTTGTTGAACCAAATGCCGAAATTTACGAAGGTCAAGTAATTGGAGAAAACTCTCGTGGTGATGATATGTGTGTAAACGTAACTAAAGAGAAAAAACAATCTAACGTTCGTTCATCTGGAAATGATGAAAAAGCAAGAATTATTCCACCAATTATTTTCTCATTAGAAGAAGCATTAGAATACATTCAAAAAGATGAATATGTTGAGGTTACACCAAAATCTATTCGTTTGAGAAAAATCTATTTGACTGAAACAGACAGAAAAAGATTTAAAATCTAATTGAATGTTATACAACATTTTAAAAGCCATCTGCGAAAGTAGGGTGGCTTTTTTTATGAACCTAATTCTAGTGCTCTATTGTTGGCGGCTTTAACAGCTTTTATTATGGCGTCTTCTACCAAGTTTTCTTCAAATACTTTTAGAGCTTGTTCTGTTGTACCGCCTTTGGACGCTACTTTTTTTATCCATTCTAGATTGGACAATGCGCTTGAATTTTGCAAATCTACTGATCCCATAAAGGTTTGATTTACCAAAAGCTCGGCTTCCGATTGTGAGAAACCCAATTCAGATGCAGCTTTAATCATCGAATTCATAAAGTAAAAAACATACGCTGGACCACTTCCAGAAATGGCTGTAGCGGCATCAATTAGTTTTTCGTTTTCTACATAAATAGATTTTCCTGTAGTATTTATAAGGTTTTGAATGATAAATAATTCTTTTCTATCTACAGCAGAAGAAGCAGTAAAAACGGTCATTCCTTTGCCTATTTGAGTAGGAATATTAGGCATTGAACGTACAATTTTAGTACATTCCAATTTCTTTTCTATGGAAGCCAAAGTAACACCTGCCATAACCGAAAGTATCATTTGATTTTGATTTAAAAAAGGTTTAATACCAACTGCCAAAGCATCAAAATCTTGAGGTTTTACTGCCAAAATTATAATGTCAAATTGATTGATTTCATTTGTAGGAACCGAAACAAAATTGCTGTTTGGAATTCCGTAATCATTTGAAATTTTATTGGCATCACGCACCAAAGCATGAATATCATTGGCTTTTATAAACCTTGAACTTATAAAACTATTGGCATAGGTTTTACCCATATTACCAAAACCCATTATCATTACTTTCATTGTTGATAGGTTTTATTTTTTAGTGGTGTTATTTTGGTTTTATTGCTGTTTACTATTTTCGTCATTGATTTAAATGGCTATTGGAACCGTTTTTATTTAATATACTTTGATAAAGTCTAACTTTATTTATCACCTTTTCTTTTCGGCGTATTGGATTATACAGACTTGGATTTTCAAGCATAATAATCAACATAATATTTTCTTCTTCGTTGAGTTGCTCAACAGTTTTATTAAAATAGAACTTCGACGCTTGTTTTACTCCAATATTTCCAGTCAAATATTCAGCGTTTAATAATTCAAATTTTAGGCAATCATCTTGAGTAAACTCCTTTTCTATTTTCAACAAGTAAATCTTTTTGGTTAAAGAAAGACCATGTCTATATGGTCCAATATAATCCGTTGAAACTTCGCATGGACATCTTTTTTCTTCTACGGTTTGGTGAATTTTATTATAATTATGAACAAGCTGATTTAAATTTTCCTTTTGAGCTACTTTAATCGAATTTGTTAGATAAACAAATTCTTCGTCTTCAAACATTGGATTAAAATCGCTCAATAAGAAATTGTAAACTACGATAAGTAGAAATAAAATTAAAGCGATGATTTTCAATGTTTTTTTATGCATAATTTTATTCAAACTGTTTGATAACTCATTATCACTCGCAATTTACATATTTATTCCAAAAAAAATGCTGTTTCGAAAGTATACAACTTTATGAAACAGCATTTAAAAATAAGTATAAATTATTTTATTTTTTTAACTTCTTTTGCTCTTCAGCTTGCTCCATTACTTCGCGTAATTTCTTTTGGAATTTACCTTCTTTAACAGGCTTGGTCTTATTTTCTTGTATTTGAGCATGAATCTTATCGCTGTCAATAAAGTATTTCTTGATTACTAACATGATTCCAATTGTAATTAAGTTGGACATAAAGTTATACAAACTCAATCCTGAACCATAACTATTGAAGAAAATAAGCATCATTATTGGTGATATGTAAATCATCATTTTCATGATTTTGGTCATATCGGGCATACCTTCTTGTTGTGGTTGTGCCATTTGGTTGTCGCCAGATGTCATTTTCATGTAAAAGAAAATCGCAATGGCTGCCATGATAGGAAATAAACTAACGTGATCGCCATACAAAGGAATGTTGAATGGTAATTTGATAACTTGGTCAAAAGAAGATAGATCGTCTGCCCAAAGGAAACTTTTTTGACGTAACTCAAATGCTGATGGGAAAAACTGAAACGATGCATACATAAACGGCAATTGTATTAATGCTGGAATACAACCTGCCATTGGATTTACTCCAGCTTTATTGTACAACTTCATTGTTTCTTGTTGTTTTTTTACAGCATCTTTTTTGTATTTTTCTCCTAATTCTGTTATTTCTGGACGTAGCACTTTCATCTTGGCTTGCGACAAGAACGATTTAAAAGTAATTGGTGACATTGCTAATTTTATCAAGAATGTGAAGATGATAATTGCAATTCCGTAAGATAAAAACGAACCTAAAAACCCAAAAAGTGGTATGAAAATAAAACGGTTGATCCATCCGAAAATTCCCCAACCTAAAGGAACAATTTTTTCGATGTTTCTATCATACGTTTTTAAAACTTTATAATCTGTTGGTCCGAAATACCAATTCATTTTATAGTCTAACTCGCCATTCTTGAAGGCTAACGGTAACGTAGATTTAAATTGTTTTGTAAAAACGGTATCTTTCTTAGCATCAATTACAAGTTTTGTAGAATGTACGCTTGCGCCTTCAATTGGTGTACTTGAAAGTAAAATTGATGAGAAAAAGTGTTGCTTGTAGGCTATAAATGTTGCTTTTTCTAAATCTTTATCTTCTTGTGCTCCTAAACCTGCATAGTCAATTTTTCCGTCTTTATGTTCGAAATAGATTTCGGCATAACGATCTTCGTAAGTGATACTTTTTTCGTTTCTGTAGGTTTTTAAATCCCAGTCTAAATTGGCTGGTTTAGATGTATTTAAGGCTTTGCTTAATCCTTGCGAACGCACATCAAAATCTAACATGTACTTGTCAGGTTGTAAGGCATATTGGTATTCTAAAAACTCGTTTGGACCTGTTTTTAACTTCATAGAAAGCACTTGATTTGCTCCTACTTTTGTTAAAGTTGGTTCAAAAAATAAGTCTTTTGTATTTAAAACTCTGTTATCTGAGGTTTGTAAAGTAATGTTTAAATTGGCATTGTTGTTTTTTATCAACTCTACTAATTGTCCTGACCCTTTTTTGAATTTTTCAAATTTCTTTAAAATTGCTTCCGAAATTGCTCCACCTTTATTAGCAACGGTGATTTTTACTAGCTCATTTTCGATTGTTGTAAATCCTTCTTTTGCTGTTGGCAATGTTGCAGAATAAGCAAAACTTCCTAAAGCACCTTGTAGTTTTTGAAGTTTAACGGTATCGTTGATGGTAGAATCAATTGCAGTTTCAACAAGTTGTTTTGTTTTTACTTCTTTTGATTTTTTTATTGCATCAATTTTTTCTTGTTTTGCTTTTTCAGCTACTTCTTTGGCATCGTTTTGTCTTGTGTTGTACATCATCCACATGATGATGATGAATATTAAACCAAAACCAATTATTGAATTCTTATCAAACTTCTTTTCTTCCATGGTATGCTGTCCCGAAATTTTGGGATTTTATGTTAATTTATTTGTTAGTCGTTGCAATGACTTTTTTGTTTCAAAAATTATATTGTTTAGCACTATTGTGTCTATTCAATTCGTTTACTGATTAGCCCTGATGCAAGGGAAAAACCTTTTTTTATTTTTAAAAAAGTTTTGGAAAGGCAGCAGGAATAGGGTTTACCACAATTACTACTGATTCGCTCCAAATTAAAAACAACAAACAGGTTGCTTTACTATTACTTTTTATTTTTTACCATTGCGGCTACAAAGCTAACAAAAATTGGCTGTGGATTGGCAACGGTACTTTTATATTCTGGATGGTACTGAACGCCGATAAAAAATGGGTGGTTTTTTATCTCTACAATTTCTACCAAACCTGTATCTGGATTGATACCAGAGCTTGTTAATCCTGCTTTTTCTAATTGTTGAGCATACTTGTTGTTGTACTCATATCTATGACGATGGCGTTCTTGAATTTGTGTTTTACCATAAACTTGGTGTGCCAAAGTTGCTTCTTTTAGGTCGCATTTCCAAGATCCAAGACGCATTGTTCCGCCTTTGTCGGTTATGGTTTTTTGCTCTTCCATTAAATCAATTACCGGATTTGTGGTATTTGGATTCATTTCGGTTGAATTGGCGTCTTTTAAATTTAGAACATTTCTGGAATATTCGATAACTGCCATTTGCATTCCGAGACATATTCCAAAAAAAGGAAGGTTGTTTTCACGAGCATAACGAACGGCTTCAATTTTTCCTTCGATACCTCTTTCTCCAAAACCTGGTGCAACTAAAATTCCGTCGATTCCGTTTAATTTTTCAGCAATATTCTCACTGTCAATATATTCTGAATGTATGCTGATGATATTCACTTTAGTTTCATTGGATGCACCGGCGTGAATAAATGCTTCAAGAATTGATTTGTAAGAATCTTGTAATTCTACATATTTTCCAATCAAACCAACATTAACAGTATGTTTTGGATGTTTTAATCGGTGCAGAAAAGTGTTCCAGTTTTTTAAATCGGGTGCTGCTTTTTTTGGTAAATTTAATTTCTTTAAAGCGACAACATCCAATCCTTCTTCAAGCATCAATAAAGGAACTTCATATATTGTTGAAGCATCGATGGATTGAATAACTGCTTCGCGTTTTACATTACAAAACAAAGCTAATTTTTGGCGAATTTCATCAGACAATTCATGTTCGGTTCTACAAACTAAAATATCGGCTTTGATACCGCTTTCCATCAATGTTTTTACTGAATGTTGCGTTGGTTTGGTTTTCAATTCTCCAGCCGCAGCCAAATATGGAACTAAAGTTAAGTGAATTACAATTCCGTTACCTTCTCCCAATTCCCATACCAATTGACGTACTGATTCTATGTAAGGTAATGATTCAATATCACCAACGGTTCCACCAATTTCAGTAATTATAATATCAAAATCGCCAGAATTACCTAGCAATTGCATGCGTTCTTTAATTTCGTTAGTGATGTGAGGCACAACTTGAACTGTTTTTCCTAAAAATTCACCACGGCGTTCTTTTTCTATTACTGAAAGATAAACTCTTCCTGTAGTTACATTATTTGCCTGTGAAGTTGGAACGTTTAAAAATCTTTCGTAGTGGCCTAAATCTAAATCGGTTTCTGCACCATCATCTGTAACATAACATTCGCCATGTTCATAAGGATTCATAGTTCCTGGATCTACGTTTAGATAAGGATCAAATTTTTGAATTGTAGTTCTGTAACCTCTGGCTTGTACTAATTTTGCCAAAGACGCAGCGATAATTCCTTTACCTAAAGAAGAAGTCACACCGCCAGTAACAAAAATGTATTTCGTTTGATTCATTGTTTTTTTTTTAGGACAAGTATTTACTTATCCGTACTTGTTGTGTTGTTGTTTGTTGTTGTGTTTTCTTGTGAAAAACGATGCAAAAGTACGATTTAAATTGGATTGTTAGATTGTTAGATACTTAGATTTTTAGAAAAAAATAAGCAAGTAGTATAAGTTATCTAAATAAGTCTGAAAATCTAATAATCATTTTTGGGATATTGCTTTTTTATGTTGCGAATTAACTCTTCTAATCCGTTTAATTTTAATTCATAAACGAGTTTAAGTTGTTCGCCAAGTTGACCGTTGGGCAAGCGATTATTGTGTAACCAAACCATATAATATTCGGGTAAATCTATTATGTATCTGCCTTCATATTTGCCATAAGGCATTTTGGTATGTGCTAATTTTATTAGAAGTTTTTGTTGGTCGTCCATTTAAGTTGGTTGCGAGTTGAAGGTTGCGGGTTTCTGGTTTTTTGTTAAAAGTTTTGAGGTATAAACTTTGCAATTTAATTGTTATGAAAAGGACATAAGTTACACCTAAAGTTATTTAAATGAAAATGAATTATTACTATTTTAAAGTCAATTTTAATATACTAACAACCTAAAACTCGCAACCTAATCGCTATTACTTCCAATTAAAAACGATTTCTTTTTTGATATCTGGATGCAAACTGAAATGAACTGGACAAGTCATTCCTGTTCGTTCTAAAATGGTTTTGGTTTTATCATCAGCTTCCAAATTCATTTGAAAAGTAATGTGAATTTCCGAAATTCTTCTTGGTTCGGCAGCCATAACTTTAGTTACCTGCGCAGTTGATCCTGAAAAATCTACATCCAAATCTCTTGCTTTGATTCCCATAACGGTTAACATGCAAGTTGCCAAAGAATTTGCAACCATATCTGTTGGAGAAAATGCTTCACCTTTGCCGTTATTATCAATTGGTGCATCGGTAATAATTTCGGTTCCAGATTGCAAATGTATTGAAGAAGTTCTTAATTCTCCTAAATAAGTTACTTTTGAAGTTGCCATTATTCTGCTTGTTTTATTGTTAAATCCTCGTCGTAGTACAAAATGTAAATTCCGTTATTGGCATAACCGCCAGAAATTTTCTTGGCATAGTCAAACTTGCTTTCTACTTGTTCTGTTGCAGCATCGTTGATGGTTTCATCAAATGATTTGTCCTGCGCCAATCGCAACATGGTATCAAACGTTAAATCAAATCCGCGAACGGCATATTGATTAGGAAATATTTTATTTTTCTTTTTGTAAGCGCGTTCAAATTGTTGTGCTTCTTCGGTATCATTATCTTTAGTGATTGATGGATAAGCCATTTTTAATTTGGTTAAACGCGACAAAGCTATTTCTTCAAAATCTAATGTTTCGTTAGGTTCAAGAATTACTAATTGCACTTGATATTCTTTCATGGCGCTTTGCATGGCAGATGTAGTTGTAAAAATAGTTCCAGTTTTTTCTGAAACCATAACTACATAATTCATCCTATCTTTTACAAAATATTTTTTGATGCTGTCTGCTACAAATCCGCCTTTATCAGACAATCCTACGATTTTTACATCTTTCTGAAAGTCTTGAATGTATTGTTTTATTGTAGCTTTTTTAGGATCAATAACACCAATTATGTTTCCGTTTTTGGCATGCATATAATCAAACATTGCGTTTTTAATAGCATCGTTTTGAGGCATCGATTGGTATAAATTTTTATACGATTTTCCATCGTCTTTAGACAAAGGAGAAATCACTGGAATATTTTTACTTTCTAAAGCACTAGCGACTTTTTCTACATTTACCTGATAAAATGGTCCAATAACTGCGTCTGTGGTACTGAAGTTTTCACTTGAAATTACAGCTAAAGCATTTGTTGTATTTTTAGTTTCTTGCGAATCATAAATTTTAATATCGATGTTCATCCCTAAAACTTTAGCCGAATCTATTGCCATTAATACACCCGAATAAAAATCTAAAGTCATGTTTAAAAACTTATCTTTCTTTAATCGTTCTGATATTGAAGTTATGGTATCACTTTGTATTTTAGAAGCATTAAAAGGTAAAAACAAGACCAATTCTTT
>NZ_JAYWFT010000130.1:0-9406 GCF_043778725.1 Flavobacterium sp. | reverse complement strand
TTAGTAAAAATTGGCGAACCTACATCGTTTAACGCGCCAGTCATAACCAACTGATTTTTGTATTTCATATAAAAAACATTTGCGTTAAGCATCGTTTTTTTGACATTGTATTTCCATCCCAATTCGAAGTCAAACAAACGTTCTGGTTTTACACTTCCGTTTTCATAGTCATCTCTTCTAGGTTCTTTATTTGCAATTCCTGCATAAAAATACACTGCATTTTTAGTGTTTAATTGATAATTGGCACCAACTTTTGGATTAAAAAACCTAAAAGTATCGTTCACATCATTAAAGTTAATACTGTTTGCTTTGTAGAAAACCATACGGTATTGCATGTCGGCATAAACATTGATTTTACCATAAGTTTGTGTTACTTTGGCATAAAAATTCACGTCATCTTTGTTGCCAAAATTATTATAATAACGGTTTGAACTAGGCACATAAAATTGTGTCCAAACTACTTCTCCATAATGTTTCCCTAAATACCTGTTGGCTGCTCCACCAAAGATAACTTCTGTTTTTGCAGTTTTATAATTTAAGTTAAAAGTCGTTCCAAAAAAGTCATTATCGAGCCATCTTTTTCTAATTAAATCGGATGTTGAATTTCCTTGAAAATCGGGTAAATAATAATCGGCCAATGTTTGGTCTTCTTTGTATTGTTCATAATATCCTTTCCCTAAAGTATAATGAAATGCTACATTGGAAGTCCATTTGTCATTCCATTTTTCTGACCAATGCAACTGAAAATGATTTTGCCAATAATTATCGGTTTCATTATCATAGAATTTCATTGTTCCGTCTGCATCAAAATACATTCCTGCCAGATTGAAAGTTCTATCGTTTTGAAGTTTATCTAAATCTTCAATGCCGTACCAAGCTTGATAGGTTTTTTCTTTTCCGCCAAATAGAATAGCTTTAATTTGAGTAGTTTTAGTAACATAATTGGCATTAAAAAAATAACCAGACATGTTTGAAGCAGCTCTATCAATATATCCATCGGATGCAACTTGAGAAATTCTACCATTAATCTCTAAATTGTCGTGCAATCCTGTTCCGAAAGCTAACGTGTGTTTTCTAGTTCCAAAACTGCCACCAGAATTAGCAATTTCAGCATAGGCTTTTTCTTGATAAGCTTTAGTTTGCATGTTTAAACTTGCGCCAAATGCACCTGCGCCATTAGTTGAGCTACCAACACCACGTTGCAATTGCAAGCTTTCTATTGAAGAAGCAAAATCGGGCAAATCTACAAAATACGTCCCATGACTTTCACTGTCGTTAAATGGTACTCCGTTTAGGGTAACATTAATTCGTGATCCATCTGCACCACGAACGCGCATGTAGGTGTATCCAACGCCATTTCCAGCATCGGTAGTGGTTACCACAGACGGCAAATAATTTAAAAGAACTGGAATATCTTGACCTAAATTTCTAGGTGCAATTTCTTCTTTAGATACATTTGTAAAAGGAACAGGTGTTTTTTTGTTGACACGAATTGCTGCAACTAGAACTTCGTCTAGTGTTGTAACTTTTGTAGTGTCTTTAGATTTTTCTTGACTAAAAGATTGTGAAGAAAAGAGAATACAGAAAGCAGTAGTCAGAAAAAAATTACTGCGATTAGATTTGAATAAAGTTTTCATTCGTAAATTGTTTTACAAATAAAAAGAGGTAATTATTCTTTGATTAAAAAATTAATTAGTTGTTTCCTATGACATTTTTATAGCGTGCACACTACAAATAGTTTTGTCATTTTTCCCTTAGCAGCATTACCTGCTCAGGTTCATTGGGTATAATCTCAGCTTTTATTAAATTAATTAATAATTGCACCCCTTTTGAGACGGTGCAAATGTAGGTAAAATTAATTTCAAATTCAAAAGTATAAAAAACTAATGCTAGGATTACTGCGATTATGATTGGTCTGTATTTTCGTTGAATTTCAGCTTTTTTTTAAACCCATCTTTTTCATATTTCCAAGAAAAAAGATTTTTAGGAAAGTGAAAGTGCTGATATTCAAATAAATTTAAGGCAAAGATATGAAAAATTAAGTTCTACTTGTTTTCCTGGCAACTTACACACCACAAGCCATTAAATCCATAACACATCTGTGAAAATCCAATCAAAATACCTTTTTTAGAAAGTGAATAACCAAAAAGGTATGTTTTTTCTTGAGTTTTATCATAATCCAAATTCCAAGTTTTATTTATTTCTTTAATTAAATTATTTATGTTAATTTCTTTTTCAAAATTCAGTAACTCATTTTTAGTAAAATAATTTGCGTTGAAAATTTTTAATGCTTTTTCATTTTTAAATTCAAACTCTCTTGATTTACTTTTTTGTAATAATTCGAAAGCTTCGTCATACGTTAATGATTTTTCAATCTTTATAGCTTCTCTTAATTCATCATTTGTTGTGCAAAATTCTTTAACATCATTTGTGTTCAAATCCTTTACGTTAATAATAATGAATATATTACTTGCTGTATTTATTGCTTGAATAAAATTTGCGTGTAAAACACTATTTGTATCCTGACTAAAAATTAAGTTAGAAAAAGCGATAAAAAATAAAATAAATAAATTTTTCATAATTTTATAAGATTCCTACGTAATGAGTAAGCGTAAAACTTTAAACTCGCAACCCGAAACTTTCTAATGCGCCTCCAACCAATTCTCACCAACGCCAATTTCAACATCCAACGGAACATCCATTTTAAAGGCATTTTCCATTTCATGTTTAATCATTGGTTTTATTTTCTCTAATTCAGAGTTGTGAACATCAAATACAAGCTCATCATGAACCTGAAGTAACATTTTAGATTTCCAATTTTCAGAAGTCAATTTCTTATGAATATTAATCATCGCAATTTTGATAATATCGGCTGCCGAACCTTGAATTGGTGCATTTACTGCATTTCGTTCTGCGCCACTTTTTACCATCATGTTTGCCGAATTGATGTCTTTTAAATAACGTCTTCTTCCTAAAACCGTTTGCACATAACCGTTTTCTCTTGCAAAATCTACTTGATTGCTCATGTATGATTTCAACTTTGGATAAGTTGCATAATACGCATCAATCAATTCAGCACTTTCTTTACGTGAAAGTGAAGTTTGATTAGAAAGTCCGAAAGCAGAAACGCCATATATAATTCCAAAATTCACGGTTTTGGCATTGCTACGCTGTTCTTTTGTAACTTCTTCTAACGGAACATTGAACACTTTTGCAGCCGTACTTCTGTGAATATCTTCATTGTTTTGAAATGCTTTTATCATGTTTTCTTCACCAGATAAAGCGGCGATAATTCGAAGTTCTATTTGAGAATAATCCGCAGAAACTAAAGTGTAATTTTCGTCACGAGCAATAAATGCTTTTCTAATCAATCGTCCGCGTTCTGTACGAATTGGAATATTTTGCAAATTCGGATTATTTGAACTCAAACGACCTGTTGCTGCAACGGTTTGCATATAATCGGTATGAACGCGCCCAGTTTTTTTATCCACTTGATTTGGTAATGCATCGATGTAAGTACTTTGCAATTTCACCATTTGACGCCAGTCCAAAATGTCTTTTACAATTGGATTATCATTAGCCAAATAACTCAAAATTTCTTCGCCAGTTGCGTATTGGCCGGTTTTGGTTTTCTTTTGTTTTGCTCCGCCAATTTTCATTTTATCAAATAAAACGTCGCCCAATTGTTTAGGTGAAGCCAAATTGAATTTCTCGCCAGCAGTTTCATATATTTTTTGTTCCAATGCTGAACTTTCGATAGCCATTTCCACTGACATTTCTTTCAAGAACGGAACGTCAAGATTGATTCCTTCTAATTCCATTGCGGCCAAAACAGGAATTAACGGAATTTCGATTTCATCAAATAATTTTTTGGTTTCGGCTTTGTCGAGAATCGGACTGAAATTTTGTTTTAATTGATAGGTTACATCGGCGTCTTCTGCGGCATATTCTTTAATTTCTTCTAAAGAAACATCGCGCATTGATTTTTGGTTTTTACCTTTTTTACCAATTAAATCTTCAATTGATTTTGGAGAATATTTTAAATATGTTTCAGATAAAACATCCATATTGTGACGCATATCTGGATTTATCAAATAATGCGCAATCATTGTGTCAAATAATTTTCCTTTAATTTGAACGCCGTAATGCGACAGAATTTTCAAATCATATTTTATGTTTTGACCTATTTTTTCGATGGTTTCATTTTCAAAAAACGGTTTGAATTTATCTACTAAAAATTGTACTTCTTTATGATTTAATGGCATGTGAACATAATATGCTTTTCCTTTTTCCCATGAAAAAGACATTCCTATTAAATTTGCATTTAAAGCATCTAAACCTGTAGTTTCAGTATCAAAACATACAGAAGTTTGATTCATCAAGTTTTGCAATAATAATTTTATAGCAAAATCACCTTCAACACTTTGATAAAAATGTTCTGTATTTTCTAAAGTTGCATAAAATGAATTTGGTTTTTCATCACCACTTTCTTCATCCGAAAATCCAAATAAATCAAATTGATCTTCGTTGGTTTTTTTAGCTGGAGCTTTTTTTGTTACTTGTTCTAAATCAGAATTTTCCTCAACTACAGTTGGATTATATAATTTATCAAATTGCGCTTTCATTTGACGGAATTCCAATTCTTGAAACAATTCGTCGGTTTTTTCAACATCAGGTTTAGATAATTCAAAATCTTCTGCATTGAAAGTTACTGGACAATCGAGTAGGATTGTGGCTAATTTTTTGGATAAAATTCCCAATTCGGCATTGGCTTCAATTTTGTCTTTTATGGCACCTTTTAGTTGATGCGTATTTGCTAAAAGATTTTCCATCGAACCGTATTCTGCCAAGAATTTCTTTGCTGTTTTTTCACCAACGCCAGGCAATCCCGGAATATTATCGGCTGCATCGCCCATCATTCCTAAGAAATCTATGACTTGTAACGGATTGGTAATTTCGAATTTTGCTAACACTTCTGGAATTCCCCAAATTTCAATGTCGTTACCCATTCGTGCTGGTTTGTACATAAAAATATTTTCGGAAACCAATTGTGCAAAATCCTTATCAGGCGTAACCATAAACACTTTAAAATCTTCTTTTTCGGCTTGTTTTGCTAATGTTCCAATTAAATCATCGGCTTCAAATCCTGCTACTTCAATAATTGGAATGTGCATTGCTTTCAACAATTCTTGAATATATGGAACGGCAATTTTTATTGCTTCTGGCGTTTCGTCACGATGCGCTTTATATTCTTGGTACATTTCGTAACGATAAGTGCTTCCGCCTTTGTCGAAAGCTACGGCTAAATGATCGGGTTTTTCACGTTTGATAACGTCCATCAAAGCATTCATAAATCCCATAATAGCCGAAGTATCCATTCCTTTAGAATTGATTCTTGGATTTTTTATAAAGGCAAAATAACCGCGAAATATTAGTGCGTAGGCGTCAAGAAGGTAAAGGCGTTTTTGTGACATGATTTATGTTTAAAAAGTAATAGAAAATCCAACTCCATTAGAATTAGAAATAAATGAGGTTGATTCGATATTAAAACCAGTTTTAGGATTTTTTAAATCGTCATTAATTATAGAAACTGCTTTTTTTATTTTTTTTGAAAACCCAATTTTGATTGGAATTGCTATTAAGACTACACCTGCACTTACAAAATACATAACATTACTTCTGGTCTTGATAGTCAATCTTCCATATTGGTCTATTGTATTTGAATCAGTAACTCTTATCAAATGTGTAGTTATTAGTGAAGATAAACCTCCATAAAGTAAAATATTTCCAATGGTTTTTTTTGTCATTCCTGAATTATACAATCGTAATGCTTCAGGATTGGTTGAAAATAAATCACGAACTTCACTTGAAGTAAGTTTTTTGTTATCAGAATTAAAAACCCTACTTGTACTTTTAAAAGTAAGAACATCTTGAGAAAAACTAAGTAATGGTAAAATTAATAACAATAGAAGTACACTCTTTTTCATAAATACAAAAGTTTAGATTTAGGTTAAAAATATAATTTGAGTGTAAAAATAACAAACAATTTTACATTTCGTGAAGTAAATTTTACCTTTCGTAAATTTTGTTAAAGCACATTGTTTTCAAAATCTTTCTTTTACAGAAAAAATAGAAATTATGTCAGTACTTATTAAAAAATTTAACTTGAAAATGATGTTGTTAGCAATTGCAACAATTGTAATATTGGGATTGAACGTTTACAATGTAGTTTGTTTGTAAAACTAGCTTAAAGGAATATTAACAACTACTTTAGTACCAACTATTTTATTGTTTTCTAATTCATCGGAATAGGTAATTAATTGCTTGATTAAATGGTTTTCGTTTAGTAATTCTAATCGTTGTGCAATTGATTCTGTTGAAAACGATTGATGTTTACTTTGATTTTTAGCTTTGATTTCAGCTGATTTTGTTCTACCAATTCCGTTGTCGATAATGGTGCAAATGATGTATTCTTCATTTTCATTTAAGTCAAAATTTATGGTAATTGTTTTCAATCCGTTTTTGTGCATCAATCCGTGTTTGATACTGTTTTCTACAAAAGGTTGAATAAGCATTGGCGGTAATTTATGATAATCTTCATCAATTGTGTTGGAAGTTGAAATGGTGTATTCAAAATCTTTTGCGAAGCGCATTTTTTCTAAATCTAAATACTTTGTTAGAATATCAATTTCGGTTGCAATGGTGATTTGTTTTTTGCCCGAAACTTCTAATATTTGTCGCGTTAAATAAGTGAAATTACTTAATTGTTCGTTGCCTTTTAGTTTATCGCCATACATAAATTGTTCTTGAATGCTGTTGAGTGCATTAAAAATAAAATGCGGATTCATTTGACTTTTCAATGCTTTGAGTTCGCTGTCTGTCGCTTTCTTTTCGGCTTCAAGAAGTTTTTCGGCTTCGGCAAGTTTGGTTTCTAGTAGTTCATTTTTCTTCTTTTCTTTAAATCTGAAGAATAAAAAATAGGCTAGAATAGCTAATGCTAAAAAGGAGATGATGAAACTATTAATAAGAATGGTTTTTTTATTGGATTGCAATTCTGCAATTTTCTTTTTCTGATTTAGTTCTTTGATTTTGGCCTCTTTTTTTTCGGTTTCGTATTGATAAGTGGCTTTCAAGGCAATATCTTTGCTTTCATCGAAGTAAATTTTTTCACCAATATCAGAAGCTATTTTCTTGAAATTGAAAGCGTTTTTATAATCGTTTTGTTTGGAGTAAATATCGCTCAAAATCTCGGCTGCATCTTTTTCGTCAGAAGTGTAATTGGTTTTTTGAGATAATTTGTAACCCAATAATCCATATTCTTTCGCTTTATCAAGTTTGTTTAATTTGTAGAAAGAAGCTGCAATTTTGATTGCGGTTTTTGAAACGTAACCATCGCTGTTGAGTTTTTTAAAAATTTCAAAAGCTTTTATATAATTATTGTTAGCTTCTGTGAAATTTTGTTTTTCCAAATAAATGTCCCCATAGCTTTTATAGGTCGCAGCAATAAAGTCTTCATTATTCAATTTTGATGCAATTTCAAATGCTTGATTGTTAAATTGTAGAGCTAAATCTAGTTTGTGACGTTTAATATTTGTTGCAGCCAAACTATTTAACACTAAAATCAAACGTTCATTATTATTAGTTTCTTTATCAATTTTCAAACATTTTTCATAATAGGACGTGCTAGTTTTATAATCATTTTGATTGTCAAAAATTCTACCTAATGCAAAGTAAGTACGTTCTAAACCATCTAAATCTTTCATCTTTTCGAACAGTGGCAAGGCTTCAAGATTGTATTTTATGGCAAGCGAATTGTTTCCTAAATTGTTATAGACAAATCCTAAATCAGTTAAAATAAAGGCTAAACTTGATTTGTTGTTGGAACGTTTTGCATAGAAATAAGCTTTTTTCATATAAACTAGAGTACTGTCTAATTTTCCTTGGTAATCAAATGCGGTTCCAATATTTTGAAGTGCTAATGCGGTTCCGTAATCAAAGTTAATTTTTGTCGTAATTTGTAATGATTTTCTATAGAATAAAATTGCTTTTTCAAACTCTTCGGTATAAACATAAAATGCTCCTTCGTTGTTAAAAGCAATACTAAGGTATTTTGTATACGTTTTTTTTAAAACAGGATTAGTTTCTGATTTGCTTTTTTCTTGAGCTATTTTTTTTAATTCTTGATTGTATTTTATCCAGATATTTTGGTCGTTTTCAGCTTCAATATTTTGGTCTAATAAAAAACATATTGTAGTGTCACTTTTTTTGTAATTATCAAGTTTCGATTTTAAGTCATTAGTGTTTTGAGCAAAAATAAAGTTGCTCAAAACAAGTAAACTTAGAAATAATATTTTTTTAAAACGCATTTATAAAATGTTATTTAATTGCATAAATTCTTCAAATTCCTCTTTCTTTTCTCTCGAAATGGGAAGCAAAATTTTATCATCATAAGTTACTGATAATCCGTCTTTTTTGCTATATTTTTTTATCAATGTAATGTTTACATAATAAGAACGATGTATTCTAAAAAAACGAGTGTCTGATGAAAGTAAATCTTCAAAATGTTTGATTTTTTTTACTGCTAAATCTTTTCCGTTTTTGTGATGAATTGTGGTGTAAGAACCATCGGCTTCAAAATATAAAATATCGTTTAAGTCCATAAAAACAATACCGTCACCAATATGAACGCCAATTTTTTTGATTTTATTTTCTAATAAATTTTCCTTCAGCACATCCATAGTGTTTGGCTGTAGATTTCGATTAAGTTTTTCAGATACTTTCTCTACTGCTTCTTTTAGTTTAGATATTCCAATTGGTTTAAGAATATAATCCACTGCCGAAACTTCAAATGCTTTAATGGCATATTCCGAGTAGGCGGTGCAAAAAATGGTTTCAAAAGTTGGTTTGTTGAAGTAATCGAACAGCGCAAAACCATTTTCGTTAGGCATTTCAACATCCAGAAAAACCAAATCAATTTGATTTTTATTAATGATTTTCACAGCCGATTTTACATCTTCAGCATCAGCTATAATTGCTACTTCTGGACAATGATCTTCTATAAAATTTCGTAGTAATGACCTAGCATTAAGTTCATCATCTACAATTAGCGCTTTAATTGTGTTCATTGGTTGGTTTTGGTTTGACAATTTAAGAATTTATTTCAATCGAAAAACCGCCAACAAAAATTAATCTGTTTAGCGGTGTTTTCTAAAAAAAAACTACTACTTTATTTTTATAATTTACTCAATAATTGAACTTTTCCGTGCATTTCTTTTGTTGCAATGAGAATTAAACCTCCTTTTTTTCCTTTTTCATAATAGTGCAACTTGTCGCCTTCTTCCATTTTTAGATTTGTTGTAGCATTTTTAGTTAAACTATAGCTTCCGCCACTTCCTGCATTGATAAC
>NZ_JAYWFT010000129.1:0-9412 GCF_043778725.1 Flavobacterium sp. | reverse complement strand
GAAAATTAGCTTTGCTTAAAATAAGTTTATAGCAGCGATATGAAGTTAGAAATAAATGAAAATGAGGTTTTTTCACAGCCTGACGTTTCGCGGCTTCAAGAAATGGCGATAAACCAAGACCAAGCCTTCACAAATATAAACAAAACTTTTAATTAATAACCTTTCCAGTTTATGATAAATCCCGTGCCTCGCCATTTCTTGAAGCCGCTGTTGGTGGAAGTCGTTATTTTTCGGTTAGTTTTCACTTAATCTAAATGCCAAAATTTTTTCAAAGTTTAGTTTTTATGCGCCAAACTTTTCAAGTTTCTGCTTTTCAAAGTTCAGTTTTATGCGTTAAACTTTTCAATTTTCTGCTTTTCAAAGTTTAGTTTTTATGCGCCAAATTTTCAAGTTTCTGCAATTCAAAGTTCTGTTTTATGCGTTAAACTTTTCAATTTTCTGCTTTTCAAAGTGTAGTTTTATGCGTCAAACTTTTCAGGTTTCTGCAATTCAAAGTTCAGTTTTATGCGTCAAACTTCTCGAGTTTCTGCTTTTCAAAGTTCAGTTTTTATGTGTCTAAATTTTCAAGTTTCTGCTTTTCAAAGTTCAGTTTTATGCGCCAAACTTTTCTGTTACAACTCCTTATTTTCGGTTTTAATTATCTGAAATTATTCAATTTGCGATATTTTCTCATACGATTTCCACCAACTTCCTAATATACGCAACTGCAATAACAAACAGTAACATATAACAAACCCAAATATAACAATTTTCTCACAAACCACCATAAAAAATTCTAATTTTACTTCGAACTTTATACTAATTATTTAGTTTGCTTTATATTTTCTAGTCTAAGTTATTTATATTACTCCAAAAAACTTTCGTCCTTAAACCCAATCAAATACAATCTATCTTTTGCTCTTGTAATTGCGGTGTACAACCAACGGATGTAATCTCTGTCGATGCCTTCTGGTAAATACGGTTGTTCTATGAAAACGGTATTCCATTGTCCGCCTTGGCTTTTGTGGCAGGTTATGGCGTAAGAGAATTTTACTTGCAATCCGTTGAAGTATTCGTTTTCTTTTACTTTTTGGAATTTGGCGTATTTGGTTGTAAGATGTTCGTAATCTTTCATCACTTCTTCATACAATTGGTTGGATTGCTCGTAAGTTAAGGATGGTGATTCGCTTTTTATGGTATCTAAAATCAAAACGGTTTCAAACGGAATTTGGTTGGGATAATCGACCATTCGTATTTTGACTTTGGCAAATTTGAATCCATATAACTCTTTGAAACTGTAAATTTCTAATACTTCGATGATGTCGCCATTGGCAATGAAACCAGCTTCGTCTTTTTCTTTCAACCAAAAATAATTATTCTTCACGACCATCAAGAAATCGCCTGTAGATAAATCGCTTTCTTTGTCAAGGATTTTGGTTCTAATTTGTTCGTTGTATTGGTTGGCTCTTTTGTTGGAACGCACAATAAACGCAGTATCTTCAATAGAATAATTGCTGTACGCTTGGTTGATGGCGTCTTGAATATCGTATCCATCAGTAAGGCGAACGATGTCTTTGAATCCACGTAATTTAAATTTGAATTCGGTGATGAAACTGTCTTTCAACAATTCGCGTAATTCGGTGGCGTTGTATAGAATTCCGGAGTTTAGTTCTTGGCGCATTACTTCGTCGAGTTCGATCCAATCTACTTTTTTATCGTAATTTAATTCTAAAGTATCCGTGTTTAATGCCGGTGAAATATCTAAATTCACTGGCGGAAGTTGCGCCGTGTCACCAAGTAAAATCATTTTGCAATTTTCACCACTATAGATGTAGGAGATTAAATCGTCTAGCAAACTACCGTTTTCGTACATTTTGCTTTCGGCGGCAACATCTGAAATCATTGATGCTTCATCGACTATGAAAATGGTATTTTTGTGTTTGTTTTGTTGCATGGTAAAAGCCACTCCGCCACCACTCGACTTCTTTGGAAAATAGATTTTCTTGTGGATTGTAAATGCTGGTTTGTTGGAATAACTGGCAATGACTTTGGCAGCACGACCTGTTGGCGCCAACAAAACATATTTTTTATTGACTTCGATTAAATTGTTTACTATGGTTGAAATTACGGAGGTTTTTCCTGTTCCGGCATATCCTTTTAGCACAAAAATGCTGTCGTTGTTAACATTGGTGATGAAAACTGCAATTTTTTGAAAGAAGGCGTCTTGTTTAATCGTGGGATTAAACGGAAAGTTTTGGGATAGAATGGAATAGAAGTTTTTGGTTGCCACTTGGAAATATTTAACCGCAAAGTACGCAAAGTTTTAGGCAAAGTTCGCAAGGATTTTGTTTTTTTTTGCCATAGATGAAAGAAGATGAAAACTGATTAGCGGAGTTTTTTAAACCAGATAGAAACATAGATTTTTTATGTGGTAAAGGCGCTTCGATTTGGTTAGATTATATAGAATAATGGAACGCGGATGAAACGGATGGAACGGATTGTCGCGGATTTTAAAAAAAACTGTTTTGGAAATCTGATTTTGTGCAAATGGATTGCTGATTAGCCCTGATTGGAGCAGTTACCGTGTAACGCGGAAAGCAGGAATAAGGTTTATAGAAATGCCCAAACCATTCGCTCCTTAAAAATAAAAATTGTAAGTTTGCGGTGTTAAAAATCTTTTCCTAAAAATGAATATCACGGACAAAACATATAAAAAACTAGCGATTCAAGTTTCTTTGAATGGTTTGTCGTTTTGTGTATTTGATACTTTGAGTGATACACCAATGGTGTTGCAAAATATTCATTTTGACAGTTTTCAGCGCAGTGCTAAGATTGAAGATTTGTTTGCTTCGGTGTTTAGAGAAAATCCAGAATTGAATCATGATTATGATGAAGTTGTGGTAGTTCACAGTAATAATTTATCGACTTTTGTTCCTTCGGCTTTGTTTGATGAAGAGTTTTTGGGTAGTTATTTGCAATACAATACCAAGGTTTTTGAAACGGATTTTTTTACTTTCGATGAATTGGATAAATATGAGATGAACAATGTTTATATTCCGTATGTGAACATGAATAATTTTTTTATTGACCAATATGGTTCGTTTGAATACAAGCATGCGAATAGTATTTTGGTTTCGAAATTGTTGGATTTATCTAAGAATAATGAGGAACGCAAAATGTTTGTTCATGTGAGTGAAAGTCATTTTGAGATAATTGTGGTTCAAAATCAGAAGTTGCATTTGAGTAATTCGTTTGAATACAAAACTCCGGAGGATTTTATTTACTACATTCTTTTTACTGCTGAACAATTGCAGTTGAATCCAGAAAATTTCAAATTGGAATTGCTTGGAGGAATTGTTGAAACCGATGCTTTTTATCAAATGGCATACAAATACATTAGAAATATTTCTTTGTTTGATGTTTCTGATTTTAAAAATAATTTCACGGAAAAAGAAAACCGCGAACACTTTATACTACTTCACTCGTGAGAATCATTTCTGGAAAATACAAAGGACGCCGAATTACTGCGCCAAAAAACTTACCTGTTCGCCCAACAACTGACATGAGTAAAGAGGCCTTGTTTAATGTGCTGAACAATCATTTCAATTTTTCGGGATTGAAGGTTTTGGATTTATTTTCTGGAACTGGAAACATTAGTTATGAGTTTGGTTCGCGTGGTTGTGACAATATTACGAGTATTGATGGCGATATGGGATGTGTAAATTTCATTAAGAAAACTGCCAAAGAATTTGACTTGAATATTACTGCCATTAAAAATGATGTTTTCAAGTTTTTAGAAAAACACAAAGGAAGTTACGATATTATTTTTGCTGATCCACCTTATGGAATTGCTCAAAAGGAATTTGAAAAACTAATTGAATTGGTTTTCGAAAATGAACTTTTAGACGAAGAAGGCATGATGATTATGGAACATTCCAAACATACCAAATTGAATCACATGATGCATTATTCGTTTCAGAAGAATTATGGTGGTTCGGTTTTTTCGTTTTTTGAATTTGAATCAGATGAATCAGATGATTAAGAACATGAAGATGAAGAAGACGAAATTTAAATTACTTTTCAAAAATTAATGTTTCGGGTTCGGCACCTAAGTTTGTTAAATTTCGTACTATATCTTTCACAAGATTATCTGGTCCGCACACATAGAAATTTTGACTAAAATCGATTATATTTTCAATAAGGAAATTACGGTCAATACGTTTTCCGACATAGCCAACAATTCCTTGTCGTGTCAATACATTTACAAAATCTTGTTTGAACATTCTTAGCAATTCTTCTCCAGCAATAATGTCTTCGGCTGTTTGATTGGTGTATATTAATCGGTTTCCTCGCAACTTATTGTTTTTATACAGTTCTCTAAAAATAGCTATGAAAGGCGTAATTCCAGTTCCGCCAGCAATAAAAACTCCTGGTTTATCATATTGAATTGCTCCAAAAATATCGTGCAAAATTAATTCGTCACTTGCGTTTGTTTTTCCCAACATATTAGTAACTCCATTATGATCATCATAGATTTTAATCATAAATTCGAGCGATTTAGCATCATTTAAACTGGTAAAAGTAAACGGTCTTAATTTGTCTTTCCATTCAGGTAAATTAATTGAAATGTTGATGGCTTGACCTGGAATAAAAACAAAATCTAATGGTTTTTCTACTACAAATTTTTTCACATTATGGGTAATAAATCGGGCTTCTAAAACTTTAACTATAACACTCATATATTTACTACACTTAAGATTTATTCAAATATAATAAATTATAATGAGTAAACAGAATTCTTTTCATTACCTAATTCTACTTGAATTTTCGTCAACGCTTTTTTCTTTATACTCTGATTTTTTAATTTTTCCGAATGTATGTTTTACAGAAAATGAAACCAAATTAGCATCGGTATAATAAATGCCTTTTGCCGAAACTCCGTTAATTGTGAAATTTTCTCGGTACTTAATTTGCCTGAAAATATCATTGTAACTTATAGTACAATCTAAATTTTTGAAAAAGGTTTTAGATATTGTAAAATCCATTGTAAAAAGAGCATTTCGTTCAAAAATTCCTTCTTGTTGATGGGTCAAACCCCAACCTGTTAGAACGATTTCTATTTCTTTTGGAAGTTTAAAAATATGATTGGAATAATAATACAAATAAGGTTTGGATGCATTTACAACGGATTGTTTGTCTTCAATTTTGTTTAAAATTCCGCTGATAGTATTAGTGGTTGACCAAAATTTATATTTGAAAGGCAACGTAAATTCTAAATTAAAACCAGATTCTTTATTGAAATTAGCCGTTTGAAATGTGAGTATATTTTGAGTTTCATTATACGAAGTAGCATAATAAACAGGATTACTCATTTTGGTATAGCTCAATCTAATTGACTTCTCTTTGTATTGATAATTCAATGAAATTTCGTCGGTACTAGTTGGATCTAAATTGATGTTATTCGACCAAACAAAATACGGATTTATATAAGCCGAAACTTGACTGGTTGTTGAAAAATTAGGGCGAGAAATACTTTTGGCATAATTGAATATAATAGTATTGGTGCTGTCAATTGGAATTTCGATTGAGGTTTTCGGAAATAAATTAATGTAATTTTTATCTACTACTACATTATTTTCTGACGCATATTTTCCTTTTACAATGGTATTTTCTACTCGCAAACCGAAAGAGTAATTCACTTTTTTTATGCTTCCAGAAAGTTGCGAATAAGCTGCACTATTTTCTTCTTTATACTTGTATTTTGAAAAAGTAGATTGATTTAAGTTTTCAATTAAGAAATCCGTATTGGAATTGGCTTGAAGATAAAGCGCTCCCAATTCTAATTTCATTTTGTTTTTAAATTCTTTTTCAAAATCTATTCTTCCTGAAAAAACAGAAATTCCTATCTTCTGATTTCTATTTTGCGTAAATTCAAATCCATTATTATTGTAATTATTAGAAATTGCACTTGTGATATTCTGATTAAAATTGGAATACTGAAAACCCGAAAAAAGCAACGCATCAATGCTTTTAATTTTGTGATTGTAGTTTACAAATCCGTTGGTTAACTTTCGATTTTCATCATTTGCGTTTAATGTATTTATGTAATTGATGGTACTTTGATTTTTATTATACGTGTCGGTTGTAATGTCAAAAATGTCTTTCTGGGTTCTTAGATTGAAATTTATTGACAAATAATCGTCTTCATTGATTTTATAAAAAACGCCTGTTCCAAAAATAAATTGAGGTCTTCTTGTAATGGCTTTTACTAAATAATTTGAAATAATGTCATTGGCTGGAATTGTAAAATCATTACCATTTTTTTCCCAAACTGTGATTTGGTTGTAATTGAAATTGGCTTTGAATTCGAACTTGTTCTTCTTCAAATTGGAGTTGATTCCGAAATAATTATTGAAGTATTTTTGACACGAAGCATTTTCTGAAACTATAGTTTTGAATCCTTCCTTTTTACTCAATTTTCTGGTGATAAGGATTACAACTCTTCCTTCGGCTTCGTATTTGGAAGATGGATTTTTAATGATTTCGATGGATTTTATATCGTCAACTGAGAGCGAATTCAAATCGTTTATGGTGACTTTTTGATTGTCGATGTACAAAATTGGAGTTCCTTTTCCGATAATTGTAATTTTCTCTTTATCAGGACTGATTTGGATATTGGGAAGTTTTGCCAATAAATCGACTGGATTTGAAATGGATTTATAGATAGAATTGGCAACATCAACTTTTAGATTTCCGTTTTTGATTGCAAATGTTTTGGTTTGACCTTTAATAGTAATTGTATCTAACACTTTTGGAGTTTCTTGAGAAAAAGTAATTTGAGTAAACAAAATTACCAGCAAAACATAAAACTTATTTTTCATATCCTTTTTATTTGATGCAAAAATGGTTCAACCTTTTAAATCCGAAAGTTAATTGGAAGTTAATGCAAGGTTAAAAGTTAATTTTAAAAATAAATGCCTTATTTTTGAGGTGTTGAAATTTATATATGAAACAAAAAATCAATCTTTTAATTGGATTTTCTGCTGTGGTTTTGATAGCACTTATGGCTATACAATACTATTTGGTAAAAACTACTTATGAGTATAAAGTGGAGCAATTTCATACCGAAGTAAAAGAAAAAATTGCCAAAATAACCAACGATTTTACCGATTTAGATTCGACTGTAATGAATAGTAAAGACATTTATTACAAACGATTATTGGATAATTATATTCAGAATAAAAACTACAAATCACAACTTAAAAGCAACTTATTAGCCAATCCATATCGTGATGTTTTAACCGAATTATTACGAAGAAAAATCAACCTTGAATTTCCGAAAAACAAAATCGATTTTGCAGTAGTTACTAATAAGTTTATTGTTTTTAATTCGGCACAAAAGTCGGATACCATCTTTTCGGAAAAACCTGTTATTGGTAATATTCTTTATGGAAATTTAGCTTCTTTGGACGATGCTTTTTCGGTTAGAAATTATGTCGGAACAACTGATGGAACTTCCAATTATAAATTACTAACAGAAGAAACCTTGTTTGTTTCGGTAAAAAATTGGGAGCAAATTATTTTGCAACGCATGGCAACCATTTTGATTTTGTCTATTTTGTCGATGGTTATTTTGATTTCGTTATTTGTTATTGCCATTAGAGCATTAATCAAACAGAAAAAAGTTAGCGATGTAAAAACTGATTTCATCAACAACATTACGCACGAATTGAAAACACCTTTAACTACGTTATCGGTTTCGACTAAAATATTGGAACGCAAAGAAGTTAAAGAAAATGAGGCTATTATGAATTCGGTTATTGAAACTATAAGCCGTCAGAACATTCGTTTGCAAAACATTGTCGATCAAGTGATGAACAATTCTTTAGGGTTTGAAGAAATCGAATTGCAAAAAGAAAAAGTAAAACCAAATTTGTTGGTAAAAACTATTCTCGATGATTTTCATTTGGCTTATCCAAATGTTGAAATTCAATCGGAACTTTCAACTTTAGAACTCAATTCGTTATTGGATAAATTTCATTTAACAACTGCTATTACTAATGTTTTAGAAAATGCAGTAAAATATGGTTGCCAAAATATCACCATTAAAACGGACATAAGAAAAGACCAATTTACGATTAGCATTCAAGACGACGGAATTGGAATTCCGAAAAACAAGCAACCTTTACTTTTTGAAAAATTCTATCGTGTCGAACAAGGAAATTTGCATACTGTAAAAGGTTTAGGTCTTGGATTGTATTATGTAGATCAAATTATAAAAGCGCATAAAGGTTCGATAAAAGTCGTTAGTGATTTAGGAAAAGGTGCTTTATTTACTATTAGTATTCCTTCGGTATAATTATGAGAAAGATACTTTTAGCAGAAGACGATATTGATTTTGGAGCGATTTTAAAACAATATTTAGAACTTCAAAACTTTAGTGTGATTTGGGCAAAAGATGGCGAAGAAGCCTTGGATTTATTCAAAAAAAACTCTTTTGATATTTGCGTTTTAGATGTAATGATGCCTAAAATTGATGGTTTTACTTTAGCAGAAAAAATAGTTGATTGCAATCCTGAAATTCCGTTTGTGTTTTTGACTGCACGAAATCAGAATGAAGATAAAATAAAAGGTTTGAAATTGGGTGCCGACGATTATATTGTAAAACCTTTTGAAGCCGATGAATTGGTTTTGCGATTGACCAATATTATCAAACGGACCGAAAAAAGAAGTCTTTCAAATGCACTTCCGAATCAGATTGAAATTGGAATTTTTACTTTTGACACTAATCGATTTGAATTAAAATCAAGTCAAAAAACACAACAACTTACTGAAAAAGAAGCGTCGTTATTGCTCTTTCTATTTCAACATAAAAATCATTTGGTAAAACGCGAACAAGTTTTGAAAGCCGTTTGGGAAAATGATGATTTTTTCTCTGGAAGAAGTATGGATGTTTTTATCAGTAAACTCAGGAAATACCTAATAGAAGATACTACAATTTCTATTGAAAGTATTCGAAATATTGGTTTGGAGTTTAAAATTTTATAAAAAAAGCAGACCTATAAGCCGGATTCTGTCATCAATAAAGATGCCTTATCATTTATCTAGACTTGCAATTGCTCACAAGTTCCATCTTTCTACCCTTCGACAACGGACGAGTAATCCTTGAATGTCGATATACTTGAAATTTCACCGCATAGAGTTTACCTGGTTTCACTACAGCATTACCTGTACATACTTTCTGTTGCACTTGTCCTAATTCAATTTCTTGAACCGACGGATGTTATCCGCTATACTACTCTTTGGTGTCCGGACTGTCCTCTTTATTCCGAACTTGATTCGGAATCTTGTGAATTTAATTTAAAAACTTAAGATACTGAAACGAGTTCAGCATAAAGCGATAAGGCGATCTGCAATGCAAAGGTAGATTTTT
>NZ_JAYWFT010000128.1:0-27014 GCF_043778725.1 Flavobacterium sp. | reverse complement strand
GTCAGTTAACAGGTCTTGAACAAGATAAACTTCGTGCAGAGTATGAAGAAATCATGAAATTAATCAACCATTTGAAAGAATTATTGGCTAATGTTGATTTAAGAACCAATTTAATTAAAGAAGAACTTACAGAAATTAGAGAAAAATATGGCGATGAGCGTCGTTCTCAAATTGAATATTCTGGCGGTGATGTTAGTATTGAAGATTTAATAGCTGATGAAAATGTTGTAATTACAATTTCGCATGCAGGTTATATTAAACGTACAAATCTTACAGAATACAAAACTCAAAATAGAGGAGGAGTTGGACAAAAAAGTGCTGGAACAAGAGACCAAGATTTCTTAGAGCACATGTATGTTGCAACCAATCACCAATACATGATGTTCTTTACCCAAAAAGGAAAATGTTTTTGGATGCGTGTTTATGAAATTCCGGAAGGAAGCAAAACGGCCAAAGGTAGAGCATTGCAAAATCTTATAAATATTGAGCCAGACGATAAAGTGAAAGCATTTATTTGTACTCAAGATTTAAAAGATAAAGAATATACTAATAGCCATAACCTTATTATGGTTACTAAAAAAGGTCAAGTTAAGAAAACATCTTTAGAAAAATATGCCAAACCAAGAATAAATGGAGTTGCTGCAATTACTATTAAAGAAGGTGACGAATTGTTGGCAGCTGAATTAACTAATGGAACAAGTCAAATTATACTAGCCGTTAAATCTGGTAAATTAGTTCGTTTTGAAGAAACAAAAACACGTCCAATGGGAAGAACAGCTTCTGGAGTTCGTGGAATTGTGTTAAAAGATGAAACCGATGAAGTAATTGGTATGGTTTCTGTAAATGATATGAACAGTGAAATTCTTGTTGTTGCAGAAAACGGTTATGGTAAACGTTCAAGTCTTGATGAATATAGAATTACTAATCGTGGTGGAAAAGGTGTGAAAACATTAAATATTACTGAGAAAACAGGTAAATTAATTTCTATAAATTCGGTTACTGATGCTGATGATTTAATGATTATCAACAAATCTGGATTGACAATAAGAATGGCAGTTGAAGATTTAAGAGTAATGGGTAGAGCAACGCAAGGTGTGAAACTTATTAATATTAAAGGAAACGATTCAATAGCTGCAGTTACTAAGGTTATGAAAGATGATGTTGAAGAAGTTATCCTAGACGAAGATGGAAATGTTATAGATGCGCCTGCAATTGAACGAGTTAAGCCAGTTTTGGAAATTCTTGAAGATGATGGTGCTGTTGATGATGATGAAGACGAAGACGACGATGTAGTTGAAGACGAAGAATCTGAAGATGAATCAGATGATGAAGAATAAATAATAAATCACCAACTTTATTAATAGAATAAAGTTGGTGATTTTATAAAAAAAAAAATAAAAAAATAAGTTAAATTATATCGGAATTTTCTATTTCGATAAAGAAATCAAAATTATGAGTAAAATTAAACAAATAATAATTGCTGGGACATTATTAGTTTCTGTTAGTTCTTTTGCCCAAAAAGAGGAATTGAAAGCATTGAAAAAAATTTATGCAAAAGATGAAATTAAAGGAAATGATTTAAATGAATACAAGTCATTAGTGTTAAAAGTAGAACCAATTGCTACAGAAGAGTCAGATAAAATTTATGCTGGTTTTTACAAGGCTATGATTCCATTATTGGATGTTTTAAGTCTAGATAAAAAATCGACTCCACAGCAAGTTCAAGCACAAATGGCTAAGTCTATCAATTCTAAAGTTGTTTCAGAAATGGCATTAGGATTGAGTGCAACATTGGAATATGAAAAAAAATCTGGAAAAAAGATTTATACAGATAAGATTAATGAAGCCATAGCTTCTTTTAAGCCAGATTTAATTAATTATGCTATAGAATTAGGAAATCAAAAAAAGTACAAAGAATCTGCGGATGTTTTATATTCTATATACAAATTAGATACAAAAGATCAAGAAACTCTTTATTATGCAGCTAGTTATGCCGTAAATGATAAAGATTATACCAATGCATTAAAGTACTATGAAGAACTAAAAGCATTAAATTATACAGGAGAGAAAACAATTTATTATGCTATAAATAAAGCAAGCCAGAAAGAAGAAAATTTTCCTTCTAAAGACTTGAGAACAACATTTATTGCCACAGGAACTCATGAAAAGCCACGTGATGAAAAATTGCCTTCCAAAAGAGGTGAAATTTATAAAAATATAGCATTAATCTTTTTGCAAGAAGGAAAAGATGATGAAGCAAAAAAAGCTTTTAAAGAGGCTAGAATTTCTAATCCTGAGGATAATTCATTATTGTTGAGTGAAGCTGAATTGTATTTAAAATTAAAAGATTTTGACACCTACACAAAGCTAGTAAACGAAGCATTAGAAAAACAACCTAATAATGCAGATTTAGTATATAACCTAGGAGTAATAAGCGGAAATTCTAATAAAAATGTAGAAGCAGAAAAATATTATAGACGTGCAATAGAAATTGATTCTAATTATTTTAATGCTTATTTAAATTTGGCTGAATTAAAACTTAGAGATGATAAGAAGTTTGTCGATGAAATAAATAAATTGACAAACTCTGAAAAAGATTTAAAAAAGTATGAATTGGTTAAAACTGAAAGAAATAAAAATTTTGCAAGTATTCTACCTATTTTAGAAAAAGCTTGTGAGATAGATAGCACCAATGATCCTGCAATGCGAACATTATTAAGTGTTTATAAGGCTTTAGAAATGACAGATAAAGCAAATGCTTTAAAAGCTAAATTGAAATAATAATAATCTATAAAAAAATGTTCGCCGTAAAAGCGAACATTTTTTTTATATAATTTTCTTTATTACACGCAACCTATGGGTATGCCTGTTTAACTCGGCATTGTAAATTCCTAAATGATCCAAACGGTCAATTCTAACTTTTCCGCTGGCGTGAATGATGTAATTATTTTCTAACATTATTCCAACATGAATGATTTTGCCTTCTTCGTTGTCAAAAAATGCTAAATCTCCAGGTTCACTTTCTTCAATAAAACTCAAAACTTCACCTTGGCTAGCTTGTTGCGAAGCGTCTCTTAATAATTTATATCCATTTAGTTTGTAAACCATTTGCGTAAAGCCCGAGCAATCTATGCCAAATGGCGTTTTTCCGCCCCAAAGATAAGGCGCGTTTAAATATTGATAGGAAGTTTTAACCAAATCTATTTTGGGCTTAATACCGCTTGCTTTTAATCCTTCAAAATCATAGTTTGTAGCATTAATATCGCCATGATTTAAAAAAGAAAGTGATGCACCAAGTGTAATAGGAATAAAAACATTATTGGGTGCAGTTATATATTCTACTAAATCTGCATTGAGAATTATAGCTTCTTTTGATAAAAGCTTATAATTTTCTTCAGATATCAATTGATACTGTTTACTGTCTATCCAACCTTCATAATTATCAAAATTCAATTTAACTTTAGACCAGTTTTTTTCTTTTTCTAAAATTTCAAAATGTTCACCAAAGAGAATTTGAGAAACTATTTCGCTTCTATCATTTGGTTCAAATCGTAAAGGGATTGTAGATAAATTACAAATGGCAAACATTAAAACAATATTAGAATTTGAATATTAAATTTAAAAAATTATGCTTTTTCAATTACAATTGCAGATGCTCCACCGCCACCATTACAAATTGCTGCAGCACCAATTTTTGCATTATTTTGCTGTAAAACATTTATTAGTGTAACTACAATTCTTGCTCCAGAACAACCAAGAGGATGGCCAAGTGAAACAGCGCCACCATTAACGTTTATTTTATCATTTGACAATCCTAATATTTGCGCATTGGCTAAACCAACTACAGAAAAAGCTTCATTAAATTCGAAAAAATCGACATCAGAAAGTGATAAACCAGCTTTATCTAAAGCTTTTGGTAATGCTTTTGCAGGAGAAGTAGTAAACCATTTAGGTTCTTGAGCAGCATCAGCATAAGATCTTATGTAAGCCAACGGTTTTAATCCCATTGCCATAGCTTTTTCTTCGCTCATTAAAATTACTGCAGCGGCACCATCGTTAATAGTTGAAGCATTTGCCGCAGTAACTGTTCCATCTTTTGTAAAAACAGCATTCAAAGTTGGAATTTTATCTAATCTTACGTTAGTATATTCTTCATCTTTGGTCACCATAATAGGATCGCCTTTTCTTTGAGGAACAGCAACTGGAACAATCTCTGAATCAAAATTTCCAGCTTCCCAAGCTTTGGCAGTACGCTCGTAAGATTGAATTGCAAAAGCATCTTGTTGCTCACGAGTAATTTTATATTCAGAAGCACAAAGGTCGGCAGCAACTCCCATAGCATTATTGTCATAGGCATCAACAAGTCCGTCTTTTTGCATTCCGTCTTGCATTGTTGATGGTCCAAATTTTACACCATTTCTCATGTGAACATAATGCGGAATCAAGCTCATATTTTCCATTCCTCCAGCAACGACAATTTCGGCATCACCAGCCATAATCGCTTGTGCTCCAAACATTATAGATTTCATTCCAGAGGCACATACTTTATTTACAGTTGTACATATTACATCATTAGATAATCCGGCAAAAATAGCCGCTTGTCTTGCTGGAGCTTGACCAACGCCAGCCTGAACTACATTGCCCATATATACTTCATCAACCAATTTAGGATCTAAATTAATTTTATTCAAAGCACCTTTAATTGCTGCGGCACCAAGATGCGGAGCAGGAACAGTTGATAATGAGCCCATAAAACTGCCAATAGGAGTTCTAACAGCAGAAACTATTACTATCTTTTTATTCATAATATTTTGTATTTTCTCGAAAACCGAGACTTGTTAGTTTGTTTGTAATGCAAATTTACTATTTTTTAAGTAAAATACATTTTTAAGCTAAAGATATTCCATATTAATTTAAGATTTCAAAAATATTAATTTCTATATATTTGATTTTTAAGCAATTCATAATTTTGACAAATTAATATAAAAAAAAACAACAAAAAATGTTGTAAATATTATAATGAAACATTAGATTTGCAACCGCTTAAAGAGAAAAAGTTCTTATATTTTATATTGAATTTGGAGAGTTGCCTGAGTGGCCGAAAGGACATGTTTGCTAAACATGCGTATGGGTAACTGTACCAAGGGTTCGAATCCCTTACTCTCCGCTTTTTTTTATTTTCGGGGTGTAGCGTAGCTCGGTTATCGCGCCTGCTTTGGGAGCAGGAGGCCGCAGGTTCGAATCCTGCCACCCCGACATAATGGTTCCATAGCTCAGCTGGATAGAGCAACGCACTTCTAATGCGTAGGTCGAAGGTTCGAATCCTTCTGGGATCACATAATTAAGCCACTATTTATAGTGGCTTTTATTGTTTTTATTATTGCTATTAAAAACAGTTTTAATAGGTTTTAAGCTAAAAGAATATAAGATTAAGTCAATTTTTAGCTTCCTTTTTTAAATCTATATATTTCGATAATTCTTCTGTAGAATTGTTTAATGACTCGGCAGATTGAATGATTATGTTTAGCATTTCTCTCAATTCTATTGCCTCAAGGTTTTTATCTTCGCACAACAATTTAGAAATTCCTAAGATGTTGGCAACCGATTTTCTAATTTTGTGAGAAATAGTAAACATCATTTCATTTAAATTATTATTAACTTCTTGTAAACGTTTTTCTTTTTCTATTTCTCTAATATCTAAATTTTTATGAGCTGCTTTTAAATCTTCGGCACATTTTTCTAATTGTTTGTGGTGCACTATTAATTTTTGTTGTGCAATTTTTAAATCATCAAGAGTGTTACTTTTTCCCATAATTTAGTGCTTTTTTTATTCAATTAATAATGCATTTTATAATTTACTCTGAGATTTTATTTTTGCTAAGGTATTGATTAAATATAAGTTATGACTAGGTATAACTACCTGATTTTTAATAAACATAAAGAATGTAAATCATTCTATTTTATAATTTTTGCATTTTTTTCAATGTTAACTAAATTGTTTCAATTGCAATTTAGTAATGTTATTAAGTATTTGGTTTTCTAATTTTTCTTTTAGCGTTTGTTTTAAATAATTCCTTAAATTGTCGATGTAAATTTTGTTACTATGAAGGTTTTTCAAAAACTAATTTTTGTTTTTTTAATGGTGCTAATTGTTAGCTGTAAGTCAACAGATTCGGCTTCTTCTGCTAATAGAATGGCTCTTAAAAATAATTATATGAACGGAAGTTCTATTGCTTTGTATGAAGGCATCAACGACACAACCTTTGTAAAGTTAAAGGATTTTAGCGGTGATTTTATATTTGATATGAAGTATGCTACCGAGGATAATTTTCTTAAAAAGAAGGTTTATGATTGTGATGATTGTTATCTAAGACTTAAAACAATTAAAAGTTTGATGGATGCCAATGCAGAATTTCAATTGAAAGGTTACAGAATAAAACTGTTTGACTGTTATAGACCATTAGATATTCAGAAAAAAATGTGGGAAATTGTTTCTAATGCCGATTATGTAGCCGATCCAAAGAAAGGTTCAATACACAATAGAGGTGGAGCAGTTGATATTACTCTTGTTGATAAAGATGGAAAAGAATTGGAAATGGGAACCACGTTTGATTTTTTTGGACCAGAGGCAAGTCATAATTATCAAAATTTTTCCAACAAAATTAAAGAAAATAGAGTTTATCTTAAAGAAGTTATGTTAAAACACAACTTTAAGTCATTTGATTCTGAGTGGTGGCATTATAATTTATCGGAAAGTTATAAGGATAAACTTTCCAATTTTAAATGGAAATGTGATTAGGTTTTATTCTACACATTTTAGATAATCCATAAAAAAGTGATCTGGAGCGTAAGTTTTACCATTAAGTTCCGACACTAACTCGCTTTTTCCAATATAATCTATTGTTTCTCCAGAAAATTTTACACGAATAAAAGAGATAGGCGAGTTTTTAAGTTCTTGAAATGAATCAATCATAAAAAGGAAATATCCGCTCAATATTCTGCTAGTTTCATTATTGTTGTAGATAGAATTTCCGCACGATTCTTGGTCTATTCCAATAAGGGTTACAATTTTACCATTATTTAATTGAATATAGATTTTAGAATTTTTATCAAAACATCGTGCAGCAATAAAATCGCTACTTTTTTGTACCATTTGAAAGTTTAACGATAATAATCCATCGGCATTTATTAACGAGAAGAAAACAGATGTTTGGCTGTTTCCAAAAATGCGTTGGTGCATAAGACAATCTTTGGTAGATTTATAAGTTCCTAGACTATCTGTTACATTAGAGCTATACTCGCAGTCTTTTTGTGCTGATGCGTTTATTGTAAAAAGAAGAAATAAGAAAAAAATTGATGCTTTCATTTATAAATTTATTTTTGTGCAAATTAACACTATTTTATTTTCATTTTTATCTATTGTAAAAAAACAATAACGATTTCCACCTTCTTTTATTTTCCATTTTTTTCTTATGTTTTCTACTGTGTCTGGAAAATTTCTTGTTGTAATATTTATTTTTTGGTTTTCAAGATTGCTTTTCATCTCATTTTTTGAATAGGAGATGCATTTTTCAATTTCAAATACTCTTCCAGGAAACTCTATAAGATTGCTTGAAGTGTACAAATGGGAATGTTGTTGTAGTTTATCTAATTGATAAAAGTTTGCTATTTGCTTAAATCCTCCCGATTTCATTATTGCTGCATTGGGTTCGTAAAGGTATTTCTGGGGAAGACCAAAACTTGAATTGCTATCTAAACTCCAATTAAAATTAAATAGTTCTTTTTTATACTTGTTATAGTTTATAGTTTTTATTGTAATTTGGTTTTGATAATTTTTTTCAATTTCCCACAGCAATTCTTTCACCTCATTTTCTACAGCTATAATGTGAATGGTTTTTACATTTTTTAACTCTTGTAATGCGGCACTAATATCAAGTAATGGAGCAGTTTTTATTAGAATATTATTTGAATAATTATAATAAAAATCTTGTAATTCTGAAACATTAGGAAGACAATCTTTGAGCATAAATACTTTTCCTTTAATGTCATTTCTTCTTGAAGGATCTACATATATCCAACTAAATTTTTTATTTAAACTGGATAAAATTGTAGTGCTATCTCCGGTATAACATTGAATGTTTTTACATTCTAGCTGAAGGAAGTTGTGTTGAACAATTTGGGATAAGTCTTGATTTATTTCACAGTGAATTACATTGTTCATTTTTTTAGCAAAATAATAATCATCTATACCAAATCCGCCAGATAAATCTATAATATCTTCGCCAGATACAATTTCTGATTTGTATTGTGCAGTAATTTCAGACGAGGTTTGTTCAATTGATATTTTACTAGGATATATTATATTTTTACAACTGAACCAGGTTGCTATTTTTTCTTTACTTTTTGTTCTAGACTCTATTTGATTCAATAAAATTTTATAATCAATTAGTGGAAACGGATTTTTAGATAGTGCTAGTTTAGAAATATCACAACCTGTTTTTTCGTATATATAACTTTGTATTTCTGGGTTTAAAATAGTAGTATAATCCATTTTCAAGATTTCAATAGTGAATTCATTAAATATTCTTTGTTAGAACTTTTATGATTTTATTATCTGGAAAGAATTCTTTTCCAATAACTTTTAAAATAGTATATAAAGGAATTGCTATTATCATACCTGTAATTCCGAAAAGCATTCCTATAATTAAAATAACCAAAAATATTTCTAAAGGATGAGAATTTACACTTTTAGAAAATATAATAGGTGATGACACATTGTTATCAATTAGTTGAACGATAAAAAAACCAATGGTAACATAAATAGTTGTGGGTAATGTTACTGATTGAAAATCACTATTGATATTGCTAAGCATGGTTAAAATTCCTGCTAGGATTGACCCAATAAATGGTCCAATGTAGGGAATAATGTTTAAAATAGCACATAAAAAAGCAATTACAAAGGCATTTTCTACGCCAAAAATTAATAAAACTATTAAATATAAAATGCAAATAATGGTAAGTTGTACTAGCAATCCAATGAAATATCGAGTTAATAAATGACGTATTTTTTCTAGTGAATTAAGTATTTTATCTTCATTATTGTCGGGTGGAATTTTTTTCATTCCAATAATAAAATTCACTTTATCTTTTAAGAAAAAGAAACTTATAAAAAAAACAGACACCAAACCAATACCGAAACTACTAATAGTTCCAATAACCGAATTGAAAAAATCTGTAAAATAGTTAAACTTGAGTTTAGAGGCTAAATCACTTTCTTTAATTACCTTATCAATGTCTATATTGTGTTTAAATAAGTAATTGTCCAATTGTCCATAAAGACTTATCAATCTAGTTTCAATAGCTTTTGTATCCAGTAGTGAGAGGTTGTTTCCTTGAGAAGTTATCAATGGCACAAACAAAGAAATTAAACCAATGAGTAGTAAAATAAAAAAAATAAGTGTGGTTACAACTGCAATTGTATTGGAAAATTTTAATCGATGTCTCAAAAATTCAACTATTGGATTTGCAATCATTGAAAAAATTATAGCAATAATTAAATAGATAAGTACGGTTTGTATTTGATATAAAAAATACCCCAAAATAATTATTAAGCTTAAAACACCAATAGATTTTAAAATGCCCAATGAAATTGTCTTTGATGTCATAATAGTAATAGTTTGTTGAGTAAAAGTATAAAAAAAAACTCGCTTACAAAAGTAAACGAGTTTTGGTATAAAATAAATTAAATTTTTATCTAAAAGAAGCTCTTGAACCACCAACGGCAAAGATTGCGTCCATTCTTGTTTTTTGTCCTGTAGAGAACATGTACATTCCTCTATCGTCTGTATAGTCCATGTAGTTCATTGTCATCTCTACTGGAGTTCCCGAACAAGTGCTTAAATGTGGATAAGTTGGTACACCATAATTGGCTGTATTGTGCGTTGGAGTATCAGAAACTAAATCACTTCCGCAGGTTGCATCACCCCAAATGTGACGTAAATTCATCCAGTGACCAACTTCATGAGTTGCAGTTCTACCCAAGTTGTATGGATAGTTTGCCGTTCCTGAAAGTCCAAAATATTTAGAATCTATTGCAACTCCATCTGTTGAAGAAGAACCACCAGGAAATTGTGCATATCCTAAAATTCCGCCTCCAATTGTACAAACCCATAAATTTAATTTTGTTGTAGGTGTAGTAGGAGCTAAACCACCAGTTGATGTTTTTTTCATTGCATCGGCTGTTCCCCAAGAAGTTTTGGTTGTAGATTTTCTAATTACTTGATCTAAAACAAAAGAAATTCCAACATTGGCTTTTACTCCAGCAAATAAAGCAGGAACTTGATTGTAGTCTGTATTTGTAGCATTAAAATCCTGATTTAAAACATTAATTTGCGATTGAATTTGTGTTAAAGAAATGTTTTCTGCGGTAGTTTTATACAATACATTTACTACAACTGGAATTTCAATTTTTCCGTTAACCAATCGATAACTTGATGGGTTTTTTGAGAAATTTTCTGTAAATTCTTCAATTTTATTCATTCTAAGAGCCAAAGTAGGATCTTCTTTTAATTGACGCTCTAATACTTCTTGAGAAGCACAATATCTAGCAGTAGATTTATTGTCTGTAGAACTAATTTTAGCAGAATCTTCATTCTGACAAGAAAACAACATCATTAGTAACGATGCTGACAAAAGAATTTTTTTCATAAAATTTGGTTTAAGGTTAATTATATTGCAATTTTATGATAAAAAACAAGTAGATAATCTATTATTGTTATAAGTTATTAACAAATCGATAAACTACAACGTTGTAAGTATGAGAAAAATTAATTATTAAAAATGTAATTCAAGATATTAGCACCCATTTTCAATGCTTTTTCTCTAACTTCTTTTGGATCATTGTGTACATCTGCATCTTCCCAACCATCACCCAAGTCACACTCATATGTGTATAATAAAACCAAACGGTTGTTTTCAAAAATACCAAATGCCTGAGGTCTTTTGCCATCATGTTCATGAATTTTTGGCAATCCTGCCGAGAAAACAAATGGTTTTTGAAATATAGGATGATTGGCAGGAATTTCTAATAATGAAGCATTTGGAAATATTTTTTTTATTTCTTTTCTAATAAATTCGTCCATTCCATAATTATCATCTATGTGAAGAAATCCACCCGAAAGCAAATAATTTCTAAGGTTAAGAACATCAGAATCACTAAAAACTACATTGCCATGACCTGTCATGTGTATAAACGGATAAGAAAATAAATCGGGACTGCTTGGCTCTACAGTTGCTGGTTTTAGTTTTATTGAAGTATTAATATTTAAATTGCTAAATTTAATCAAATTGGGAAGTGAAGTAGGATTGGCATACCAGTCGCCACCACCATTGTATTTCAATAATGCAATTTCTTGAGTGTAGGAATAGTTTGCAATCAATAACAAAAAAAACATAATTTTTTTCATAGAAAGGAGTGTGTTTATTTACTTTTCAATAATTATTCAAATTTTTTAATGTTGTATTTATTTTTTTATAATTTTTATGATTTTGGTTTTGTACAAAGTTTTAATTTTTAAAAAATAAATACCAGTATCTATATCCGATAAGTTTAATGAAATTTCTTTTTGATTTGCCTGTTTGTTCATAACTTGTTGACCAATTGTATTGTAAACTTCTACTACTTCTATTTCGTCTATTGAATTAATTGTAATATTAGAATCTGTTGGAATTGGATAAACAGAAAATTTAGCATCTTCAATATCACTTAAACTCAAGGTATTTAACACATTAACTGCCAGTCTATTATTGTTTATATTTTTACTTTGACATCCGCTAGAATTAGATTGACTAGCATAATAAGTATTGTTATTTTGTAATACAGTTGTAATGGGCAATAAATTTCCACCATTCATTGCGTCATACCAACTAATTGTTGTACCATTGACGATTAAATTTTGTAATGTTTGTCCTTGTGTAAATACCTGAGGACTGACACCTGTTGGCGCCAACAATGATTGGTAGGCTTCTATTTGAAATGATTTTACATTTATACATCCATAGATAAGGCTTTCTATTCCTACATAAATAGTCTGATTTTGGGCAAAACTATAAGCACTAGGATTTGATATTGGATTAACAAAATTTTGAGCATCTAAAAATGTTGTGTAAAATTCTATATTATAGTCACTTGCAATAACATTTTGTAAAATAATAGCATTGTTTTGAGTTAAATCTATAGTAGAAACTGGAGTGTTTTGATCACAGAGTATAATGTTGCTTGGTTGAAGCAAACTAGGCGTTTGTATAAAAGGCGAATTAAGATTGCAAGAAATACTAGTTGATGATGCATTACAGTTAGAATAGGTAACAGTTGCAGTATATACTTCGTTTCCTGTGCTTCCAAGAAAACATACATTTATAGGATTTTCATGACCAATTGGTACACCATCTTTAGTCCATGTAATGGTTGAAGTTGCATTTCCTGATGGCGAAAATCTCCAAGATTCATTACTAGCAGACCAGTTTCCTGTATTCCTTCCTGGAGCAGCAAGTGCCATCGTTCCTGTAGTGTTTTGAATTCCAATTAATCCATTACCATTGTTCCAGGAGCAAGGTTGACGTCTTAAAATAGTAACATCTATAATGTTAGATGTTTCATATAAAATTATTTGATACGTTTGATTGCCACTTGAAACGCCACATTGAAACAAAAGCATGTCTTGAAAAGTAAGAATGAATTTTCTGTTTGGTGCCGTTCCAAGTGTATAATAACTTACTGTTCCGTTGGGAATAAGTTGCGGATTAATATCTTGGTAAACAGCATAAATAGCATTTTTTACAGGAAAACCTGCGTTAGGTATTGAAGTGCTAAAAGCCCAAGGACAACTTCCTATAACATTTTGTACATGAGAATCAAACGAAATTAAACCATTTGCACCAACATCAATGCTAGAATAAATGTTGTTATAAAAACAAAAATTAAATGGTAGTGTAATGGTACTGTATGAATCGTCTGTTAAAGAAAGTTGCGAAAATCCAATGTTATTTTCAAAGTTGTAAGGAATTGAAGAAACAGTGTAGTCTGTAGTTTGTTTAGCAATAAAATAATTTGCATTCAAATCGATACATTGATTTTCATTACAAACACCCACAGGTGTATCTATAGTTACATTTAAATTTGTATTGGTTTGCCCAAAAAAGAAGCAACTAAAGAATATAAATTTTAAAAATATTATTTTTTTCATGTTTTTTATTTTATTCATTAGCAAATGAAACACTATGACAGGCAACAATAGCAGCGGTTTCTGTTCTTAATCTTGTGTTTCCCAAAGATACTGGAATAAACGTATTGTCTAACGCTAACTGTATTTCTTTGGTAGAGAAATCTCCTTCTGGACCAATAAGAATGATGGCATCTTGGTTAGGTTGTAATTCTTCTTTTAATGATTTTTTATTAGTTTCTTCACAATGGGCAATAAATTTTTGTCCTTTGTGTGTTTTTTTTAAAAAATCTTTAAAAGTTATCGGCTCATTAATTATTGGAATATAGTTGTGAAGTGATTGCTTCATTGCAGATTCAATAATTTTTTGAAATCGATCAATTTTTATAATTTTCCTTTCAGAATGTTCGCACAATATTGGTGTAATTTCTTGTACCCCAATTTCTGTAGCTTTTTCTAAAAACCATTCATATCGTTCATTCATTTTAGTAGGAGCAACGGCTAAATGTAAATGATATTTAGAAGGCTCTTGTTTATTAAACGATAAAATTTCTACACAACATTTTGAGTCTGACGCCAAAGTTATTTTAGTTTTAAATAAAAAACCTAATCCATTGGTTACATACAGTATATCACTTTCTTTTTTACGTAATACTTTAATTATATGTTTGCTTTCTTCTTTGTCAAAAACAAATAGATTTTCGGTTTCTTTAATACTTGGATTGTAAAATAATTGCATGATTAAAATTCAATTCGTGCTTTAGAAACTACTGCAGCATCATTAAACATGGTGTGTAAATATTTTTGGTAACCAACAATTCCAATCATTGCGGCATTGTCAGTTGTGTATTCAAATTTAGGAATAAAAGTTTTCCAACCATATTTTGTTTCGGCTTCTTTTAAGGTTTGTCTTATTCCAGAATTTGCAGATACACCACCGCCAATTGCTATTTGATTAATTCCGGTTTGTGCAACAGCCATTTTTAATTTATCCATTAAAATTTCAATAATTGTATATTGAATTGACGCACAAATATCGGCTTTATTTTCTTCAATAAAATTGGAATTTTCTATTACATTTTTTTGTATAAAATATAAAATTTGAGTTTTTAAACCAGAGAAGCTAAAGTTTAAAGCAGGTACTTTTGGTTTTGTAAATTGATATTTTTTAGGATTTCCTTCTTTAGCAAATTTATCAATTAATGGACCGCCAGGATAGGGAAGTCCCATTATTTTTGCCGATTTGTCAAAAGCTTCACCAACGGCATCATCAGTAGTTTCGCCTATAATTTCCATATCAAAAAAACTTTTTACTACTACAATTTGTGTATGACCACCAGAAATTGTCAGTGCCAAAAAAGGAAATTGCGGCATATTGTAACCTTCCTCTTCTATAAAATGAGCTAGTATATGAGCATGCATGTGGTTTACAGCAATTAATGGAATATTTAATGCCATAGATAAAGACTTGGCAAATGAACTTCCAACCAATAGTGAACCCATTAATCCTGGACCTTGTGTAAAAGCTATGGCAGAAAGCTGATTTTTAGAAATATTAGCTTTTTTTAATGCCATATCTATCACAGGCACAATGTTTTGCTGATGCGCTCTTGATGCAAGTTCAGGAACAACTCCTCCATATTCTTCATGTATTTTTTGACCTGCAACAATATTAGAAAGTACTTTATTGTTTTTTAAAACGGCAGCTGCTGTGTCGTCACAAGAGCTTTCTATGGCAAGAATAAAAACGTCATTATTTGACATTAGGCACAATTTTTGAATTATATTTGATAAATCGATGGTAAACGATTATTTTTACATCGTTTGCAAAAGTAACTATTTTCAAGGTTTCTTGCTCAAAGCCAAATAAAATTTGAAAGAAAAAAAGATATATAAGCATTTCTTAACATTTAGAAAAATAGTGTTTCGCACTTTATTGGTGCTTATCTTGCTATTGCTTTCTATTGGAATTGCGCTTTCTTTACCTGTAGTTCAAACTAAAATTGCTCATTATTATACAGAAAAACTCAATAAACAATTTGGAACCAATATTTACATCGATCAAGTAGAAGTAACCATTTTTGGTGGTGTTCAGATGAAAAAATTAATGATTAAAGATGAAAAAAAAGACACTTTAATTTTTGCAAAACGAATTTCTACAAGTATTCTAGACACTAAAACACTTCTTGACGGAAATTTAATTTTTGGAGAAATGAAAGTCGATGGGTTAACATTGAATGTGAAAACGTATAAAGGTCAAAAAGATACCAATCTAGACAAATTTGTTGCTGCTTTCGATGATGGAAAACCTACTTCGGGAAAATTTTTAATGACTTCAGAGAATATAGCAGTGTCAAACAGCCGTTTTATTTTAACTGATGAAAACCGAAAAGTACCTAAAGATGTAGATTTTACTAAGCTAAATGCTATCATTACCGATTTTAAAATAAAAGGACCAAATGTTACAACAAACATTAAAGAAATGTCTTTTCAAGATCATAGAGGACTTTTTGTTGAAAATTTAAAGTCTAAATTTACTTATGCCAAAACAAATATTAGATTAGAAAAATTAGATTTTAAAACAAAAGCATCCAATTTTAAAGGCGATATAATTTTAAAATACAACAGAAAAGACTTTGCCGATTTTAATAATAAAGTAGTATTTGATATTAAAACCGAAGCTGCAATAATCGCTACCAATGATATTTATTATTTCTATAAAGAATTAGCAAGAAATCAAGATTTTAAATTTAGCGGAAAAGTAGATGGAACTTTAAACAATCTAACGGCTAAAAATTTTCATCTAATTGACACCAATAAATCAGAAATAATTGGTGATGTTACCTTTAAAAACTTATTTGCAAAGCCAGGAAAAGGTAATTTTTACATGAAAGGTTCCTTTGATAAAGTTACCTCTAGTTATGAAAACTTAACCGCTTTGTTACCTAATGTTCTTGGAAAAAAATTGCCTTCATCTTTAAAAAAATTAGGTGTTTTTAATCTTAAAGGAACTGCAGAAATAACTACACAATCTATAGATGCCGATTTTGATTTGCAAACAAAATTGGGTACTATTTCTTCTAATCTTGTCATGACCAATATCAATAATATTGATAATGCAACGTACTCTGGTACAATTGCTTTAGATAATTTTGACATTGGCACTTTTTTAAATAGAAAAGATTTTGGTAAAGTATCGTTAGATGTAGCTGTAGATGGAAAAGGATTTACAGAAAAATATTTGGACACTAAGTTTTCGGGTTCAGTAAAAAATATAAGATATAACGGCTATAATTACCAAAACATTTTGGCTGATGGTAGCTTTAAAAAACCTATTTTTAAAGGTAAAATTAATGTAAACGACCCAAATTTATTTTTAGACTTTAACGGAATTGTTGACTTGAGCAAGCGCGATAATAATTATGATTTTCATGCCAAAGTTGATTATGCCAATTTAAGAAAACTAAACTTTATTAAAGATTCTATTTCAGTATTTAAAGGTGATGTAATAATGAAAGTATCTGGAAGTTCTATCAATACTATGAAAGGCGATGTTATTATTTCTAATGCCTCCTATCAAAATCCAAAAGATATATATTTCTTTGATAGTCTAACCTTAAATTCTAGTTTTGATTCTAGCAATGAGCATACTATTTCGTTATTTTCACCCGATGAAATAAATGGTAAAATTCAAGGTAAGTTTGAATTTAATCAAATTCAGAAAATGGTTTTAAATTCGCTTGGAAGTCTATACACCAACTATAAACCCAAGCAATTAAAAAAAGGACAATATATAAAATTTGATTTTTCTGAGTTCAATAAAATTGTAGAAATTTTAAACCCAAAGATTTCTTTAAATCCAAATGCTGTTTTTAAAGGAATTATTAAAGGCGATAATAATGAATTTAAACTAAATTTTAGTTCTAAAACTATTGATGCATTTGATGTGCATCTAGACAACGTGCAGTTAGAAATCGACAATAAAAATCCTTTGTATAATACTTACGTTCAGTTGGATAGTATTAAAACTAAAAACTATAAAATAAGAGATTTTTCATTAATCAATGCTACTTCTAGAGATACATTATCGTTTAGAACAGAGTTTAGAGGCGGCGATAAAGGAAATGATTATTACAACTTAAACCTTTATCATACAATAAATAAAAATAATCAAAATATTATAGGATTTAGTAAATCAGAAATGATGTTTAAAGATTTTTTATGGTATATAAATGAGGAAGAAAATGATAAAAACAAGTTAGTTTTTGACAATGATTTTAAGAATTTTTCATTTGAAGATATATTAGTTTCCCACGAAAATCAAAATATTAAACTTAACGGATCAATAACCGGAAATTCTAATAAAGATTTGCAACTTACCTTTAAAGATGTCAACTTAAATAAAGTTACACCCGATGTAAAACAATTTAAATTTGACGGAAAACTAAACGGTGAGGTTTTTCTAAAACAAAATAATGCTGTTTATCAACCCACGGCCAATTTAGAGATTATGGATTTGTCAATTAATGACAACCAACTCGGAAATTTAAATTTAGACATAAAAGGAAATGATAATTTTTCTAGATTTGATATTGAGTCTAAAATTGAAAATGACTATTTTAAATCTTTTGCTGCCAATGGTAATCTTCAAATAGTAAATGATGCTACATTAATAGACTTGGACTTAAATTTTCAAAAATTTAATCTAGGAGTATTGAGCAATTTGGGTGGAGAAGTTTTATCAAACATTAGAGGATTCGTCTCTGGAAATGCAAGATTGGACGGTAATGTAAATAATATTGATTACAACGGAAGATTGTTTGTTGATGATGCCGGACTAACAATTCCGTACTTAAATGTCGATTATAAATTAGAGCAAAACTCTATTGTGGATGTTACCCAAAACAAGTTTATTATAAGAAAAACTAAACTTACCGATTCTAAATTTAATACAGAAGGAACACTTCAAGGTTTTATAAAACACAAACAGTTTAGCGATTGGGAATTAGACTTGGCAATAGATTCTGACAGAATATTAGCATTAAATACCGAAGATCACGAAGATGTAGCCTATTTTGGTACAGCTTATATAGATGGAAGCGCAACAATTAAAGGACCAACCAACGGATTGGAAATAAATGTAAATGCCAAATCAGGAAAAGGTACCGATATTAAAATTCCTATAAACGACGCTAGCGCAGTAAGTGATAATAATTATATTGATTTTTTAACTCCTAACGAAAAAAAAGGAATACGAAACAAAGGGTCAGAGTATATTAGAAATTATAATGGATTGCAAATGAACTTTGAGTTTAATATTACACCAGACGCGTCTATAGAAGTAATCTTAGATAGAGATTCTGGACATGGAATGAAAGCTAAAGGTAGAGGAGGTTTGTCAATGCGAATAAATACCTTAGGAAAATTTGAAATGTATGGAGATTTTCAAGTATATGAAGGATCATATAATTTTAAATATGGCGGATTAATTGATAAAAAGTTTGAAGTTAAAAAATTCAGCTCAATTGTATGGGATGGAAATCCCTATAATGCAATTCTAGATCTAGAAGCAGTGTCTAAAAATATAACAGCCAACCCATCTGTATTGGTTAATAATGCATCCTTTAACAGAAAAATTCCTGTAGAAGTTGTAATAGGACTAAAAGGAACACTTACCAATCCGGAGCCCGATTTTAATATTAATTTTCCAAATGTGAGTTCAGTCTTAAAATCGGAAATAGAGACCAAACTTAGTGATAAAGATATAAGACAAACGCAAGCATTATATCTATTGTCAACCGGAGGTTTTTTAAGTCAAGAAGGATTATCACAATCACAAATAACCAATAGTTTTTATGAAAAAGCTGGAGCACTATTTGGAGATTTATTTAATGATAAGGATGGTAAAATTAATTTTGGCGTTTCCTATACCGAAGCAGATAAAACTGCACTCAATCCTACAGACGGAAGAGTTGTTGCGTCAATTACTACACAAATTAATGATCGAATTACAATAAATGGAGTAGTAGGAGTACCAACAGGTGGCGTTTCTGAAACCGCTATTGTTGGAAATTTTGAAGCACAATATAGAGTAAATGAAGACGGAACATTAAATCTTAGAATATTTAATAAAGAAAACGATATTAATTATATAGGACAAGGAATAGGATATACACAAGGAGCAGGAGTTTCTTATGAAGTTGACTTTGATACTTTTAGAGAATTAGTAAATAAAATATTTAAAAAGAAAGTTATAGAAGTAGAGAAAAAAAACACAGATGAAACACATGATTCTGAGCCACTACCAGAACATATTAGTATGGAAAAGAAAAAAAAGAATACCAAAGATACACCCAAGCCTAACGCCGAAGCAAAACCTGAAGATGAATAATTCAGGTTTTTTTATAAAAGATATTTGATAACTTAAAACTTATCAACGAAAACGATTGAATTTGCTTGATTTTATTAAATCTATAAAAATGATAGATAATATATGCATATTCTTTGCTAAATTTACATTTTAAAACATAAAAATATGTCAAAAACGATAAAAAAAATAGGTGTACTTACTTCTGGTGGCGATTCTCCGGGAATGAATGCAGCTATTAGATCTGTTGTTCGTACATGCGCTTTTCACAGCATTGAGTGCGTAGGAATTTACAGAGGTTATCAGGGAATGATAGAAGGCGATTTTAAAGAAATGGGACCACGATCTGTAAACAATATTGTAAACAAAGGTGGAACTATATTAAAATCGGCACGATCTAAAGAATTTATGACTGTTGAAGGTCGAAAAAAAGCACATGAAAATCTTGTTTCTGCTGGTATTGAAGCACTTGTAGTTATTGGAGGCGATGGAAGTTTTACAGGTGCAGAAGTTTTTAATAATGAATATGACTTTCCTGTAATGGGAATTCCGGGTACTATAGACAATGATATTTTTGGAACAAGCCACACACTAGGTTTTGATACAGCATTAAATACTGTTGTAGATTGTATAGATAAAATTAGAGATACTGCAAGTTCACACAATAGACTTTTCTTGGTAGAAGTTATGGGTCGCGATGCAGGACACATTGCCTTAAATGCCGGAATTGGTGCTGGAGCTGAAGAAATTCTTATTCCAGAAGAAGACATGGGATTGGAGCGACTTCTAGATTCACTTAGAAAAAGTAAAGCATCAGGAAAATCCTCAAGTATTGTCGTTATTGCCGAAGGAGATAAAATAGGGAAAAGTGTTTTCGAATTAAAAGATTACATAGAAGAGCATTTTCCAGAATATGATATTCGCGTTTCAGTACTTGGTCACATGCAACGTGGCGGATCACCATCATGCTACGATAGAGTTCTAGCTTCTAGACTTGGAGTAAAAGCAGTTGAATCAATATTAGAAGGAAAATCTAATTATATGGTGGGAATATTAAACGACAAAGTAGCTTTAACCCCATTAGAACAAGCTATTAAAGGTCATTCGGAAATAGATAGAGAACTGTTAAGAGTTTCAGATATAATGTCAACATAATACAATATCACTAATCAATATCAAATTTTAAAATAAGATGTCAAAAGTAAAATTAGGAATAAACGGATTTGGAAGAATTGGAAGAATAGTTTTTAGAGAATCATACAACAGAGACAATGTAGAAGTTGTAGCAATAAACGATTTATTAGATGTAGACCATTTAGCTTACTTGTTAAAATACGATTCTGTTCACGGACGTTTTGCAGGAAAAGTAGAAGTTATTGATGGAAAACTTTTTGTAAACGATAAACACATTAGAATTACGGCAGAGAAAGATCCAGTAAATTTAAAATGGGATGAAGTAAATGTAGATGTAGTAGCTGAGTGTACAGGTTTTTTTACAACAATTGAAACTGCCAAAGCTCACATTACTGGTGGCGCTAAAAAAGTAATTATCTCTGCACCATCTCCAGATGCACCAATGTTTGTAATGGGAGTTAATCATACCAAAGCCACTGCCGCAGATACAGTAGTTTCTAATGCTTCTTGTACAACCAATTGTTTAGCACCATTAGCTAAAGTTATAAATGATAATTTTGGAATTGTTGAAGCTTTAATGACAACAGTTCACGCTTCAACTTCAACTCAAATGGTTGCAGATGGTCCTTCTAAAAAAGATTGGAGAGGCGGTCGTGCTGCTTCTGTAAACATTATTCCATCTTCAACTGGAGCAGCAAAAGCTGTTGGTCAAGTTATTCCAGAACTAAACGGAAAATTAACAGGTATGTCAATGCGTGTTCCTACAGTTGACGTTTCTGTAGTTGATTTAACTGTAAAAGTTGCCAAAGAAACTTCTTATGATGAAATAATGGCTGTGCTTAAAAAAGCTTCAGAAAACGAATTGAAAGGTATTTTAGGATATACAGAAGATTTAGTTGTTTCTCAAGATTTTGTTTCAGACTCTAGAACTTCTATTATTGATGCCAAAGCTGGAATTGGTTTAAATTCTACTTTTTTCAAAATAATCTCTTGGTATGATAATGAATATGGATATTCAAGTAAATTAATTGATTTATCAGTTCATATCGCAAACCTATAATTTTTTTATAATAATTCCCGATTGCTTTCTCAATGAGTTATCGGGAATTTTTTATTACCAACCCAAACAACAAACCAAACCATGAAATTATTAGTTGATAGCGGATCTACCAAAGCCGATTGGATAGCAATAGACGATAACGGAAAAGTACTTTTTACAACCCAAACTTTAGGATTAAATCCAGAGGTTTTAGATAAAGATGAAGTTATAGCTAGATTAGAAGATAAATTTGATATTTCTCATAACAAAGACAAAGCATCCCATCTTTATTTCTATGGCGCAGGATGTGGTACTGATAGAATGAAAAATTTCTTAACCGATGTATTTAAAAAGTATTTTTCTAATGCAACTGTAAATGTTCACGAAGATACGTATGCAGCTGTTTATGCTACAACACCAAAAGACGAACAAGCCATAGTTTGTATATTAGGAACAGGTTCTAATTGCAGCTTCTTTGATGGTAAAATTCTGCACCAAAAAGTGCAATCGCTAGGTTATATTGCAATGGATGACGGATCGGGAAACCGTTTTGGAAGACACTTATTGCGAGGTTATTACTTTAATAAAATGCCCAAAGACTTAGCAGGAGAATTTGAAGAAGAATACAACCTTGATGCCGATTATGTTAAAGCTAATCTATATAAAGAAGCCAATCCTAATGCATATTTAGCAACATTTGCAAAATTTATTATCAAACATAAAGACAATGAATATTGTAAAAAAATAATTCGAAAAGAATTAAAATCTTTTACAAAAAACTACATCATGCAATATGAAAATTGTAAAGAAGTTCCTGTTCATTTTGTAGGTTCGATTGCTTTTTATTTAAAAGAAGAACTACAAGAAATCTTGGCTAAATACGGAATTAAAATTGGAAACGCATTAAGACGACCTATAGACGGTTTAATTGCTTATCATGTTTTAAATAAATAATAGATAAACCTGACCTTTACGTCAGGTTTTTTTTGTGAAAATAACAATTAAAATTTAGAATTTGCAATGCAAACTCACACTTAAATATGGAAATTGCAATAATAGCACACGACGGAAAAAAGGCAGATATGGTTCAGTTTTTAAATAAAAATAAAGCCTTACTTATACACGATAATATCAAACTAATAGCAACAGGAACAACAGGATCTAAAGCCGAAGCAGCAGGATTTAAAGTCAAAAAAATGCTTTCTGGACCACTAGGCGGTGATGCTCAAATTGCAGCTCGTGTAGCCGAAGGAAAAACAAAAATGGTTTTATTTTTTAAAGATCCCATGTCCAATCATCCTCATGAAGTTGACATCAATATGCTAATACGCGTATGCGATGTTCACAATGTTCCACTTGCTACAAATGAAGCTACTGCACAATTATTGTTGTATGGTATGGATGAAATGTAAGTTTTGTAATTTTCACTGTTTATTTACCTAAATCAATTTTTTAGATACTTCAATAGATTCGATTTTTATACTATTTTGATTGCTATATTTTGGTTATGAACATTAATGGGCAATCAAGAATAAGTAAGATAGAAAATGTAAGTGCATAATGAGGAGTGGAGTACAATGAAAATTATAGAAGTGTGCAACCCAAAATGATTTAAATTTTCTTTTAAAGAGAAAATGATTTATTCCATTTTCTCCTCTCAAGGCTATAGGTGTTTTTATTACTTAAAATAATTAAAATAAATCTAATTTTATTTGTTTTTATGCACAGTTCTTTGTTACCAGATTTTTTTTTTAGATACATTCATTTCTTACGTTAATGTTTCTTTTTTCAAATTCACTTTTTAATTCTAACCATTTACTGTCTTTCAATGTTCCTGCTGGATAAAGTTTTCTTTTAAAATTTTTTGTTATAAGTCTCAAACTATTCGGTTGCTTTCCTTGACTTTCAAAAACAATTTCTTCAATATCGTATATTTTATAAATTCGTTTTACCCAAAAAAAATAATGGTTTTTAATCACGAAATAATTCTTTGACATTTCAAAATAATTCATAAAAAGGGCATTAATAATAAACCATATTACAGCAATTGGAATAAATGCTTTCAATTGATCTGCTAAAGATATTTTTGCTTTCACAAAAATGAACATAAAAAGAAATGCACCAATTAATCCCCACATCATTAATCCTCTGAATGAAAAAACTGGATTTCCTTTGAATTGATAAAAAGTTTCTTTTTCAATTTCTTTTTCGGTTATTTTAGTATTTATGGTTTTTGAGTTCGTTTCAAAAAAATCTTTTTTGTCGATTATGATTTGCTGAATAAAACTTTTTATTTCCCAACTATTTGAGTATAAATCTTCAAAAATATATTCTGTTTTGTTTTCAAAATTGATGGTTATTGCTTCCATTTGAAAGTTAAAGAAACCAAAACCTTTTTTACCACTTAATTTTATATTTTGTAAGTTTTTCCAATAATATGTTTTGTTTTGAATTATAATTTTTTCTTTGTCTATTTCAATTTTAGAGGAATTTTTCAAATAACTTTTTATGAAAGTATAAGCAATAAAATAAACAATTAAACCAAAAATTGGCATTACAAAAGTCTTTGTCTCAATTTGATTTGCAATATACATTTTTGTAAAAGTATAAATCATAAAAGTTCCCATTGCTCCAAAAAACAATGTTGAAAATATTATTGAAAACCATATTGTTTTTCGATTTCCTTCTGATGTAATTTTTGTCATAAAATATCTGGTAACGTTTCGCGGCTTGCAGGAGTGGCGATGAACCAAGACCAAGCCTTTACAAATATAAACAAAACTTTCAATTAATTACCTTTCCAATTTCTGATAAATCCCGTGCCTCGCCATTTCTTGAAACCGCTTTTGTACAATCGCTTTTCCTTTTTTAATCGTTAATTCTATTTTTAATATCCATTCTTTCGTGCAAAATTCTCACAACTTCCATTTCTGTATTTTCAATTTGTTTACAAAATATTAAATGCGATTTCACTTTTGAATATCGATAATCTTTACGAATGCTTCCAAAATCCTTTGTTGTTTCAAAGTTTTCCGCTACATATTCTATTTCATCCATTATCAAATTATAATATCGGTTCGCTTGTTCAACCGACCAATTTTCGGACGTGTAAATCCAAATATTATTCAAATCGTCTAAAGATTTTTCACTAATAATATATTCAGCCATTACTTTTGGAAATTGTCGTTTAACCTTTTTAGATTTTCTGTTCGGTTAAAATTTCTAATTTTTCCACTCTTTTCTCCAAGTTCTAATTCCGCAATTAGAGATTTAGTTTGAATTTCTTCTTGCTCAAAATGTCTCAAAGCAGTTCTAACAACTTCGCTTACAGAATTATATTTTCCTGTTGCAATTTGTCTGTTTATAAAATTTTCGTAATATTCTCCAATTAAAATTGATGTATTTCGTGCCATAATTTTATATTTTTTACAAATATACCAATTTATGGTATTCTGCAATAAATTTTCTATTATTTTTTCGGTTCTCTGTCGCTCCAAAGTGTCGCACAACGTCTGGGGCTTTGCGCCGGTGCGGCAATTTCGGAGGCGAGTTCTTTCGGTGACTGGAAACGAAGTTATGAAAATTACTCGAACAATTTTGCACAAAATTGCCGCTATGGCGCCAAGCCCATGTGCTTGTTGCACAACTCAAATATACAAAACCTTGCAAATAAATTTAATTTTTTTTAAATTTACTTATGCAAGGAAAAAAGACTTTTACACCACAGTTATTTGTTTCGGTTAATTTGTTGGATTTAGTTCCCGAGCATAATTTCTATAGATTGCTTGATAAAGCTATCGATTTTCATTTTTTATATAAAGCTACAGCCCAGTATTATGGAGAGGAAGGACAGGAAAGTATTGATCCTGTTGTTTTCTTTAAGATATTATTGGTTGGTTATTTGAACAATATCAATAGCGATAGGCATTTGATTGCCTATTGTAGCGATAGTTTGTCAATTCGTTTGTTTTTAGGTTATGATGTTCACGAAGCCTTGCCATGGCACAGCACCATAAGTAGAACCCGAAGTTTATATGGCGAAGAAATTTTTCTAGACTTATTCAAGCAAGTTTTAAAAATGTGCGTTGGTAAAGGTATGGTTCGTGGCAAGCGTCAAGCTGTAGATAGTGTTTTTATCAAAGCCAATGCGAGTATTGATAGTTTGTTAGAGAAAGAAGTTTTGGACGACGCTAGTGCTTTTGTAAATGAATTGGAAGAAAACAGCGAATTTAAAACCACAAGCACCAGAAAAAAATTAGTAGAACAACACCACGCATGGAAAGAAGAAGCCTATAAAGACCAACCCAATCCTAATTTTAATATCGATAAAGTAGATGAACATGGTAATTTAATTCGACCAAAGTTTGTGTCTAATCATACGCATTATTCACCAACAGATAGCGATGCCAGAGTGAGTGTTAAACCAGGCAAAGCGCGCCAATTAAATTATTTTGGACAAATCGCTGTAGACGATGCGCACCACGTTATTACTGGTGCATGTTCGGATTTTGCAGATAAACGTGATAGTCAATGTATTGAGAAAATAGTGGAACTTACAGAGAAAAATTTGCAAGAAAACGATATTGAACTCGAAGAACTTTTAGCCGATGGTGGTTACAGTAGTGGCGATGCATTGGAGTATTTACACAAAAAGAATATTGATGCTTACATTCCAAATTTTGGACAATACAAACCTTTTAGAGAAGGCTTTGTTTTCAACAAAGAGCTGCATCAATACGAATGTATAAAAGAAGGATCAAATAAAGCTATTTTGCTATTTAAAGGCGAAAGGACCGATAGTAAAGGCTATACCAAACGAACTTACAGGAGTAGCGAAAGCGATTGTAAACAATGTCCACTACGAGAACAATGCTGCGGCAAAACCACCAAATTTAAAAAGATAGACGATAGCATTCACAAAGAACATTACGATAGAATGTACCAAAAGCTCACACAAAACCCACATTATGCTAAGAAAATGGTACGTGTGCGAAGCAAAACGGTAGAACCAGTGATAGGTACCTTGGTCAACTTTACCAACATGAAACGAGTCAATACAAGAGGAATACGAAACGCCAATAAACACGTACTGATGGCAAGTTTAACCTACAACTTGAAGAAATACTTGCGCTTTATTGCGAAAAAACCAACGATTTTAACCCAAGTGGCAACGTTAAAAGCAAGGAAGAGTCAAACTTTTGCAAAAAGTACCATTTATAACTTGAAAAACTCATTTTTTAGCCATCAAAAGTTT
>NZ_JAYWFT010000127.1:0-27060 GCF_043778725.1 Flavobacterium sp. | reverse complement strand
TAACCCAAGTGGCAACGTTAAAAGCAAGGAAGAGTCAAACTTTTGCAAAAAGTACCATTTATAACTTGAAAAACTCATTTTTTAGCCATCAAAAGTTTGCGATTTTGAACTTTAACTAAAAAATAAACCTCCATTAAATCGCTTTAAACGAGGTTGAATTTATGTAATTTGGAAATGTTTTTTGAAAATTTATGGTTGTGCAACAGCTACCGCTGTTAGGCGTTCGTTTTTATTAGAATTTCTTTTATCAATTCTTCTAATTTTAATTTGTATTTTTTGTATTCATTATGACCAACTCCCCAAAAACCTATTTCTTGTTCGTTTGTATGAGATATGGAATTTTGATTTCTTCTATCAAAAAATTCTGAAATAAATTTAATGTCGTTCACTTTAAATTTATTTTTTGACATTTCGGAAGTAATTTCTAGAGCTTTTTTCTGCTTTCCATCTAAAAACATCATTTCAAAAATATTTTGAAATTCATTTAGTAAATGGTTAAAACATACGTTGTAAAATCCTATTTTTTCGTTTATAACTCTTTGCTTAATCTGTTGAACTAATGGAATGCAATTTGTTTGACTTAAAAAATTAGTACTATATATTGGTTCAAATTTATTTAATTTATAGTCTTTGTCTAAACTTTTATAAATAATTGAAAAATAATCATTATTTGACTTTTCTAAATTACTTTTTAGATTCAGTTTTATTATTTCTATGTAATTTAAATATTCATTTTGCAATTGAATCTTTTCAAGACCTTTTAGTTCAGTGATTAAAAATTGAATTTGATGAATAAACTTGTCTAAAATTGTAATTTTTTGAGTTATATTTTCATCTTCTGCTAATGATAATATTATTGAGTTAAATAAATTATTTCTCAATTCATTATTGATTGTCACTAAGTGAAGTATAACTTTTATTTTAGTTAGTAGGAAATCTAGATGTTCAAAATTTTCAAAGATGCCACTATTAATAATTTTAAGTTTTGCTTCATTACTCTTCGAATACTGTAAACAAGAATTGTGAATTAAAATAAAGTTGAGATAAGATGATTCTTTAGCTTCAATATTTATTTGCTCTAAATTTCCTGTTTGGCTTTTTAATTTTTTTAATAAGTTTATGCATTCATCAAATATTTCTGGCGCTTGCTTGTCTTTAATTTGTAAACTTAATATTGATTCGTTATATAGTTCTTCATAATCAAATTCCTGTTCAAATGGGCTTTCAAAACCTGTTGAATTTAGGAAGTCTAAATGAGAATCTACGTCAGAAATTACAAATCTATCGGATTTAGATGAACTTACAGAAAGATTTAAATGTTTAGTAAGAAAGTCTGATATTGAATTTTCAATCGAATAAATTTCTTTTCTTATTTCTGAAATCGGTTTTGTATCATCTTCACTAAAAACTATATAAAAATCATCTACGTATCTTATATAACTATATCTATCATTGTCTAGAAATGTATCAACTACAAATTCGTCAAAATCTGAAAAATAAATTGAGCTTATAAAACTAGAAATTATATTTTGACCTGATACAGGAATACCTTTTGAATCGCTTATTAAAAATTTTAGAAAAAATTCAAAAGTTTCTTTTGCAAATTCATTGTAGTGTAAAGCTTTTTTTGTTGTTGCGTATGATTTACGATCTAAAATATCTAACAATATTTTGTGATCAATTGAGTAAAAAAAAGATTTTATGTCAAGCGATATTGCATATTTAATTTTGCCTGGTTCAGGTTTAGTTAATGTTTCCTTTAAGTTCAGAAAAACTTTGTAATCATCATAATAGAATATTTTTGATTTATTCGGATATTCATAATTTATTGAGCCACCATAAAAAATATTGATAGATTTTTCAGAATATATATTATTTACTGTTGTTATATACTTATCAAGTAATTCTCTGATGTAAAATCCAAAAGAATAATACAAAACCAATAAATCCCAAGTAAAGAAATGAAATTCTCTAATTTTGTATGCTCTTTGAACGCCAAAATATTTAATTAATTTGAATTTATTTTCAAAGTAATAAAAAGAATCTCTTTTAACGTAGTTCTCATAAAATTCACAAGGAATAATTACATTTTGTTCGTTTTTGTATATTGTAAAATCTGTAATATTGTACAACGGGCTTTTTTGGGCTAATTGGTAGTTTAAAAGTTCGACAGCTTTTGAAATATGTTTTTCATTTATGTAGTAACCAATATTAAATATTCTCGCCATAAATAGTTTTTATTCAGATGATTTTTCGTGGATTTTTGGGCAAAATGACGCCTAACTCACAAATATACGCACATCTATCTTAAAAAACATTTGTATAGAGGTAAATTAGTGTCATTTAAATGTAAAAAAATGTAGCTATACTTTAACACTTTTTGTAAAACCATCATATAAATTCTGGCACCTTGAAATAGTGTTAAATTATTTAGCGACAGTTTACTAATACTTAAACGGTATCATATATTTTATGAAATAAATTAATGTATTTTTCCATAACCACTTTTCGTTTTAATTTCATGGTAGGAGTAAGGTGTCCGGCTGGAATGGTCCATAAATCGGGTGTTAATTCAAACTTCTTGATTTTTTCCCAGTTTCCAAATTTCTCGTTAAGCGTATCTACTTCTAGCTGAATTCTATCAATTACCTGTTGGTTTTTAATGATTTCATCGTTTGTAGTTCCAATAAGTACATTGTGAATTTTTGCCCATTCTTTTACAAATTCAAAATTGGGTTGAATGAAAGCTGCAGGCATTTTTTGTCCGTCACCAATTACCATAATTTGCTCAATAAAACGCGATTGTTTCATCGTGTTTTCTATCAGTTGCGGTGCAATGTATTTTCCACCACTTGTTTTAAACATTTCCTTTTTTCTGTCGGTAATTTTCAAGAAACCATCTGCATCAACTTCGCCAATATCACCTGTGTGAAAATAACCGTCAACAATAGCTTCTTTGGTCAACACTTCATCTTTGTAATAACCCATCATCACGTTTGGACCTTTGCAAAGAATTTCGCCATCGGCTGCAATTTTCACCTCTACATTATCTATAATTCGTCCAGCAGTTCCTATTTTAAAACCGTGATTGCGTTGGTCATTAACCGATATTACTGGTGATGTTTCCGACAATCCATAACCTTCCATAACCGGAATTTCGGCTGCGGCAAATATTCTGGCTAATCTTGGTTGTAAAGCGGCACTTCCGTTTACAATTAAATCTAATTTTCCACCCAAACCTGCTTTCCATTTGCTAAAAATAAGTTTTCTAGCCAATTTTAATTGCATTTCATACCACCAACCATTTACGCCATAAGGTTCATATTTTAAACCTATATCAACTGCCCAAAAGAACAATTTCTTTTTTATTCCTGTAAGCTCGCTTCCTTTAGCAATTATTTTTTCATATACTTTTTCTATAAGTCTTGGCACACCAGTCATTACTGTAGGTTGAATTTCTCTTACATTATCAGAAATCTTTTCTATTGATTCGCCAAAATAAATTGAACAACCATAATATTGATATATGTAGGTTACCATGCGCTCATAAATATGGCAAATTGGTAAAAAACTTAACGCTCTACTTTTTCCTGCATCAAACGGAATTCTGTTGGCAGAATCCAACACATTAGAAACGATATTATTGTGCGAAAGCATCACTCCTTTTGGTCTTCCTGTAGTTCCAGAGGTATAGATTATTGTTGCTAGTTCAAGCGGTTTTACATTGTTTTTTCGGTCTTCTACAACATCTTGATTGCTGTTGTCTTTTCCTAATTCTAAAAGTTCATTCCAGTTTTTGCAACCTTCAATTTCATTAAACGAATATACTTCTTTAATATTTGGAACATTTTTCTGAATCAATCGTACTTTTTGCAGCACTTCATCGTCCGATACAAAACAATAGATTGCCTCTGAATGGTTTAAAATATATTCATAATCTGTTTCCGATATTGTTGGATAAATAGGCACCGTTTGAGCTCCGGTTTGTAATGTTCCAATATCCATAATGTGCCATTCAGTTCTATTATTAGACGAAATAATAGCAATTTTATCATTTTTTTGGATGCCCAGTCGCAACAATGCTCTAGATATTGTATTGGCTTTGTCAATATATTCTTGTGTTGAAGTTTTTATCCATTCGCCATTTTGCTTGGTTACTAATGCGTCCGAAATATTGTATTTTTCTAATTGATGGTATGGAAAGTCAAATAGACGAGAAATTGTTGTCATTGGGATTAAATTTGATGCAAATTAATTAATAATATAATCATTCACAATATTTATTTAAAATTTATAATATTGATTGTGAAATATGTAGTTTTGTAAGATAAAATTAGCAATTACTAAATGAATAAATTCCTGAGATTTAACGAATATAAAGTTCTGGCTTACAGAATTTTATTGGCTTATATTTTTTATTTTGTAGCCCGAGTTTTATTTTTTGTTTATAATAGAAATTTAATAAAAATAGATTCGATAAGCGATTTTTTCCAGTTGTACTACCACGGATTATCGTTTGACACTACCACAATTATCTACATTAACTTGTTATTTATAGTTTTATCAATCGTTCCTTTGGTTGCTAATACTAAAATTGGCTATCAAAAAATGCTGTTTTATATTTATTTTATAACCAATTTATTGGCTTATTCTGCTAATTTTATTGATTTCATTTATTACAAATATACCTTTAATAGAAGTACAAGAGCGTCGCTAGATACTTTGCAAAATGAGAGTAATAAAAGTACGTTGTTTTTTAACTTCTTGATAAGCTATTGGCATGTATTTGCCTTGTTTTTTATCTGTGCTTTTCTCTGGATTTTTCTTTATAAAAAGGTTCGAATTAATCACAATGTGCACACTGCTTCTGTAAAATATTTTGCGTTTTCAGTTGTAGGTTTTCTTTTTATTTCAACCTTGTGTATTGGCGGTATTCGTGGCGATTTCAAGAAAAGTACGCGTCCTATTAATTTGCTTGATGCCAGTCGATATGTTACCAATGCATCGCAAGCCGATTTTGTATTAAACACGCCATTTGCAATTATTAGAACCTGGAATACCAATACATTTAAAAAAATAAACTTGGTTGATAAGGCAACTATTGATGCGCTTATTCAACCCATAAAATTCTATAAAAACAACCCCAAAACAAAGCCCAATGTTGTAATTCTTATTCTAGAGAGTTATGCTCGTGAATATATTAGTACTTTCAATAAAGACAGCAAAGATCTAAAGTATAGAGGTTATTCTCCGTTTGTAGATTCGTTGGCGCAGCACAGTTTAATATTTACCAATGGGTATGCCAATGGCTATAAATCTATTCACGGAATGTCGTCTGTAATTGCAGGAATTCCTTCGTTTAAAGATGCATTTACATCGTCACCTTATCCAAAACAGAAGATAGAATCGTTGGTTTCTGTTTTAAAAAGTGAAGGTTATGATACTTCCTTTTTTCATGGAGCACCCAATGGTTCTATGGGTTTTTTAGGTTTCGGAAATATTTTGGGCTACGACCATTATTACGGAAAAACAGAATATAACAATGACGCCGATTTCGATGGATCTTGGGGCATTTGGGACGAACCTTTTATGCAGTATTTTAACAAAACGCTTTCGCAAAAGAAAACACCTTTTATGGCAACATTATTTTCGGTTTCATCACACGAGCCTTATGTTGTGCCTGCCCAATATGAAGGTAAATTTCCTAAAGGTGATAATCCTATTCATCAATGTATAGGTTATACTGACAATTCGTTAAGAAAGTTTTTTAACGCAGCCCAAAAAGAATCTTGGTACAATAATACTATCTTTGTGTTGGTTGCCGATCATGATAATTTAATTTATTATGACGAATATTATAAAGATCAAAACCTGCATACGGTTCCGATTTTGTTTTTTACGCCCAACGAGAAATATGTAGGTGTTAATAAAGATTGGGCACAACAAATAGATATTTATCCGACACTTTTAGACATGATGGGTTATGACAAACCTTTTAGAAGTTGGGGTAGAAGTTTGATTAGTAAAGATAAAATTCCGCCGTTTGTAATGCGTTATTCCTCTGATAAATATCAAATGATGAGCGGCAATTATATTTGCACGTTTGACGGAGAAAAAGCTGTTGGATTTTATAACAAAGAAGACAAAGATTTAAAACATAATTTAATTGGTCAGCGCAATGCCGAAATGAATTTGTTAGAAAAACGATGCAAAGCTTTTCTGCAAGATTATATGGAGCGTATTATTGATAGAAAGTTGACCTCAAATGATAAATAAAAAATGACTTTAAAAAAGAAAATAGGAATTGCTGTTTTAGCCGTGGTTTTAATTGGAACAGGAAAATATGTTTATGACCGACATATCAATCATAATTTTATGACGATTACTGATGGTAAAGTTTATAAAAGCGGCGTTATTCCGCCAGATGAAATTGCTGATTATGTCAAGAAATATAATATTAAATCGATTGTAGATTTGCGTTTTCCAGGAACAGGTGATGATGTAAACAATCCAGAAGTTCCTGCCGAATTGACTGCCGAGAAAGATGCAATTGCAAAAATACCGGGTGTAAACTACTTTAACGATGGTTCGGATCAAGTGCCAAAGCAAGAAAATTTGGATAAATTCTTCAAGATTATGGACAATCAAGATAATTATCCTGTTTTAATACATTGTTATCATGGTATTGGTAGAGCCCAAATGTATTCGGCTATTTATAGAATAGAATATGAAGGATTTTCTAATGAAGATGCGCGTCATCAGGCAGCATTTCCGTTTATGTTTAGCTCGTTTGACGATGGAAAACCCAAAGGCGAATACTTAAAAACTTACAAAAGCCGAAAGGAATTGGAAGCCAATAAAAAATAATATTTAGCGTCTCTACTTGGAGGCGTTTTTTTTGGGATAAGAAGTAAATTATTTTAACATTTGTTTAATAAATTATTAAATGAAGTTTTTGCTTAATTTTTTGTGCTACATTTGTAGTAATAGTTCTACTAATAGAAATTTTTATGTTTCTACTTCTACAATTAGGATCAGAAAAAATCTGATTTATTTCATTTTAAATACTATTAGAAAAAATTATAGTTTGCAAATAAGTAAAATGTGTAATTTTTCTATTTATTTATATAACAACCGTCGCCAAACTAATTGCAACTTTGTCTAGTGTAATTTTAAAGTTTTAAAATTGACTTAATCAATATTTTTTATGAAATTATACATCAAGTATATGGTCAGTACTCGTTGCAAAATGGTTGTAAAAGAGGAGCTTAAAAAAGTTGGGCTTCATTTTATAATTGTTGATTTGGGAGAAGTAGAAATCATGGAAGACATTACAGAAGAGAAAAGAAGCCTGCTTAAGAAAGGATTACTTTTTTCGGGATTGGAGTTGATGGAAGATAAAAAAGCCATTCTAATAGAAAAAATAAAAAATGTTATTGTAGAAATGGTTCATCATTCGGACGAACTACCAAAGATAAATTTTTCGGATTTTTTAAGTGAAAAATTAAGCCATGATTATACCTATTTATCTAATATTTTCTCGGAAGTGAAAGGTATTACCATTCAACAATTTATAATAAATCATAAAATTGAACGAGCCAAAGAGTTGCTTTTGTATGATGAATACAATTTAACTGAAATATCCTATAAATTAAATTATAGTAGTGTGGCTCATTTATCCAATCAATTTAAAAAAGTTACAGGATTAACACCTTCTCATTTCAAAAAACTAAAAGACAGACGCAGAAACCCAATTGAAGAAATAGGAGATTAAATTTTATGAAAAAGCTAGAAAATCAATATGCAAGAAGTCTAATTGAAGCAAGTCTAGATCCATTGGTTACCATTAATATTAATGGAAAAATTACCGATATGAATCAAGCAACTGCCAATATTACTGGACGTACTCGCGAAGAACTTACCGATTCAGATTTTTTTGACTATTTCACCAATCCTAAAATGGCTCGTGGTGTTTATCAAGAAGTCTTTGCTAAAGGATTTGTTGCCGATGCACCTTTAACAATAAGACATAAAGAAGGTAAACTTACTGACGTTTTATTTAATGGTTCTACCTATAAAGATGCGAATGAAAATGTGCTAGGAGTTGTAATTGTTGCTAGAGATATTGCCGAACAAAAATGGGCTTTAGATTTGCAAATAGCTAACAAAGAACTTGCTTATCAAAACGATGAAAAAGAAAAAAGAGCTGCCGAGTTGGTTATTGCCAATAAAGAGCTTGCTTATCAAAATTATGAAAAGGAAAAACGCGCTGGCGAATTGACTATTGCTAACAAAGAATTGGCCTACCAAAACGAAGAAAAACAAAAACGTGCAGACGAATTGAGTATTGCCAATATAGAACTAGAACATCAAAGTGTTGTAAAGGAAAAACGCGCATCAGAGTTGATAATTGCTAATAAAGAATTGGCTTATCAAAATAAAGAGAAAGGAAAACGAGCTGCCGAGTTGGTATTAGCCAATAAAGAACTTGAGTTTCAATCTGGTGAGAAGCAAAACAGAGCTAACGAATTGGTTATTGCAGGAAAAGAGCTTAATTTTCTAAACCAAGAGAAAGAAAAACGTGTTGTAGAAAATAAAGAACTTGAAGCCTATAATTATTCTTTAAAATTGGCTTCGCAATATTCGTTAAGTCTTATTGAGGCTAGTCGTGATCCGTTATTTACTATTAGTTTAGAAGGAAAAATTACAGATGCCAATCAAGCATCAGTTAGAGCAACAGATGTATGTAAAGAAGATTTAATTGGTTCCGATTTTATTACATATTTTACACAACCAGAACAGGCCAAGAAAGGATATGAAGAAGTTTTTACAAAAGGATTTGTAGTAGATTATCCTTTAGTATTAATAGATGGAAAACAAACCAACGTGCTGTTTAACGGTTCTGTTTATAAAGATACCGATGAAAATGTTATTGGTGCTGTTGTCGTTGCTAGAGATATTACAGAGCAGAAGAAAGCCCAAAAAGAATTGATAGAAGCTAAGGCGTTTGCAGAATTGGCTACTAAAATTGCCGAGGAAGCACAAATAAAAGCCGAAGGAGCAACAAGAATTGCAGTAGATTCTGTAAAGGCCAAACAGCAGTTTTTGTCTAATATGAGTCATGAGATAAGAACACCAATGAATGCTATTATCGGATTTACAAAAGTAGTATTGAAAACCGAACTCACGGCCAAGCAAAGAGAATATTTACAGGCAATAAAAACCAGTGGTGATGCTTTAATTGTACTTATTAATGATATTTTAGATTTAGCCAAAGTTGATTCGGGTAAAATGTCATTTGAAAAAGTGCCTTTTAAAATGGCCAAGTCAATTGCTGCAATGATTCATGTATTTGATATTAAAAGTCAAGAAAAAAACGTACAATTACTTAAAGAATACGACAATACAATTCCCGAAGTTATTGTTGGTGATCCGGTTAGATTACATCAAATAATACTAAACTTAGTTAGCAATGCTGTAAAATTCACTACCAAAGGTAAGATTACAGTAAGTGTAAAATTAGTTGAGGAAACAGAAAAAGAAGTAATTATAGAATTTGCAGTCTCCGATACAGGAATTGGAATTCCAGAAAATAAAATGGAAACTATATTCGAAAATTTTCAACAAGCAACCAGCGGAACATCTAGAATTTATGGAGGTACAGGTTTGGGACTTGCTATTGTAAAACAGCTAGTTGAAGGACAAAACGGAAGTATAGAAGTACACAGTACAGTTGGTCAAGGTTCTGTATTTAGTTTTAGATTACCATTTTTAAAAACCAATGCCGACGCTCAATATACAGAAGAAATTATTACTCTTGATGAGGATATAAAAAACATAAAGGTTTTAGTAGTAGAAGATATTGCTCTTAATCAATTGTTAATGAGAACGCTACTTGATGATTTCGGATTTGTTTGTGACATTGCTTCCAATGGTAAGATTGCTATAGAAAAACTTCAATCTACTACTTATGATATTATTCTTATGGATTTGCAAATGCCAGTCATGAACGGATTTGAAGCTACAGAATACATACGAAAAACAATGAATTTAAAAGTTCCTATTGTAGCTCTAACTGCCGATGTGACTACTGTTGACATTGATAAATGCAGAGCTGTTGGCATGAACGATTATCTTTCTAAACCAGTAGATGAGCGTCTTTTATACAGTAAAATTATTAGTATACTGAAGAAAATTTACCAAACAAAACAAGAAGAAAAAAACAATACACTTGAGGCTAAGGCAAAGTGTACTGATTTAAATTATTTAATGAAGCGCACTAAATCTAATCCTACATTAATGTCAGAAATGATTTCTTTGTATCTAGAACAAACGCCGCCATTGATAACAGCAATGCGTCAAAGTTATGATAAAAAAGATTGGACAACATTGTACGCAACGGTTCACAAAATGATTCCGTCGTTTTCTATTGTAGGAATTCATCAAGATTTTGAAACAATGGCCAAAAAAATACAAGAATTTGCAGGAAGACAATCAGAAGTAGAAGCTATTCCAGAAATGGTGCTGCAACTAGAAAACATTTGCGTTCAAGCTTGTAAAGAACTAGAAGAAGAATTGATTACCATAAAAAAACTAAACTAATGCAAAATACCAATAAAATAAAACTATTTCTTGTAGATGATGATGCCTTGTTTTTAAAATCATTAGAAATTGAATTTCTAGAAAATGCCAATTTTGATATTGAAACTTTTTCTACAGGAGAATTATGCATCGCCAACCTATCTAATAATCCAGATATTGTAATTTTAGATTTTCACCTTGACGGAATTGTTAAAGGCGCAATGAACGGACTAGAAACTCTAGATAAAATTAAAGAAATTAATAGCAATACTCCAGTTATAATGCTTTCTTCACAAGATAAAATTGATGTTGCTATAAAATGCATGCATCATAAAGCAACAGATTATGTTGTTAAAAGTGAAACTGCTTTCTTTAGACTAAAGCAAATTATTACCTCTGTTTTACATTCTCAAAAAGTAGAAAAACAACTCAGTTGGTACATGGATAGAATGTGATTTTTTTAAAAATTTAATAAAACATCAATAATAATTATTAGTTAATAAATAATAAACTTTATTGCGTTTAAAATGAATGCTTTGACTTTTAATATAATGATTTTTCAAATTAAAAATCCATCTTGTAAATATGTGATTTTTACAAAATTGTTCAATTACTGTGTAATTTTTCTTATACATTTTAGATATAAATTTGTTTCCTATACTATTTAATAATCTTATCATGACCAATACAGATATCAATAATTCTAACGGTGAAACTGTTGCCTGTATTGGTGATATTCAAAATGGGATTGACAATCATAAAAAAGTAGCTAGACATCTTGAGCAAGCTGCAAAATTTCACATGGAAGCAGCAACGCATCATCAAAATGGGCATCATGATAGAGCAGCCCAAAGTACAATAAAAGCACATGGCAATTTAATCATAGCTTCAGAATTGCAACGTGACAATTTAAAACTACACGCATCTATACAACCCAGATAGTATAACCCAGTTATTTCAATATATTAAATTTAAAGCACCATTTCTATAATGGTGTTTTTTTGTATGTAAAATACTGTATATGTGTGATTTGTGTAATACTTACTTGCTGTAATGTAATACTTTTAACGCAATACCATCGCAACTTTGTACTATTAGAAATCAATAGTTAGAGCACTCTAAAAGATAAAATAGAAGCCATCTACAACAATAAACTTGACTTGATTATGTGGGCAACGTAGAATTTACGTGATACTACGAATACATGTAAGAGCCAAATAAAGCGTAGGAAATAAAAATCTTACGCTTTTTTAATTAAAATTAAATCAATAAGTCATGATAAAAGTAAAAAAACTAGGCATAGTACTTAAAAAAACCGATTTGGCATTTGAAAACGATAGTGTTTTAAATCCGGGTATTATGCAAGAAGGAACCATTTTGCACATGTTGTATAGAGCAGTAAGAAAAGGAAATTATTCTACAATTGGATATTGTAAACTTGATGGACCATTAAAGATAGTAGAACGCAATGATACGCCTTTATTAATCCCTTTTTCTGATGACGCTTCTAAAGGTGTTGAAGATCCTAGAATTGTAAAAATTGATGGAATTTATTATATAACCTACACTGCATATAATGGCATCAACGCTTTAGGCGCATTGGTGACTTCAACCAATTTAAAAACATTTGAAAGACAAGGAATTATTGTTCCTAAATTTTCTTTTGATGAGTTTAAACGATTAGCCGATTGTAATAATTTAGTTAATGTAAAGTATTTTCGTCATGTACGCCATTTTGAACCCAACGATCAAATATTTCTTTGGGATAAAGATGTCATGTTTTTTCCAAGAAGAATTGACGGAAAATTAGCTTTCATTCATCGCATTCGCCCAGGAATTCAGTTGGTAGTGGTGAACAGCCTAGAGGAACTCACTAAAGATTTTTGGAGCAATTATTTTTTGCATTTTAACGAACACATTATTCTTGATCCATCGGGAATAAATCATGAGTCGGGCTACATTGGTGGTGGTGCTCCTCCAATAGAAACCGACTTGGGTTGGTTGCTCATTTATCACGGTGTTTACGATACATCGGAAGGTTATATATATTCGGCAGCAGCAGCTTTATTGGATATAAATAATCCAACCAAAGTTATTGCAAGACTACCAGATCCATTATTTGTACCTGAGTTTGAATACGAATTAAATGGTACTGTTAACAATGTTGTTTTCCCTACAGGAACAGCATTATTTGACGATACATTATACATTTATTATGGCGCTGCCGATAAATGTATTGCTTGCGCTTCTGTAAGTTTAAAAGAGTTATTAAAAGAATTATTATTAAATAAAATTAATTATGAAAACTAGTTTATTTCCAATTCTAAACAATAGTTTAATTGTTTATAAAGAAGCTTTGAAGAACGTAAATGAAATTAATTTCTTTACAATGCCAACTACAATTAAAAGTAATAGTACTTCATTTAAAAAGGTTGAATTGCCAGAAATTTTATTTATAACATCTTATCCGCCAAGAGAATGTGGTATTGCTACTTATACTCAAGATTTAAAAAATGCTATTCAAGAAAAATTTGGAAATAGTTTTTCTTTAAAAGTATGCGCTCTAGAATCTAAAGAGTCAAATTATATTTATCCGCAAGAGGTAAAATTTTGTCTTCAAACACAAGAGGAAATTAATTTTCTAGAAATGGCAAATCTAATTAATGCAGACAAAAATGTTGCAATGATTTATCTTCAACATGAGTTTGGATTATTTGGTGGGTCTAATGGTAATTATCTTTTAACCTTGATGAAACATTTAAAAAAACCAATTGCCACAACTTTTCATACGGTTTTGCCAAATCCAAACAAAGAATTAAAAAAAGTAGTAAGAAAGATTGTCGACTATTCGCATTCAGTTATAGTTATGACCAATACATCGGCTTCAATTTTAACCAGAGATTATGGTATTCCTCAGGAAAAAATAACTGTAATTCCTCACGGTACGCATTTGGTTTCGTCAAATGATAATCCCGAAAAAAAATCGAAAATTCATTTATCAGATAGAGTAGTGCTATCTACTTTTGGACTATTAAATGAAGGAAAAAGTATTGAAACAGCTCTTGAAGCATTGCCCAAAATTATAGAGAAATTTCCCAATGTAATTTATTTAATTATTGGTAAAACACATCCTGAGGTAATGAAACGAGAAGGAGAAAAATATAGAGAATCACTTTATAAAAATGTGCAGGAACTTGGTTTACAAAACAATGTACGATTCATCAATAAATACGTCACCCATCAAGAGTTAATGGATTATTTGCAGCGTACCGATATTTATTTGTTTACTTCCAAAGATCCAAATCAAGCCGTTAGCGGAACTTTGGCTTATGCAATGGCTTGTGGTTGTCCCATAATTTCAACGCCTATTCCTCATGCCAAAGAATTTCTTGATGGAGCAGGAATAAACTTTAATTTTCAAAATGCATCACAACTAGCCGATGCTACCATAAAGTTGCTTTATGATACTAAATTAATGAAAGAAATGCGTCTTAATGCCTTGCATAAAATAAATCCAACGTCATGGCAAAATGCTGCAATCGCTCATGTTGAAATTGCAAAAACCAGCTTGGCAAAGAAAAAAGTAGTTCTAAAATATGAACGACCAATAATTTCATTAGATCATATTAACAAGTTAACCACTAGCGATGGAATACTTCAATTTTCTAAAATTGACAGTCCAGACTTAGAATCGGGTTACACTCTTGATGATAACGCACGTGCTTTAATTGCGCTAACAAATCATTATAAACTAACCTTGAAAGCATCCAGCTTAACCTTGATAGAAACCTATTTAAATTTTATTATTTTTTGTCAGCAAGATGAAGGTAATTTCTTAAACTATGTAGATAAACACGGAAATTTCTTTGACAAAAATAGCGATGAAAACCTTGAGGATTCTAATGGTAGAGCAATTTGGGCATTGGGAGAATTTGTTTCTCATGGCAATTTATTTAGTGATGAACTAATTGTAAAAGCAAAATTTGCAATTGAAAAATCATTAAAACATATTACAAGATTTAATTCACCAAGAGCAATTGCTTTTTCTATTAAAGGGTTACATTTTTACAATTTAGAAAAAAATAATATAAGAATAAAGCAACTTATTACTAGTCTAGCAGACAATTTAGTGTCAAAGTATAGAGGCGTTTCAGAAAAAACATGGAAATGGTATGAAGATTATTTAACCTATGCCAACAGTCTTTTGCCCGAAGCAATGCTTTATGCTTCCTTAAGTACAGGAAGTTTATTGTATAGAAAAATTGCCAAAACAACTTTTGATTTTTTATTGTCTCGCACTTTTATAAACGATAAAATTAAAGTGATTTCCAATCAAGGATGGCAACATAAAGGAAAAAGTGCGAACAATTATGGTGAACAACCAATTGATGTTGCTTACACAGTCTTGGCCTTGAAGACGTTTTATAAAGCCTTTAAAGAAGAAAATTATTTAGATAAAATGATAATTGCTTTTGATTGGTTTCAAGGAAAAAATCATTTACATCAAATAGTTTATAACCCAATAACTGGTGGTTGTTATGACGGCTTGGAAGAAAATCATGTTAACCTCAATCAAGGTGCCGAGTCTACAATAAGTTATTTATTGGCGCGATTAGTTTTTGAAAAAAATGAAGATTCAAAAATTGAAATGCAACACTATGATGAGGTAATGCAAAATGCATAATAAATTTAATTAGTATAAAAAAACACTATGAAAAATATCAAAAAAGTCTTAATGGCATTAGATTATAACCCAAATACAACCAAAATAGCCGAAATTGGTTTCTCTTTTGCCAAAGCTATGGATGCAGAAATTACTTTGCTTCATGTTGTAGAAAAAGAGGTTTATTATACTTCTTTTATCACTTCACCTATTACAGGAATTGGCGATTTTGACAGCGCAACGTTTTATCAGTTTATGAATTCCGATGGACTTTCTGACGCGGCCAATTATTATTTGGAGAAAGTAAAGCTTCATCTTAAGGATAATAAAATCAATATTTTAGTCGAAAATGGAAATTTTGCAGAAGTAATTCTTAAAACTGCTAAAAACTTAAAAGTAGATTTAATAATAATGGGTTCACACAGCCAGAAATGGTTAGAAAAAGTATTAATAGGCAGTAATACAGAGAATGTACTCAACCAATCGTCTATTCCTTTATTAATAATTCCTACTAAAAAAAGTAGTAAAGTAGTAAGCATGTAGTAATTATGTAATTTAAACAATTGATTATGTAACTTTTTTTTTCTGCTACCTAGCGAACTTTGTACCATACATATTTAACAATTAATAAAACACATATCATGAGCAATTTACTTTATTTAATAGCAATCATTTTAGTAATTTCTTGGGCTTTAGGTTTCTTTGTTTACAATACTGGAGGATTAATTCATATACTTCTTGTAATTGCAATTATAGCAGTAATTCTTAGAGTTATTAGCGGAAAAAATATTCTGAAATAAGAATTTAATTTTAGCATGAAAAAAATAGGGATATTCTTGGTTGTAATTCTACTAGTTGTAATTAATGCTAAAGCTCAAACTAAGTTAACAACAGAAAGCCGCAACGAGATATCTTTAGGATTGAGAGTTGGAGCCAATTATTCTAATGTTTACGATTCTGAAGGTCAAGATTTTGTTGCCAATGGAAAATTTGGTTTTACAGCAGGTGGATTTATAGTAATTCCATTAGGTGAAGTTTTTGGGTTGCAACCCGAAGTTTTATATTCTCAAAAAGGATTTAAATCTTCAGGAACCTTTTTAGGAACTGCCTATAGCATGACAAGAACTACAGATTTTATAGATGTGCCTATATTTTTTTCTATAAAACCAGATAAAAAAATTTCATTATTGTTTGGTCCACAATTTTCTTATTTGATGAAACAAAAAGATGCCTTTACTGGCGGAATGTTAAATTCAAATCAAAAAGAGCAATTTGACAACAGCAATCTTCGAAAAAATATTCTAGGATTAACTGGTGGAGCAGACATCAATATAGCTTTTTTTGTTATTGGTATAAGAGCAGGTTGGGATGTTAAAAATAATGATGGTGACAGAAACACAACTACGCCAAGATATAAAAACATGTGGTATCAAGCCACAATAGGTTATAAATTTTAAAATAATATAAAGACATGGATAATTCAAAAAATACAACAAAAATAGTAGGTTCTATTGCAGTAGCAGCTTTGGCTGGAGCAGTACTAGGTGTTTTGTTTGCACCCAATAAAGGAAAAAAAACAAGAAAGAAAATTGTAGGAAAAACTAAGGCTGTTGCTAAAGATTTTAGAAAAAGAATTAATAAAGAAGCAAAAGATTTTAAGAAAAATGCCACTAAAGAATCTAAAATGCTTAAAAAAGAAGTTGAAAAAATTGAAGATAAATCTGAAAGCACAATTAAAAATGTATCGGCAAGCTTGAAAGAAAAAGCAAATGCTCTTTTACAAATGAATACAGATCACGAAGTTTCACATAAATAAATCTGTAATTACATAAACAGGTAATTTTTAAAAAGTTTTTAGTTTTACTTTTAAATTATTATTTGGTTACTGAAAAACTGCTCTAGGGCAGTTTTTCTTGTTTTAAATATTACGAATTAATTTAAATAAAATACCCCAAATAGTATATAACTTTTTGGGGTACATTTAAGATGAAAATATTATTTTATATTCAAGGTTTATTACTGTTTTTAAATCTCTGGTAATGGTTCTTCTGCCATGAACAAGAAATAAAGTCCTACTAGTATAAACGGAATACTTAACCACTGACCAGTAGAAAATAAACCTAATAATTCTTCAATTCCTCCTTGGCTTTCTTTTATAAATTCTACACCAAAGCGGACTGCCCACAATAATATTAAGAAAATACCGAACAATAACCCATGTTTCTTAGCAGTATTTGTTTTCCAATAAAGGTAAAAAAGAATAAAAAATACAAATATGTAACAAAAAGCTTCATAAAGTTGTGCAGGATGTTTTATAGGAACTTGGGCTAATAAATCAGCAAATTTAGGATCGTGTACTATAGCATTGTAGGCAAGATCAGGATCACCAATTTGAGTTTTATTCATGGCATCTTGTGGACTAAAATAGTCTCTAACAAAACGTATTCCAAACGGATTGTTGGTATCTGTTATTTTACCTACAATTTCTGAATTGAAAAAATTACCTATTCGAACGAAAATTGCACCACATGCTACTGGAATTACAACTCTATCCAAAACCCAAAGAATTGGTCTGTTTATTACGTTCTTACTGTAAAAATACATTACTAGAATTATTGCAATTGCTGCGCCATGACTGGCTAAACCGGCAAATCCTGTAAATTGAAGTTCTGGTTCAAATTTAAACGGAAGCAGTATTTCTAATTTATGATTTCTAAAATATTCCCAGTCATAGAAGAATACGTGTCCTAATCTTGCACCCAATAGTGTTGCTAAAACTGTCCAAATGAACAAGGTATCTAACTTGTCTAACGATTCTTTCTCATTGATGAAGATTTTTTTCATTATGTACCAGCCTAATCCAAAAGCTATTACAAACATTAAACTGTAAAATCTAATATTTATTAGGCCTAAATGTATTCCTTCTGATGGATTCCAAATCATTTTTTTTATTTTATTGTATGATAATTATCAAAATTAGTAATTTAAAATTTATTAAATTTTAATTTTATGTTATTTGTGAAAACATTTTTTTTGTGGTACCGGATCATATCCTGTTTTGCCCCAAGGATGACAACTTAATATTCGTTTAATGCCTAAATACATTCCAAAAAAAACACCATGAACCTTTAATGCTTCAATAAAATAATGAGAACATGTTGGTTCAAATCTGCAAGAAGATGGTGTAAATGGCGAAATGGCTTCTTGATAAAAACGTATTAATAATAGAAACGGAAAAATTAATATTTTTTTTAACATTACTTTTGTGAATAATGAACTTAAAGATTGAACGACGTTCCTTCTTTTCCATCTTTTAATTGGATTCCTATTTCCAATAGTTTGTCTCTTATTTCATCAGATAACGACCAATTTTTATTAACTCTTGCCTCATTTCGCATTTCTATAAGCATGGAGACAACACCTTCAAGTTTTTCTGAATTGTTAGAAACCTCTTTCTCGTTTCTAATACCTAGAATGTTGTAAACAAAAGTTTCTAATGTAGTTTTTAAAATTTCTAAATCTGATGCTGTAATTGTTTCTCTCTTGTCGTTTAAAATATTTACAAAACGAATTCCTTCAAATAGTTGGGCTATTAAAATTGGTGTATTGAAGTCGTCATTCATTGCATCATAGCAAGCGTTTTTCCAACTTAATATATCTAAAGTTGAAACAGCGTTTGGTTCTATTTCTACTAAAAGTTGGAGTCCTTCCATTAATCTATTAAATCCTTTTTCGGCTGCTAATATTGCATCATTAGAAAAATCTAATATACTTCTATAATGAGCTTGAAGCATAAAGAAACGAGCTACATTTGGCGAAAAAGATTTACTTAAAAATGGACTTTCGCCCGAGAATATTTCACTGGGAAGGATATTGTTTCCTGTTGATTTTGCCATTTTTTTACCATTTAAAGTAAGCATATTGGCGTGCATCCAATAATTAACAGGACTGTGACCAGTACAAGCTTCGTTTTGTGCAATTTCACACTCATGATGTGGAAATTTCAAATCCATTCCTCCTCCATGAATATCAAAAGTTTCACCAAGATATTTTGTACTCATAGCTGTGCACTCTAGATGCCAACCAGGAAAACCAATTCCCCAAGGTGAAGGCCAGCGCATAATATGTTCTGGTTCTGCCTTTTTCCATAGAGCAAAATCGGGTGCGTTTTTCTTATCGCTTTGCCCTTCAGTATCTCTAGTGTTAGCTAACATATCTTCAATGTTTCTTCCACTTAACTTGCCATAATTGTGTGTTTCATTAAACTTTATAACATCAAAATATACAGAACCATTGACCTCATATGCATATCCTTTTTCAATTATTTGCTGTACAATTTCTATTTGTTCAATAATATGACCAGTTGCTGTTGGCTCTATACTTGGTGGTAAAAAATTATATTTGTCAAGTATCGAATGAAAATCTACAGTGTATCGTTGTACAATTTCCATAGGTTCCAATTGTTCAATACGTGCTTTTTTAGCAATTTTATCTTCTCCTTCATCTACATCGTCTACAATATGACCAACATCTGTAATGTTTCTAACATATCTAACTTTGTATTCTAAATGTAGGAGGTATCTAAAAATTACATCAAAACTCATAAAAGTTCTTACATTACCAAGGTGTACATTGCTGTAAACAGTTGGTCCGCAAACATACATTCCTACATTTCTTTCATTTATTGATGTGAAAATTTCTTTTTCTCCAGACAGAGAATTGTATATTTTTAATGTTTGAGTTTTATAAAGTTGCATATATATAAATGTAGTCAGTTTTTACTGATGTTAAAATGTAGTTTCAAGTTTGATGTAATCCAAAAATTCTCTTCTTACGGATTCATTTTTAAAGGTACCACCAAATTCAGCCGTTACTGTGCTGCTTTCAATATCTCTAATTCCTCTAGAATTTACACACAAATGTTTTGCATCAATTACACAAGCTACATTATCGGTGTTTAAAACTTTTTGTAATTCTTTTACAATTTGAATTGTTAATCGCTCTTGAACTTGCGGTCTTTTGGCATAATAATCTACAATACGGTTCATTTTAGATAAACCTACAACTGTACCATTTGATATGTAAGCAACATGTGCTCTTCCCACAATTGGTAATAAATGATGCTCACATGTAGAATAAACGGTTATGTTTTTTTCTACCAACATTTCATTGTATTTGTATTTATTTTCAAATGTTGAAGCACTAGGCTTTTTTATCGGATTTAATCCTCCAAATATTTCTTTAACAAACATTTTAGCAACTCTATTTGGTGTTCCTTTTAAACTATCATCCGATAAGTCCATTCCAAGAGTTAATAAAATATGCTCAACATCTTTCTTTATAAGTTCAATTTTTTCATCATCAGTTTTATCAAACGCATCTTCTCTTAAAGGAGTATTTTCGTTAGTTGCGATATGATCGTTACCTAGTTCTTCGGTAAATTCGTCGTTAGTAATCATTTTAATAAGAATTTTTTTAGCAATTTTTATCTGCAAAGATAAATATTATTGAAATATAAAAAGCAACGTAATCTTTAAATTTAAAAAATAGAAATTTTAAGATAATTTTGAGTTAAATTTTTGTACATTTCGCTCCTAAAATACAATTGTACAATGAAAAAAAACAGTATATTTCTATTCTTAAGTTGTCTATTTATCAATGCTTTAATGGCTCAAAACCTACTTGTTAATGGTGATTTTGAAACTGGAGGCGTTGGGGTAGGATTTAACATTAATGGTACTGGTTATAATTTGGTTTCTACTCCAACAGGAAACACATCAGCAGGAGATTATTCATTTGGAGTTAATCCTTATCCATACAATACTTCTAATTTTTTGAATGGTGCCGACCATACTTCTGGATCTGGAAAAATGATGATTATTGACGGAAGTTTAGATGCCGCTAATCCCAGTTTTTGGAAAGCAGGAAACACAGGAGGCGGAATTTGTGGTCTCTCTGTAGGAACAACATATGTTTTTAGTTTTTGGATAAAGTCAATTTCTAGTACAGTAATAGGTACATCATCTCAAGCAGATGTTAGAGCTGTTTTTACAAATGCTACAGTGGCAACATTACCAATAAGCACGCTAGCTCCTATGCCAGTTAATGGCTGGGAAAAAAGAACCTATACAATTACACCTACAAATGCTTGTGTAAATGTTGAACTTAGAAATTACAATAGTAGTGCTGTAGGAAATGATTTTGCAGTTGATGATTTTTCATTTAAATCTTCGTTGTCATTGGCAATTAATTATTCAGCACAAAATACTTCATGTTTGACCTCTAATGATGGTTCTATCATTATTTATGCGTCTGGCGGAACAACACCATATACAAGTTATTCTATATCTGGTGCCGCATCACAATCAAATGGAACAGGTATTTTTACAAGTTTAATTCCCGGAGTTTATACAATTTCTGTAACCGATACTGCTTCAACAACTGTTACCCAAACTAATGTTGTTATTGGAGCTCCATCCAATCCTTTAGTTATTTCATCGAATGCTGTAATCTGCTCAGGATTAAGTACAACATTATCAATAAGTGGTAGCTCAAGTTCTTACACCTGGACTGCATCGCCTGTTGATTCCTCTTTAACTACTCCTAATAGTGCATCTCCTTTGGTTAGCCCTTTAGTAAATACTACATATACGGCTACATCTTCAACAACAAGGACTAGAGAATTAATTTTTAATGGAGATTTTTCTCAAGGAAATGTAGGATTTACGACAGATTATCAATATCTAGCAACAGCACCTGTAGCAGGAGTTCAAAAAGCATACGGAATAGTTACTAGACCAAATTTATGGTTTACACCATTTTCAAATTGTCCTGATCATACCAATGGAAGTGGTAATATGATGGTTTTCGATGGTTCAAATTTAAATGCTGGAAATGATAAAATATGGTGTCAATCAGTGCCAGTAATTGCTGGTCAAAGTCATACGTTTAGTTATTGGGTTCAAACAGTAGCAGTACCAAACCCTGCATCAATTGAGGTTACAATTAACGGTATTTCTCAAGGTATTGGTTTGGCTCCAGCGCTTGCTACCTGCGGAAACTGGACACAATACTCTTATGTTTGGAACTCTGGAGCAAGTACAACTGCATTAATATGTTTGTATGATAGAAATGTAAATGTTGGTGGAAATGATTTTGCTATTGATGATATTTCTTTTACTACTGCAACCACATGTTCATTTTCTTTAGCAACCACAATTACAGTAAATCCATTACCAACAGTTACAGTAAATAGTCCAAGTGCATGTTTCGGATTTAATGCTAATGTAGTTGCAACACCCGGATCATCAGGAACTTATTCCTATGCATGGACAGTTCCATCTGGAGTTCCAAATCCTGGAAATGTACCAAATTTTAACACATCTGTTTCTGGTACTTATAGCGTAGTATTAACTAATACTGTAACAAATTGTGTAAGTTTAAGTGCGTCTGGTGTTGTTACAATAAATCCATTGCCAACTGTTACCATCACTAATGTATCTACATGTTCAAGTATTTTAACAGCTATTCCAGGAAATTCAGGAACTTATTCTTATGCCTGGACAGTTCCCTCTGGTGCTACCAATCCAGGAGATGTATTTAGCTTTGTGGCAACAGTATCTGGTAACTATAGTGTTGTAATTACAAATGTAACAACAGGATGTGTAAGCGCAGCAGCAACCACAAACGTTACTATAAATGTTTTGAATATTACAATACCTGCAAGTTTAACCGTTTGTAACGGAACAAATATTCCACTATTAGCCTTTACAAGTAATTTACCAAATACAATAATTACTTGGACAAATAGTAATCCTTTACTTGCAATAGGAAACTTAGGAACAGGAAATCTTACAAATGTTTTAGCAACCAATTATACATCTTCTGCAATAACTGCAACAATTGTAGTAACAGGAACTTTAAATGGCTGTATTGATAGCGTTAAGCAATTTACAATAACTATAAATCCAACCCCATCAGTTATTGTTAACAATCCAATTAAATGTTCTGGCGATACAACAACAACTTTAATTCAAGCTACACCATCATTGGCTGGTACTTACAATTATTCCTGGACAGTTCCAAGTGGAGTTCCTGCTCCGGGAAATGTAGCCAGCTTTAATACAACAATTGCTGGTAACTATAGCGTAGTAATAACTAATACTTCAACTGGTTGCTCAAGTCCATCTGCAACAGGAATATTTACATATTTAATAAATTGTTGCGCAGATGATATTGATATTAATGCACCAAATCCAACATTGTGTAATACGTCAAGTTGCACAAATATTACCGCATCTTATATAGAAATAAAAGATACAAGTTCATACACTGTAAGTTCAATTCCATTTGCTCCTCTCGTACCTCTAGGTAACACAGGTACGGCTTTATGTGTTATTGATGATGCCTACTCACCAATCGTTAATATTCCATTTGATTTTAGTTTTTATGGGGCTTGTTATGATAAATGTCAAGTTACTAGTAATGTTAACTTATCATTCAATAATCTAGCAGCGCCTTATTGTTCTAATGGAACATATCCATGGGCTTTTACACAACAAATTCCATTATTAGCTCAAACAACTGCAGCATATAGAAATTCTATATATTTTCCAATGCAAGATACCAATCCAGCTGTAGCAGTAACACCACCAGCCAGTATTTCTATGTCTTACATAGTTGATGGTACTGCTCCGTGTAGAAAACTTATCATTAATGTTAAAGACATGCCTCTCTTTTCTTGTGGAACAGGTCAAGGTTTGCAAGAAAGTCAATTGGTTCTTTATGAAGGAACTAATATTATAGATGTTTATGTAAAAAAGAGAACATCTTGTGTAGGTTGGAATAGCGGAAGCGGAGTTATTGGAATTCAAAATGCTACAGGTTTATTAGGTCTTGCTGCACCAGGAAGAAATACTGGAGCTTGGTCGACTACAAATGCATCAGGAGTAAATGTACCAGAAGCATGGCGTTTTACACCAGCAGGCACTACATTAACAGCTTTTAAATGGGTTGATCAAAATGGAGCTACGATTGCTACAACACCATCAATTTCTGTTTGTCCAAGTGTAACAACTACTTATACTGCTGTTGTAAATTATACACAATGTAATACTCCTGGTCCACCAACATCAACAATAAGAACAATTACTAAACCTGTAATGATTGAGGTTTTTCCAGATGATACTCTAAATCCTAGTAATATATCACAATGTTCAACCAATAACACATTTAATTTAACAAGCAATGAGGCTGTAGTTTTGGGTCCGTTATTTGGAACTGGTGCCTATGATGTTGCCTATTATTTAACTCAAGCTGATGCTGAAAATGCAGCAGCTAATTCAATAGTTAACCCATCAGCTTATGTTTTATCTACTGGAACTAGTCAAACAATTTATATTAGTTTAGTAAGTTTGAATAATCCATGTATTAGAGTCAAATCGTTTAATATAATATTAACTAATTGTTCAACTTGTCCTACTATAACTTCTCCTTCAACTAATCAAACTTTATGTGTTAGTGGCGATCCTTCAGCTTTTTCTGTTAGTACTACATTCACTGGATCTAATTCAATTTCTTATGTTTATTTTACTGCACAGCAAACAGGTATTAATATGTATTCTGGAGGTACACTTTTAGGATATGCAACTCCAAATGGTAGCGGAATTGCTTCTTATGATTCTCCAGTATTGGGCACAGGATCAATTCCTAATACGCCAGGAACATATTATGTCTATGCTATAGCTAATCCTATACCGTCAGATGCTACTTGTAGACCATTTCAGCTTATTCAAGTAATAGTAAACACTCCATCTAATGCTGGAACTGATGGAAATTCTTTAGTTTGTGAGTCAAATAATACTGCAATTAATTTATTTAGTTTAATAACAGGAGAACAATCTGGTGGAACTTGGACTCAAACATCAGGAACAGGAGGAGTCTTCAATCCTGTTGCAGGAACATATACACCAGCAGTAGGAGCAACTAATAGTTCATTTACATATACTATAACAGGAATTTCACCTTGTCCTAATGATAGTAGTGTTGCTACAATTAATATTTCTCCTCAAGTAAATGCTGGTACAGATAATAGTATCACCATATGTGGAAGTAGTTCAACTCCATTAGACTTATTCAATATTATAACCGGTGAGCAATCAGGTGGATCTTGGATTAGAACTTCAGGTACAGGAGGAGTATTTAATGCAGCAGCAGCTACTTTTTTACCAAGTGTTGGCTCTACAACAAGTACTTTTACTTATACTTTGACAGGAACTGCTCCTTGTACTAATGATACTAGTTTAGCTACAGTTATTATTAGTGCTCAACTAGACGCAGGTTTAGACGGAAATACAGCGGTTTGTGAATCTAATACTACTCCAGTTAATTTATATACTTTGATAACAGGAGAACAATCTGGTGGTACTTGGTCTCAAACAACAGGAACTGGCGGAACATTTAATGCAGCAACAGGCACTTTTACTCCAGCAGTTGGAGCCACGACAAGTACATTTACATATACTTTGACAGGAGTTGCTCCATGTGTAAATGATTCTAGTATTGCAACTGTTAACATAATTACTCAGCCCAATGCAGGAACAGATGGGAATATACCAGTTTGTGAAACTAGTTCTACAGCAATTAACTTATACAGTATAATAACCGGTGAACAAACTGGTGGAACATGGACTCAAACAACAGGAACAGGCGGAACATTCGATGCTATATTAGGAACATTTACTCCAGCCGTTGGTTCTACTAATAGTACATTTACTTATACATTAACAGGAGTCGCTCCTTGTATAAACGATTCTAGTATTGCTACTATTAATATAATTTCCCAACCCAATGCAGGAACTGATGGATCTACAAACATTTGTGGTAGTAGTTCTACTGCAATTAATTTATTTAGTTTAATTATTGGTGAACAATCTGGAGGAACCTGGACTCAAACCTCAGGAACTGGTGGAACATTTAATGCTGCCGTTGGTACATTTACTCCATCATCAGGCACAACTAATAGTACATTTACATATACAGTTAATGGCACTTCTCCTTGTCCTAATGATTCAAGTGTAGCCACAGTAAACATTACAGCTCAACTAGATGCAGGAACAGACGGAAGTACATCAGTATGTGAAACTAGTGCAACTGCAATTAATTTATACAGTTTAATAACAGGCGAGCAAACAGGCGGAACATGGACGCAAAGTTCAGGAACAGGCGGAACATTTAATGCAACAACTGGTACATTCACACCAGCCCTTGGAGCTTCAACAAGTACTTTTACTTATTCATTAACAGGTGTTGCACCTTGTGTAAACGATACAAGTTTAGCAACAGTAAACATTACTGCGCAACCACTTGCAGGAACAGATGGCAGCACAATACTATGTGAAACTAGTTCTACTGCAATAAATTTATACAGTTTAATAACAGGCGAGCAAACAGGCGGAACATGGACGCAAAGTTCAGGAACAGGCGGAGTATTTAATGCAGCAACTGGTACATTTACACCAGCCGTTGGCGCTACAACAAGTACTTTTACATACACATTAGTAGGCGTTGCACCTTGTGTAAACGATACAAGTTTAGCGACTGTAACAATAAATCCGCAGCCGCTAGCAGGAACGGACGGAAGTACATCAGTATGTGAAACTAGTGCAACTGCAATTAATTTATACAGTTTAATAACAGGCGAACAAACAGGCGGAACTTGGACACGAAGTTCAGGAACAGGCGGAGTATTTAATGCAGCAACTGGTACATTTACACCAGCCGTTGGAGCCACAACAAGTACTTTTACTTATGCATTA
>NZ_JAYWFT010000126.1:0-9598 GCF_043778725.1 Flavobacterium sp. | reverse complement strand
AAACAAAATGAGCCCAATACAATATCGAGCTCATTATTATCAAAATTAATTATAAATTTGTCTAAACTTTTGGGTGCAGTCTAGGAATTTCGGAGTTTTTTACTATTTTTTATGTCTGAAATCTACAAAAGACTGCAAAACTGAAATCTGATAACAGAAAACGGTCAACTGAAAACTGAACTAAGCCGAATGCGTCTCAACTTCCTTATCAATTTTACCAACCAATCCAACCAATACTTTTCCTGGTCCAACTTCTGTAAATAAAGTGGCGCCGTCTTTTATCATTTGTTGTACCGATTGTGTCCATTTTACTGGCGCTGTCAATTGGATGATTAAGTTTTTCTTAATTTCGTCAGCGTTAGAAACGGCACTTGCAGTTACATTTTGATACACCGGACAAATTGGAGTTGAAAAGGTTGTAGCTTCAATTGCTGCTGCCAATTCTTCTCTTGCTGGCTCCATCATTGGTGAGTGAAATGCACCTCCAACTGGCAATAATAACGCTCTTTTTGCGCCAGCTTCCTTCATAGCTTCACAGGCTTTTTCTACTGCCGAAAATTCTCCAGAAATCACCAATTGTCCCGGACAGTTATAATTTGCTGCAACAACAATTCCGTCAATTGAAGCGCAAACTTCTTCTACTTTTTCATCGGCCAAGCCTAAAACTGCTGCCATTGTTGAAGGTGAAATTTCGCAGGCTTTCTGCATTGCGATTGCGCGTTGTGAAACCAATTTTAATCCGTCTTCAAATGATAAAGTTCCGTTGGCGACCAAAGCAGAAAATTCGCCCAATGAATGACCGGCAACCATTTCGGGTTTAAAATTCTCTAATGTTTTTGCCAAAATTACCGAGTGTAAAAAAACTGCTGGTTGCGTTACTTTGGTTTCTTTTAATTCTTCGGCTGTGCCTTCAAACATGATATCGGTGATTCTAAAACCCAATATTTCATTGGCTTTTTCAAATAATTCTTTTGCTACTGCTGAGTTTTCATATAAATCTTTTCCCATGCCTGAGAATTGTGCGCCTTGTCCTGGAAATAGGTATGCTTTCATTTGATTAGTTTAAAAGTTTAGTGTTTAAAAGTTTAAAGTTGTTGGCTGAAAACTGACGCAAAAATACTATTTTATTTAAATACTGTAACTTTATTTTAACATTTACGTCTAATAAAAGAACAAAATCTAACCCAACCATGAAAATCATTAAGGCTATTCTATTACTTATTATTGTTGCTTTTTTATTATTTTATTTCAATCTTCCAGTAATTAATTACGGATTTATTGCGCTACCAATAATTCTTTTAGTAGTTACCGTTTTTGGAATTGTGCTTTCTACAGGTGTTCAAATTTCTAAAGATGCCAAACAAGTTAAAATTCTTAAAAAACCTAGCAAACTATTTTTTATCATTTCTGGTTTGCTATTATTTTACATAACTGTTTTTCCACTATTGACAAGTCTTCCAATGTTTAGAAGCGAATCGTATAAAAACTTGATAGGAAAAGTGGCCGACGGAACAAAAATTTCCAATCATATTGCACCCATTTCAATTGACGAAATTAGAGTTGTTGATGAAGATTTGGCTTATTTACTCGGCGAAAAAATTCTAGGTTCGCAACCAGCTTTGGGAAGCCAAGTAGAATTAGGACATTTTTGTATTCAAAAAGTAGGGAAAGATTTATATTGGGTTGCGCCATTATTGCATTCAGGGTTTTTTAAATGGATGAACAATCAAGAAGGAACTGCTGGTTACGTTATGGTTTCTGCAACAAACGAACGTGATGTAAAATTGGTTCAGAATATTGCAGGTAAAGAAATCAAAATTAAATACCAACACGAAGCTTTTTTTGGTAGCCAAATAGAAAGACATCTTTACTTTAATGGATATGCAACTGTTGGATTAACCGATTATACTTTTGAAATTGATGATGAAGGAAAACCGTTTTGGGTTGTAACTAAATACGATAAAAAAATTGGTTTTGGTGGAAACGATGCTTCCGGAATTGTAGTTGTTGATGCACAAACAGGAGCAATGACCGATTATACAATTGGTGACGCACCAAAATGGGTTGATAGAGTGCAACCTATAGATTTTATTGAAGAACAATTAAACGATTGGGGCGAATATGTGCATGGTTATTGGAATTTTTCTAATGCAAATAAATTGCAAATCACCGAAGGATTGACTTTAGTTTACGGAAAAGACAACAAGTCGTATTGGTACACCGGATTGACTTCTGTAGGAAAAGAAGAATCGGCAGTTGGGTTTGTATTGGTTGACACAAGAACTAAAGAAACTACTTTTTACAAACAAAGTGGTGCAACAGAAATCGCAGCACAAGGATCGGCAGAAGGAAAAGTTCAAGAAAAAGGATACAAGTCGTCGTTGCCAATTCCGTATAATATTAATAACATTCCTACCTATGTAATGACGTTGAAAGACGATGGCGGATTGGTAAAAATGTATGCCATGGTTGCCATTAGCGATTACACCATTGTTGGCGTTGGAAACTCAATGAGAGAAACATTGACTTCGTTTAAAAGTGCTTACAATATGACTGGAAACAAATTGAATGCGGCAAGTTTAACCAATAAAAAGCAACTAAAATCTGTGGTAACCAGAATTACAAATGATGTTAAAAACGGAAATAGTTTTTACTATTTTACGACCAAAGATTATCCAAACATTTTTGTAGGTTCGTCTCAAATATCCAATCAATTGCCTGTGACTATTGTTGGTGACAGTATTAAAGTTTCGTTTGATGTAGATAATGAAGAAGTAATTGATGTTTCAACATTTGAAAATACTACGTTGAAAAAGAAGTAAAATCTATTAAATATTAGGTAAAAATAAAAACCTTGAATTTCGTAATGAAATTCAAGGTTTTCTTATTTAAAAAACAATTATTTATTGTTTCAAAAGTTGTAATTCTATATTCAATTTTACTTCTTCACTCACAAGAACGCCACCAGTTTCTAGTGCCGAATTCCATGTTAAACCAAAATCGGTACGGTTTATTTTTCCTGTAGCATTTAATCCTACTTTGGTATTTCCCCATGGATCTTTTAACAATCCGCTTACTTCTGTTTCTAGTTTTACCGTTTTAGTAACTCCGTGTAGGGTTAATTCTCCTGTTATTTCGTAATCGTCACCTTTTTTTACTAATGATGATGAAACGAAAGTTAGTTTTGGATTTTTTTCTGCGTCAAAAAAATCTGCGCTTTTTAAATGATTGTCTCTGTCTTTATTACCAGTGTTTATGGAATCGATATTGGCAGAAAATTCAATTGTAGTTTTTGTAAAATCGTCTTCTTCTGTTGTGATTGTTGCATCATACGTTTCAAACTTTCCTGATACATTGGTAAACATCATGTGTTTTACTTTAAAACCAATTTCTGAATGTGTTGGGTCAATTGCCCATTTAGTTGTAGCCATAATTTATATTTATTTTTTTATTACAATTTGATAGTACAAAGATATTGCTGTTGTAATGAAGCGGCACTTAACCTAGATTAAGAAATAGTTGTATTTAAAACTTGGGCACATAGCCCAGACAGTAATGAAAAGCTTTTTAAAAAGAAATGCCAATTTTTCTTGGTAGAAAAGAGCGACCAAAGAAGCTCCTTTTATGGCTTAGAAAAATGGTGTTTCTTTTTAAAAACTTGTAATGTATGGCTGGATTGGCTTCTAATTATTTTTAGGACAATTTTATAAGGTAATCGAGTCGATAATTTGGAGTAAGTCGTTTTTTAAATCTTTGTTTGTTATTCCATTTTCGGCATTAAAATTGTCGTTAAAACTTGGTAAAGAGAAACTTCCTTTCACGATTGCACCTTGAAAAGGAAAGCGTTTATTGGCAATTTCTAGCACCGAACTACCGCCACGAACGCCTGGAGAAGTTGCTAATAAAAGCATTGGTTTTTCCTGAAAAGTTTTACCGTTAATGCGCGACATCCAATCGAAAATGTTCTTGAAGGCCGATGAATAGGCACCGTTATGTTCGGCAAAGGAAATTACTACAAAATCGGAAGCTCCAATTTTAGCGTAAAAATCGTGTGCTAATTGCGGAATTCCATTTTCTTTTTCTTTGTCTGTAGAATAGATTGGCATTTCATAATTGTTCAAATCAAGGATTTCAACAGTTCCATTTTTAATTAAATGCGAAGCATAAGTTGCCAATTGTTTATTGATGGAATTTTTGCTTGATGAAGCTCCAAAAGCTAGTATTTTTTTCATTAAATAGTATTTTTATAATAAGATAGCGCTCCAGAAGGACACTTATTTATGGTTTCAATAATTTTATCGGTGGTAGAATTTTCTGGAAGAATCCAAGGTTTTTCTTTTGGATGAAAAACATCTGGATTGTTTTTTACGCAATTGGCAGAGTGAATGCACAAGGCGTTTTTCCATACAATAGTTACTTTGCCATTGCTGTATTCTTTGGTTAAATCGTTAGTTTCCATGGTTATAGGTTGGTGTTAATTGTCACTTTGTTTTTTAAAATTTTAGAAACTGGACATTTTTCGGCTATTAAAAGTAATCGTTCTTTTTGTACTTCACTAATTTCTGACGAAAAAGAAATGGTTCTAGAAATAGTGGTTTCTAGTTCTGGATTAATTTCTTGCGACATATTTAAAGCAATATTTATTTCGGGAATTTCCCAGCCTTTTCTATCAATATACATTCGCAAAGTTGATAAAGTGCAACCTGCAAGTGATGCTAAAAGTGTGGTATATGGATCGGGACCAAGGTCTTTTCCGTCAATACTTTCGGGTTCATCCATTAAAAGCGTTCCATTGCGCCATGAAATGGTACACAAGTATTTTTGTTTTCCAATGGTTCCTGTAATATCGTTTTCTAAAAGATTTGCCATAATTATAAAACGTCGCTAAATTGTGGATTTTTATCAAAAACACTTTTTGCAAAAGGACAAAGCGGAATAATTTTAATGCCTTTTTCTCGTGCGTACTCAATGGCTTTTACAACCATTTTCTTTCCAAAACCTTTGCCTTCATTTCCCGGATTTACTTCGGTATGATCGATGATTATTTTGTCTTCGCCAGCAAACACGAATGTCATTAATGCTTCTTGTTTCCCATTGATATCAATGTAAAAAGCACCGTTTTTATCATTGATTTTTAATTGTACTTCGTTCATGATTTTATGTTTTAAAACTTCAACATTCGCTATTGAAAATTTATTATTCAACATTTTTAACTTGGAATATTCAATAAAGAATTTCGAATGTTGAAATTTGGTATTTATTGCTCCATTGGAATTTCCATTAATAAAAACTTCGCGTCTGTTGAAGCTTTAATTTCTAAAGTTTCAAAATCTGTAATTCCCAATCCGTCACGAGTTTCTAGTTCTTGACCATCAACTGTAATAGTTCCAGAAATTACAAAAACGTACATTCCGTTTCCTGCTTTTTTAATTTGATAAGTTTTAGAGAAATCTTTGTCAAAATTAGCCAAATAAAACCAGGCATCTTGATGAATCCAAACGCCTTCGTCATCTGCATTTGGAGAAAGAATTTGAGCAAAATTATTTTTTTGTTCCGTTACTTCTAACGTTATTTGTTGGTATCTTGGTGTTACGTTTTTTGTTCTTGGAAACAACCAAATTTGGAATAATTTAGTGCGTTGGTCATTATTCGGATTGAATTCACTGTGGCGAATTCCAGTTCCAGCACTCATTACTTGTACGTCACCAGTTTTTATGGTTTCGGCATTTCCCATGCTGTCTTTGTGCGCTAAATCGCCTTCTAACGGAATGGTGATAATTTCCATATTATCGTGACCATGTTCGCCAAAACCCATTCCTGCAGCAACAGTATCGTCGTTTAAAACACGTAAAGTTCCAAATTGTACTCTTTCGGGATTGTACCAACTGGCAAAACTAAAACTGTGGTAAGCGTTTAACCAGCCGTGATCTGCGTGTCCTCTTGTGTTTGCTTTGTGTAAAACTGTATTTTTCATTTGTATATAAATTTAGTGATTATTATGATACAAATTTACGTTTGATGTAATGAAAATGTACTTAATGTAGATTAAGAAAAAAAGCAATATTTCAAATCCAGTTTTTTTGTTTACTCCTTTGTAAAATAATTTTTTATATTCCTGTAAATTGTAGAGTGATATTTTCTAGATTTTTTTTTAAAATCTCAAAATTATTTGATTTCTGTTCGATGTTCGATATCCAAAATTTCATAAATAATTTTTAAATGATATTTCACTGTGTTTTCTGAAATAAATAGTAAGATAGCAATCTCTTTATTAGATTTACCTTCTTGAATTAAACAAATAATTTCTTTTTGTCGTTCTGTTAGGTGAAATTTTGAAATGTCTAATCGCTTATTTCCTTTTTCATCTATCGCTTTAGTAAGTTGCTCAATATCATTATGGATTCGAATATTTTCATTTTCAACTAAGACTCTTTTTTGTTTGTTAATGACATATAATCGGCCTGATATTATTAATAATAAAATTAATATTGAAACAATACCAATCAAATAATACTGCACAATGCGTTCATTTTTTAGTTCTAATTGCTTTTTTTCTTCATCAATTTTCTTTTCCAAAATCTGTATTTTACCATTGTTGTTAGTTGAATTGTAGATAGAATTTAATGAATCATATTTTTTTTGTGATTCAAAAGCGTTTTTATAATCATCATTTTCGCGAAATTGTTTTGTAATAACTTCATACAAATACATTTCATATTTTAATATTTTGTATTTTTTTGCATACTGCATTCCTATTTCAAAAGCTTTATCTCGTTTATCATACAATTTCATCACATTGTACAATTCTACTTTTTTTCCATAAATATTTGGTGCATTTCTTGGTGTATTCTTTAATGCAATTGCTAAAGAAACATCATACTTCTTATCTGCTTCAGCATATTTTTTTTTCATCATTAGCAAATAACCTTCTTGCATAATTATCCAAGTTTTAGAATCTTGGTCTAAATATTTATAATTGGATGCGTACAACTCTTGCATCAACTTTCCAGCTAATGCATACTCATGCGTGTCAAAATAAACAAATGCTTTTTCAGCTTTTATACAATTTTCTATTGTTGCTTTTTTATCACTTTTTAAGCCTTCTTTCAAAGCTAAATCTAAATTATGTAATGTCTCTTCATAATTAAATAATCTCTTATAGGTATATGATTTTAAAATGTAAGCATTGTACTTTTCATAAGAAGTTTTGCTTTCATCAGATATAAAATCACTAATAAGTTTTATAGAATTTTCATATCTTAAAGCATCATTTTGCTTTGTAACTTCTTCTTCAAGAAGCTTAATATTTTTGATTTGTGCAGCCAGAGGAAAACAATAAAATATTGCAGCAATTATTATTATTAAAGGTTTTGTTAAATGCATATTAGTTTTTTTTCAAATATATATAAGAAATTTCAAATATCAATTTATTTTAATAAAATGTAATTTATTGAAAATCAAGTATTTGAATATGACTACCCATCGGGTAGTCATCTTAGCATTGAACAACTACCCGACAACTACCCGCGCAAAATTAGGTTTTGTTTAACAAGAAAATCAAATTTGTGATCTCTAAACAAAATAAAAAATGATGGAACAATTAAAAATTTTTTTGAGATTATTTTCTCTAAAAAGAGATGAGGTAATTTATACCTGCATTCAACGTAATATTCCTTTAACTAAAAAAAATATTGAAGAAGTGAGGGAAATAATACAGCAGAAAAAAAAAATAGAAAAAATGAAAAATTCGAATGCTAATTCAGTTTAACCCTATTGCAATTAAGTCAATAAAAGTTTTGCATTCATTAAATCATGATTATAAAAAAACAATAGAAACATTTGTTGAAAAATATTTTAGAAATAATAGTAAATTCACTTGAAATCTAAATTATCATTAGTAAATAGGCAGTCGGGCGAACAAAATTTGCAAAATGTATTGGGTTGAATTCAATAGTAATATTATTCTCATACAATCATAGTTTGCTTGGTTTGCTCTCAATAAAAACAATTAAATTATTAACCTAAGTCTAAATTTATGAATTACAAAAAAAACAGAATCGCTTTTGCATTATTCTTCTTGTGTACAGGAAGTGTTTTTGCTCAGGAAGGTTTCGTAAGTGCAGGCGGTGATGCCGCTGGAAGTAATGGAAGCGTGAGCTTTTCCATTGGACAAATATTTTACAAAAATGATGTTGGTACTAATGGCTCGTTCAACGAAGGTATTCAACAACCAAGTTTTTCTAATCTAATTACTTATTATCTAGATGCTGACGCTGATGGTTTTGGAAACCCTAATAATACCATTGTTGCATCCGGCTTACCTCAAGGTTATGTGACTTTTGGAACCGATTGCGACGACGCAAACCCAGCAATAAACCCTGGCGCTGTTGATGTATGGCGGATTCAAGTATCTAACGCAACATCGTTAGTTATTTAGTTAGTATCAAAAATAGCATTTTTCGTTTAAAATCTGCTTAATTTTAGAATAACTTTTTTGGCTTTTTAAATTAGCCAAAAGTTATTTCCAAAATTAGCTAGAGGCAACCCTTATGGCTATTGATTTCTTGTGTCATTTGTTCCTTTGGAGTTCTATATCCAAGTATTTTTTTGGGTCTGTTATTTAGGTTGTTTTCAATATGTTTTAAATGTTTTTCCGATATATTATTGAAGTCAGTTCCTTTAGGTAAAAATCGTCTGATTAATCCATTTGTGTTTTCGTTAGTTCCTCTTTCCCAGGAGGAATATGGATGTGCGAAAAAGATGTTCATTCCTGTATTATTAGTTAGCCATTTATGATTAGTCATTTCCATTCCGTTGTCGTAAGTCATTGATTTAGTGATAAATTTAGGCATTGTATTTAATATTTCAGCAAATTGGTAAGTTACAGTTTCGGATTTTCTATTTTCTAATTTTACTATAAAAGTGTATCTGGTTTTTCTCTCAACAATTGTACCTATGGCACTTTTTTGTCCGATTCCAATCATTAAATCACCTTCCCAATGTCCGACTTCAAGTCTTAGTTCTACATGATCTGGTCTATCATCTATACTTACTTGATCTTTTATTCTTGTTTTTTTTGTTCCAAATTTTCGTTGTTTACGTCTTTTATGATGATGATAGGGCAGAAGTTTTATTAATTTCTGAGCTAATTTAGTTTGTCTATGTCTATAAATATAATTGTAAATTGACTCGTGCGATATGGACATTGTTGGATCATTAGGATGGATTATTTTCAATCTTCCTGCAATTAGTTCTGGACTTGTTCCAAGTATTAAGTTTCTGAAAATAAATATTTTAAGTCTTGGATTGTCATTTATTTTATCAGAACAATGTTTGTATTTATTGGCTTCTAATGCGTACCAATGAGCTAAGTCAGCTTTATAAATATCTGTAGGTTTTAAAACCCAAGTATTTACTTCTCTAGTTATTGTTGTTCGATTGCGTTTGAGCTGATTTGCGATGTAGTTTTTGCACTTACCTTCTTGGAGTAAAGTTTCAATTACAACTCGTTCTTTAAACGATAATCGTTTGTGTTTTTTTTCCATAATTCAACAAAGATAAAATTTATCATTTGTTGCGTTAGGTTTTTGAATTCTCC
>NZ_JAYWFT010000125.1:0-82145 GCF_043778725.1 Flavobacterium sp. | reverse complement strand
AAATCAGTTAGCCATGTAGAACAACACAATTCTCTTCCACAAGATCCAATTCCGCCAAGGCGAGCTGCTTCTTGACGAAAGCCCACTTGTTTCATTTCGATTCTTGCCTTAAAAACCTGTGCAAATTCTTTAATTAACTGACGAAAATCGACTCTATCGTCTGCTGTGTAATAAAATATAGCTTTAGATCCATCACCTTGAAACTCAATATCAGAAATTTTCATTTGTAATTTTAAAGCAATAGCAATTTCTCTTGCTTTTACTTTCATTGGCTCTTCTTTATCACGAGCTTCACTCCAAATATCAATGTCTTTTTGAGATGCTTTTCTATATACTTTTAAAATATCAGAGCTAGTATGATTGGCACCTTTTTTCTTCATTTGCACTTTAACTAATTCACCTGTTAAAGTTACAATTCCAACATCATGACCCGGAGCAGCTTCTGTTGCAACTACATCACCAATGCTCAAAGTTAGTTTTTCGGTATTTCTATAAAATTCTTTCCTTCCGTTTTTGAAACGTACTTCAACGCAATCAAAAGGTGCTTCGCCGTTAGGTAAATTCATATTTCCCAACCAGTCAAAAACGGTTAATTTATTGCAGCTATCGGTGCCGCAAGTTCCATTATTTTTACAACCCTTAGGTGCGCCACCATCAGAAGTTGAACAACTTGTACATGCCATAATTATATATGTAGTATCGCAAAAAAGCGACTTATGTTTATAAAACGATTAATTGGTAAAGATAGTATTTTTAAAAAATAAATTCCAATAAAAGAAATTGAAATTCCAATTAAGAAAAATTCCAAATTCCAATACAACTCATGTATTGAAATTTGGAATTTTTAACTGTTATAATTTTAGAAAAATTACTCTAAAATTTTAAATAATTTATCAGATAATCTAACTCTAAAAGGCAAAATGAAAGTCACTTTATCCCCAATTTTTGCAAGCGAATTTTCGTTTCCGTTTACCAACATTCTGTCTAAAATTACTTCTTTGTTTCCTGTTGTTGGACCTGAAATTAAAATTTTATCGCCTCTATTTAATTCGTTATTTTCGATGATAAACAATCCAACTTGTGGTTTTGGATAATAATGTTCGGCTTTACCAACAAGTACTTTTTTTACTTTAATTTTCTGACGGATATCTCTAGGCTTTTCGGCTACAGCCAAAGATTTATCTGAAAGCTCACCTGAATGTTTGAAAAGTAATTTATCTGATTTTCCTTTTCTAAAAATCATGTTACCGTTTTTAACACCACGACGCATTTTTACCTGATCTACCAACGACATGTGAGTGATTTCCTGACATTCTGTAGAACAACAATTTTCCATCGCAACTTTACAATCATCACATTGAATGAATAACAAATGGCAACCTTCGTTTTCACAATTGGTGTGATTATCGCATGGTTTTCCGCATTGATGGCATTGCGAAACGATATCGTCTGTAATTCTTTCGCCAAGTCGATGATCGAAAACAAAATTTTTCCCTATGAATTTACTTTCGATATTTTCTTCCTGAATTTGTTTGGCATAATTGATAATTCCGCCTTCCAATTGAAATACATTTTTAAAACCTTGATGCTTGAAATAAGCCGAAGCTTTCTCACATCGAATTCCACCAGTGCAATACATCACTAAGTTTTTATCTTCTTTAAAATCTTTTAATTGCTCGTTAATTATTGGCAAACTTTCTCTAAAAGTTTCCACATCTGGGGTTATCGCACCTTTAAAATGACCAATTTCACTTTCGTAATGATTTCTAAAATCGACTAAAATAGTATTTGGATCTTCTAATATTTGATTGAATTCCTTGGCTTTTAAATGAACTCCAATATTGGTTACGTCAAATGTTTCGTCTTTCAAACCGTCGGCTACAATTTTATCACGAACTTTTACTGTAAGTTTCAAAAAAGAATGATCGTCTTGTTCAACAGCGACATTCAGGCGAATGCCTCGCATAAAATCATAATTTTCTAAGGTTTCCCGGAAGGCTTCAATATTTTCTGCAGGAACACTCATTTGAGCATTAATTCCTTCTTTGGCAACATACGTTCTGCCAAGAGCATCGAGTTGGTTCCACTGGATGAATAAATCGTCGCGAAATTTTTTGGGGTTTTCAATTTTGGCATACGCATAGAAAGACAACGTAAGACGTTGTTTACCAGCTAAATCAATCAGCTCTTTCCTTTCTTCTGCGCTTAAAGTGTTATACAGTTGCATGCTATAAACGTTTTGGCGGTGCACTTTGGTGCGTTATTACAGAAATATATTTTAAATTCTAAATGGAAGAATTCTAATACAAAGGTAATCTTTTATAAAAAACTCGCAACTGTTTTACCAGTGTGTTTAGTTATTAAATCCAGTCTATTGGGTTTTCTAATACTTTAATTAATCTTTCTTCTTCGCTACCAACTTCTGGATGATGATCGTAAACCCATTGCACATTTGGTGGCAAACTCATCAAAATACTTTCAATTCTTCCGTTGGTTTTTAGTCCGAAAAGCGTGCCTTTGTCGTGAACTAAATTGAATTCAACGTAACGACCGCGACGGATTTCTTGCCAAGTTCGTTGTGCTTCTGTATATGGTAAATCTTTTCTTTTTTCTAAAATTGGAGCATAGGCTTGAAGGAAACTGTTTCCAACTTCGGTTACAAAATTGAACCAATCTTCCATTTTCATGTCTCCGGTTTCCTTGCAATAATCGAAGAATAATCCGCCAAGTCCACGAGCTTCATTTCGGTGTGCGTTCCAAAAGTAAGTATCGCATTGCTTTTTATATTTTGGATAAAATTCTAAATTGTGTTTGTCGCAAGCTGTTTTACAAGTTTGATGAAAATGAATGGCATCTTCTTCAAATAAATAATACGGTGTTAAATCTTGTCCGCCACCAAACCATGAATTTATTACGTTTCCAGCATCATCGTACATTTCAAAATAACGCCAATTGGCATGAACCGTTGGCGCCATTGGATTTCTAGGATGAATCACCAAACTTAATCCGCAAGCGAAAAAATCGGCTTCACCGACGTTGAACATTTTTTGCATTGCTTCAGGTAATTTTCCATGAACTGCCGAAATATTAACACCGCCTTTTTCGATTACTTTTCCGTTTTCTATAACTCGTGTTCTTCCGCCGCCGCCTTCTGGACGTTCCCAAATGTCTTCACGGAATTTGGCTTGACCTTCGACAGCTTCTAATCCGGCAACGATTTGGTCTTGCAGATTTTGTATGTATTGGTAGAATTTATTTTTCATTTATTCCAATTCTTTTTTGTTTTGCAGATAATCGGAAGCGTTTAATTTATTTACAATTTTCTTTCCTGTTTTTGCTTCAATTTCTTTTCGAGTATTACCTGCGATAGTTCCGCCTTGATTGGCTATTTTCTTATTTTGAGCAAATGTTTTTGGCTTCTTTTCTTTGCTGATTTCTGTAGTGGTTGCTTCTGCTAACATATTTAAAACCAATTCAAGATTACTCATGTTATCACGTAAGTTTTCTTTTTTTAATCCTTTGTGATTTTTATATTGTTTAACCGATAAACCACTCCAAGCTTTAGTAATTTCATCAGTTAATATTGCATATTCTTGACCTTTTTTTACACCTCGATTATCCCATTCATCAGTAAGCTCTTTTCTTACCTCAATGCTTTTTAAGCGTTGGTTAACCCATTCTTTAGAATATCCTTTTTTGAGATAAGTTTCCATAAGTCTGTCAAAACCAAGTTCTGGATCTTCAATTTCGTCTATACGTTCTCTACCAACTTGTGCTAACCATAATTTAAAAGGTTCTGCTTTTTTTGATGGAACAGATTGAATTAATCGGAACAATTGTTCGGTATCGGCTACATCGGTTTTGTAAAACTTACCATCTGATGACTGTAATTTCAGTTGTACGATATTATCGTACAACTGACTTCCTTCTAGACTTAATTTCTTTTTTAAATCTGTCCAATATCTTTTTGGTATAGTACTTTCTGTCAAAACTTGAATAACATCAACAATAGAAAAATACCATTTTTCATCATCTTCATTCCAAATAGAACGAATTTGTTTTTGTTCAAATAGTTTTATGGCGGTTTCTTTGGTCATAATTTAATATTGTAAATTTTGTATGTATTGGCAGAATTTATTTTTCATAGCTTACAAATAAAATTTATTGACATATCCTATTACAAAAAAGATAGCAACGTGAGTTAATACTCCAAGTATAAACGCCAACAGTGCTTTTAAATAGTTTACTAATTTTCTCTCTCCGAAAAATTGTCCAATTGCCCAAATTTGATAAATAATAAAAAAGATCGTCAAATTACTAAAAAAAGGTGTCAATTTAACTAACATGATTAATGGCAAAATGACAAGTAATCCTGTGGCTAAAACATAGGACATCACTACAATCATTTCGAAAATATTGTATTTTCTTTTTCTATACAACAACATCAACCAAGGTGCAATACAGAATCCTACAATAATATTGGTGTACGCAATATGACTAATTAACCAATGATCAATGGTTTTTAAATTTACTTTATCTTTTAATGGTTCTATATATCCTACATTCAAGTAAGTATATTTAATATGAAGAAAATGTGTTAACAAAGTGAAAATTAACGATGCAAAAAACAGATAAACGATTGGTTTTACATATTTATTTCTGTTTTCAAATAAATAGGTACGAATTGTTTTTCCTGGTTTTATGATTAGTTGCCAAGCCGTAAAATGAAATCCTTTTTCAAAATGAAGAAGATGCTCAATTTCGTGAACCATATAGTGAAAATCAATTCTTTTTATGTTCTTTGGTTGTCCACATTTTGAACAAAAATCATCTACAACTTGATGGTTACAGTTTTTACAATTTGTCATTTATAATCTGATTTCAATAATCCATAGTAATTAATATCTTCTAAAACTCCTTCGTGATTTTTAAATTCTTCTCGCAAAGTTCCTTCATGAATAAATCCGTTTTTTAATGCAATTTGCTGACTTCCAAAATTAATTTTTGAAGTACAAATAAAAATCTTGTTCATTTTTAATTCATTGAAACAAAAACCAATTACTTCAGAAACTGCTTTTGAAATAATTCCTTTGCCTTCAAAATGGTTGTCAATAAAATAGAATAATTCGCATTTTGAAATGTTATAATCTATTTTTTTAATGCCAATATATCCAATTAAATTATTGGTTTCTATATTTCTAACATAAAAATAGTAACCTGTTCTTTCTATTTCTATTTGGATATTTTTAGTAATGAATTCTCCTGTTGCTTTTAAATCAATACAATTAGAAACTGTTACAGGAAATGTTTTTATAATACGATTTCTGTTATTTTCTATTAAATCAAAAAATTCTTCAAAGCGAATATTTTCTATTTTGTCGAGTTTCCAATTGCTGAATTCCATTTACTTAAGAATTATACTCCTTAACCGCTTCAATAAAAGCCTTGGCATGATCTACTGGAATATTTGGTAAAATTCCGTGACCTAGATTTACTATATAATTGTCTTTTCCGAATTCGTCTATCATTTCGTGAACCATTTTTTTGATGGTTGGAATTGGCGATAATAATCTTGATGGATCAAAATTTCCTTGTAATGTGATTTTTCCGCCTGTTAAATAACGAGCATTTCTTGCTGAACATGTCCAATCTACACCAAGTGCTGATGCTTTACTTTTCGCCATATCGTTCAATGCAAACCAACATCCTTTTCCGAAAACAATAACTTTAGTGTCTTCTGCTAAAGCGTCAACGATTTGGTTGATGTATTTCCAAGAGAATTCTTGATAATCTACAGGCGATAACATTCCGCCCCAAGAATCGAAAATCTGAACGGCGTTGCAACCTGCTTTTACTTTTTCTTTTAAATATAGAATAGTTGTATCTGTGATTTTTTGTAATAATGTATGCGCTGCAATTGGATTTGAAAAACAAAAACCTTTCGCTGTATCAAAACTTTTTGACCCTTTTCCTTCTACACAATAGCAAAAAATGGTCCAAGGCGAACCTGCAAAACCAATAAGCGGCACCTCATCGTTCAACATTTCTTTGGTTAATTTGATGGCATCAAAAACGTAACCCAAAGTTTCATGAACATCGGGAACAATTACTTGATTGACTTGTTCCATTGTACGAATTGGATTTGGAATTATCGGTCCCAAATTGTCTTTCAATTCAACGTGAATTCCCATTGCACGTGGAACTACCAAAATATCAGAAAATAAAATTGCAGCATCTGGTTTTACAATTCTAATAGGTTGCACTGTGATTTCGGCAGCTAATTCTGGAGTTTCGCAACGTGTGAAAAAATCGTATTTGTCACGCAAAGCTCTGAATTCTGGTAAATATCTTCCGGCTTGACGCATCATCCAAACTGGTGGACGTTCTACCGTTTCGTTGTTTAATGCTCTTAAAAATAGGTCGTTTTTGATCATTTTTCTTATGTTTTTTGCCACAAAGGCGCTAAGGCACAAAGGCACAAAGTTTAATTGTTATAATATTCTATTACTTCATAAATTACATTTTCAACTGATGGTTTGTCTGCAATTACGATATTTTTTATTTTATTGTTTTCTAAAGCTTCTGCTGTGGTTTCGCCAATGCAAAAACAGGTTTCGTCTTTTATGGTATTCATTTTAAAATAACTTTCTACTGCAGATGGACTGAAAAATAGAATTCCGTCGAGTTTTTTTGTTATTTTTTTGGATGTTATTTTGGTTTCGTATACTTCTATTTCGTTGAATGTAATTCCGTTTTCTTTTAACGTTTCTGGTAACACATCACGACGTAAATTTCCGCTGAAAAAAGTGAAGGTTTCTTCTGAATAAATTAAGGATATTATTTCTGCCAAATCTGCTGCGTAACCTGTATAAGCTACAACATTAAATCCGTTTTCGGTTAATAAATCTTTGGTTTTCATTCCGATTGAAAAAACATCTTTGCTTTTTAAATCTTCACATTTTGGATGTTGTAAAATACTTTGAACGGCGTTTTGGCTTGTAAAAATTAGATTTTTGTTGATTTTAGACAGCTCAAAATTCTTGATATTGGTTTCGATAAAATCTTCTTCAACAACTGTAAAGTTAGCGTCTAATAATTCTTGCTTTTGATTTGGTAAAAGCTTTTTGGTGGATAATATGTTGATTTGTTTTGTCATTTTTTTCTTTTTAAACCATTAAGGTATTAAGAAAAATTAAGAGTAAAACTTAATGAAACTTAATACCTTAATGGTTCAATTTTATTTCTTCAATTGTTTCTTTATTTCTATCATCAGTTCACTTCCGCCATTATTCAAAATTTCTTGTGCGGCATTGAATCCTAGTTTTTTCCATTCAGAAATGTCAACTAGTTTTTCTATTTCTAGTTTTTGTTTTCCATCAATTGATAGTAAAACTCCTTTAAAATTGATAGTATCTTCCTTTTCGTTATACGTTGCAATAGCTCCAATTGGCGCAGTACATCCACCTTCGAGCGTTTTTAGAAATTGTCTTTCTATATAGGTACAGATTTCGGTTTCAATGTGATTTAATTGTGAAAGTGCATCCAACGTAAATTCGTCTTCATCCATTGCAACAACTAACATTGCGCCTTGTGCTGGTGCAGGAATCATCCAATCGAGATTGATATAATTATCAGGTTTTAAGTTGATTCTTTCTAAACCTGCGGCTGCAAAAACGGCTCCACTCCAATCATTATCCTGCAATTTTTGCATTCTCGTGTTTACATTTCCGCGTAAATCGACCACTTTGTGATTTGGATATTTGTTCCACCACATTGCCTGACGACGCAAACTTCCTGTGGCGATTGTTCCATTATATTCTAAAAAATCTAAGTTGCCTTTGTGAACTAAAATATCTAAAATATTGGCTCTTTCTAAAACTGCTGCTTGCACAATTCCAATTGGAAGCGCCGTTGGAACATCTTTCATAGAATGCACTGCAATATCAACTTGACCGTTAATCATTGCAATGTCTAATGTTTTTGTGAAAATTCCGGTAATTCCTAATTCGTAAAGCGGCTTATCAAGTAGGATATCACCTTGCGATTTTACGGCTATAATTTCGGTTTTGTAACCTAAATCGTTTAATTGTTTTTGAACCGTGTGTGCTTGCCAAAGCGCTAATTCACTATCACGAGTTCCTATACGTATTGTTTTTTCAGACATTTTATTCTTTTTTGAACCATTAAGGAATTAAGGTTCATTAAGGTTTATTGTTGTGAAATTTTATCTTTAAAAAAATGATTTCTCTTGTTCTAACTGAAATACTTTTTCAATCCATTCAATACCTTCGTCCATTGATTCGCCATCTTTTAAATGGTTTACAAAATGATTGGTGATTTTTTGAATGATTCTATTGCTTATTAATTCGGCTTGATGTTCGTCAAAATTAGATAATTTTTTGCGTTGAAAATTCAATTCTCCGTCTTTTATAGAATTTAATTTTTCTTTTAATGCTTGAATTGTTGGTGCAAATTTTCTGTTTTTAGTCCAAGCTATGAATTCTTCTTTTATTTCTTCAATAATTATTTCGGCTGCAGGAATATGTAATTTACGTTTTTCTAACGTTTCATCTGTAATTTGAGACAAATGATCAAGATGAATTAACGTTACACCTTCAACCTCTTTTACATTTTCGTGAACATTTTTTGGAATAGATAAATCTAAAATCAACAAAGGTTTTTTCAGATTTAAAATCGCTTTATCAATAGTAGGATTTTGTGCTCCAGTGGCAACAACTACAACATCGGCTTTTTGAAGTTCCAACTGTAAATCGGCGTAATCTTTAACAATTAAATCCAATTTTTGAGCTAATTTTTCGGCTTTATCTTTAGTACGGTTTATTAAAGTAATATGATCGTGCTTGGTATGTTTTACGAGATTTTCGCAAGTGTTTCTACCAATTTTTCCTGTTCCAAAAAGTAATATGTTTTTATTGGAAATATCGGCTACGTTTTTGATAATATATTGAACAGATGCAAATGAAACCGATGTTGCTCCAGAAGAAATATCGGTATCCGTTTTAATTTTTTTACTAGCTTGAATAACCGAATTCACTAATCTTTCAAGGAAAGAATTTACCATTCCGTTAGATTTACTTTCGTTGAAAGCGATTTTTAACTGGCTAATAATTTCAAAATCCCCAAGAATTTGACTGTCTAAACCTGTTCCAACACGAAACATGTGATTGATTGCTTCTTGATTTTTATAGATATAGGCAACTTCTTGAAATTCTTCAACGCTACCATTACTGTTTTCACAAAGTAATTTTATTAATTGATATGGATGTTGAGCAAAACCATAAATCTCAGTTCTATTACAAGTAGAAGTCACTAGCAATGCTTCAATTCCTTCAGCTTCGGCTTGTATTAACAAAGTTGACTTTGCTTGATTGTCTAAACTAAACTTACCTCTAATAGCGGCGTCTGCTTTTTTATAACTCAAACCTAATGCGTAAAAAGAAGTGTGTTTCGACATATTAAAATTTTCCATATTCTACTTTTCTAAAAAGTTTAACAAAATTATTACTATCTATTTCATAAAAACAACGCTAGAGGGACTTTTTGTATCGCTCTGAGAATTTTTAAACCAAATTCGACTTTATAGCGTTATTTATTATAAATTTGTACTGAAATCAAGTCGTAACAACTATCTTATGTAGATTAATTCTAAATAAGAATTTGACTAGGTTTCAAAATCATATACGAAAAAATATCGCTATGGGTTCTCAAGAAGTAATAACAATTGAAAATGATTTTACCCTAATTCGTTTTCAAAATGATGGAAACGAAAATTTTCATGTGAAAAAGCATGTAAATCAAGGGCTTATTCAATTTCATTTTGGCATTAAAGGAAAAGCAAAATTTGTGTTTAACGAAGGAAATTATGCTTTAGAATTGAAAGATGAGAAGTCATTATTATTCTACAATCCACAAAAAGAGTTGCCTTTGAATTTAGAATTGGCTCCAAATTCTTGGATAATTTCTGTTATAATTTCCATTCAAAAGTTTCACGGTTTGTTTTCTAATGATTCTGAACACATTCCGTTTTTAAGTGATGAAAATAAAGACAAAAAATATTATAAGGAAGGAGATATTAGTCCGTCAATGGCAATTGTATTAAGTCAATTGTTTCACTATAATTTGAATCCGTCCATAAAAAATCTATACTATAAAGGTAAAGGATACGAATTATTGAGTTTGTATTTCAATCGTTCGGAAGATCCAAATGCTGAGCAATGTCCGTTTTTAATTGATGAAGACAATGTTTTGAAAATTAAAAAAGCCAAAGAAATTATCATTTCAAATATGGCTGAACCACCAGGATTGGAAGAACTTTCGGAGCAAGTTGGACTGAGTTTGAAAAAACTAAAAATGGGTTTCAAACAAATTTATGGCGATACGGTTTACGGATTTCTATTTGATTATAAAATGGACTACGCTAGACAATTATTAGATTCTGGTTCGTATAATGTAAACGAAGTTGGGCTAAAAATAGGTTACAGCACCGGAAGTCATTTTATTGCAGCATTTAAGAAAAAATTTGCAACTACACCGAAGAAATATTTGATGTCGATAAATCCAAATACATAACAGCATCAATTTCGTATATCAAACAATCGATAAAAAAAACATAAACATAAATGTAAAAAGTAAGAATCATTTACTTTTACAAAAAAATTAAATTTACTATGAAAGGTGTATTACTTGTAAACTTAGGTTCTCCAGAAAGTCCAACTGCCAAAGATGTTAAGCCGTATTTAGATGAATTTTTAATGGATAAATACGTAATTGACGTTCCGTTTTTATTGCGAGCATTATTAGTTCGAGGTGTTATTTTACAAACGCGACCAAAAAAATCGGCAGAAGCTTATGCTCGAATTTGGACTGACGAAGGTTCGCCTTTAATTGTACTTTCTAAAAAAATGCATCAAAAAGTTCAGCAATTGGTTGATATTCCTGTGGCTTTGGCAATGCGCTATGGAACGAAGACCATTCAAAAAGGTTTACAAGAATTAAAAGACAAAGGCGTAACCGAAGTAATGTTGATGCCTTTATATCCGCAACATGCTATGGCTTCGACAACTACAATTGTGGTTTTGGCAGAAGAATTGCGTCAGAAGTTTTTTCCTGAAATGACTTTTACCAATGTTCCAGCATTTTACAACAAACCCGATTATATTCAGGCATTAGCTAATTCGATGAAAAAGCATTTGGAAGGATTTGATTACGATCATTTGTTGTTTTCGTATCACGGAATTCCGAAACGTCACATTCGTAAAACCGATGTTACCAAATCGCATTGTAAAATGGACAGAACGTGTTGCAATACGCCATCGCCAGCACACGAATTTTGCTACAGTCATCAATGTTATGAAACCACAAAACAAGTTGTAAAATTATTAGGAATTCCAGAAGGAAAATACAGCCAAACATTCCAATCTCGTTTAGCAGGTGACAAATGGTTAACGCCTTACACCGATGTTGAAATCAACAAAATGCCCGAACAAGGAATTAAGAAATTGGCGGTTGTAACTCCAGCATTCGTGTCCGATTGTTTAGAAACTTTAGAAGAAATTGCAATGGAAGCCAACGAACAATTTTTGCATCATGGTGGCGAAGAATTTATGGCAGTTCCTTGTATGAATGATGATGATGAATGGTGTGGCTTTGTAGCAAATTGGATTGAGGATTTTAAGAGAAAATAGAAAAATTGTTTAGCCACGAATTACACAAATTAGCACGAATTAAAGAATTAGTGTAAATTTGTGTAATTCGTGGCAACTTTTATAAAAAAAATGGATATCTACAACTACATAAAATCGCTACACCTAATCTTCGTAATCACTTGGTTTGCGGGTTTGTTTTACATTGTTAGGTTATTTGTATATCAAATTGAAGCCAACGAAAAACCTTCGCCTGAAAGAGAAATTTTACTAAAGCAATACAAAATAATGACGTATCGTTTGTGGTACATTATTTCATGGCCAAGCGCGGTTTTAGCAGTGATTTTTGCACTTTCATTATTGCATTTGAATCCTGCGTTTTTAGAAATGCGTTGGATGCAAGTAAAATTGGGATTTGTAGTTTTATTAATTGCTTATCACATAAAATGTCACCTGATTTTCAAAGAATTACAAAATGATGTTTTCAAATATTCGTCTAATTTTATGCGATTATGGAATGAAGGTGCCACAATTATTTTATTTGCTGTAGTTTTTTTAGTAATTTTAAAAAATGCTTTCAACTGGATTTATGGCGTAATCGGAATCTTTTTGTTTTCGATTATTATTATGTTGGGATTCAAATTTTATAAAAGACTTCGAGAAAAAAACAAGTCATAAATGCTAAACGGTTTCAAAATGTCTATGCTTTCACTTCGAATTAGGATTTTCCTATCGATGATTGTATTGATATTAATTACTTCAATTTTGTTAGCTACAATATCGGTAATTCAGTTTCAAAACGAAGCCAAAAAATACTATCAAGAACGATTAGACAGAAAAGAAGATGCTGTAAAAGAGCACATTAATTATGTTCTTGCCAATTCTACTTATCCATTAACAGAGCGCAATTTGCCTTATATTTTTAAGGATAAAATTCACGAATTGTCAGACATCCACAATGTAGAAATCAATATTTATTCACTTGACGGAAAACTTCTAAAATCGTCTAAAGCTTCGTTTTCTGTAGATAGCATTTCGCCTCCAGTTCCAAAATACATTATAAAACTTGTTCAATCGTCTATTGAAAAACGTTATGTAGATATTAAAAGTGTTGATGGTGTTAAAAATCGATCGTCATTTAGCCAAATAAAAGATGATAAATTTAAACCACTCGGAATTCTGAATTTACCTTATGTAGAAGACGATAGTTTTTATCAAGATGAGATTCAGCAATTTCTTATCAGTCTGAGTCAGGTTTACTTCTTTATGTTGATTATTGCCTTTGCTCTTGCCTACTTTTTATCGTCATATATTACCCAAACTTTAAAAACAATTTCTGATAAAATTAATGAAACAAGTTTAAATCAGAAAAACGAAAAAATCCTTGTTGAAGCCAATAGTAAAGAAATCAATTCGTTGATAAAAGCATACAACGACATGGTTGATAAACTAGAAGAAAGCGCTTCAATGCTGGCACAAAGCGAACGTGAACAAGCTTGGCGCGAAATGGCAAAACAAGTTGCACACGAAATTAAAAATCCGTTAACGCCAATGCGATTGACAGTGCAAAGTTTTCAAAGAAAATTTGATCCTGAAGATCCTAATTTGAAACAAAAATTGGACGATTATACCAAGACATTGATTCAACAAATTGATACTATGAGTTCGGTTGCATCGGCATTTTCTAACTTTGCTTCGATGCCAGCACAACAAAACGAAACTTTAAATGTTGTTGAAGTTGTAGAGTTTTCGTTAGATATTTTCAACGAAGAATACCTACAATTTAAAAGTGATGAAGAGGAAATTATCACCATTATGGACCGAACACAATTGGTTAGAATTATTACTAATTTAGTTAAAAACGCCATTCAAGCAATTCCAGAAAATCAAGCAGAAAAATCTATTATAGTAGAAGTAAAACAAGTAGAAAATAATGTAAACATTTCTGTAAAAGATAACGGAATTGGAATTGAATCAGAAAATATCGAACGTATTTTCGAACCAAAATTTACAACTAAAAATAGCGGAATGGGCTTAGGTTTAGGAATTATCAAAAACATTATTGAAAATTACAAAGGAACTATTATATTTGAAACTGAATTTGGAAAAGGAACAACTTTTATAGTTTCGCTTCCTATAATTGAAAAATAATATAAAAACTATGAACTTCGAAAACATAATTGTTTCAACTGAAAACGGAATTGGACAAATCACCATCAACCGACCATCTAAACTTAATGCTTTAAATGTTTCAACTATTCAAGAATTGCACTATGCTTTTCAATCATTAGACGAAAATCATGAAACCAAAGTTATCATCATCACTGGCGAAGGTGAAAAAGCATTTGTTGCTGGCGCAGATATTTCAGAATTCGCACATTTTTCTGTAGAAGAAGGCGCACAACTAGCACAACAAGGACAAGAATTATTGTTTGATTTTATAGAGAATTTAAAAACTCCAGTAATTGCAGCCGTAAACGGATTTGCACTTGGTGGCGGATTAGAATTGGCAATGGCGTGTCATTTTAGAGTTGCATCCGACAATGCCAAAATGGGTTTGCCAGAAGTTTCTCTTGGAGTAATTCCTGGTTATGGCGGAACGCAACGTTTACCTCAACTAGTAGGAAAAGGTCGCGCTATGGAATTAATTATGACTGCCGGAATGATTGATGCAGAAACTGCAAAAAGCTACGGATTAGTAAATCATGTTGTGCTACAAAGTGAACTATTAGAATTTGTAAAAGGTATTGCATCTAAAATCATGAGAAATTCTCCAGTAGCAATTGGTCAAGCAATTAAAGCTATAAATGCTAATTATAGAGATGGTGTTGACGGATTTAAAACAGAAATTAAAAACTTCGGAAAATGTTTTGGAACAGAAGATTTTAAAGAAGGAACAACCGCATTTTTAGAAAAAAGAAAAGCCCAATTTACTGGGAAATAATAAATTGCAACAAAATTAAACAACCTCTAAACCCTATTCAATGAAAAAACTTTTTACCTGCTTTGCTCTTGCATTGCTTTTACACGTGTCTACATCACAGGCGCAAGAAATTCCTTTTAAGATTCAACAAAGTGATGTTTTTAAAGATGAGTACAAACGCTCTACCATTATGTCTGTAGAAGAAGACGGAAATGGCGGATTAATCATTGTTCGTTCGTTTATGGGCGGAGCTTTTTCAAGTGCATTTGGCTATTATTTTGAACATTATGATTCTAATATGAAGCTCATAAAAGAATTTGAATATGATTCTAAAAGAAGTGGTGTTATGGGAATTATCGTTAACGAAGATCAAGTAAGTATTATCGATTTTACTTATGTAAAGGAACAAAAAGCTTTTGTTTGTAATGCAAATTCTGCAAGTATAAAAGATTTTAATTTTACTAAAAAAGAACTTTTTACACTTCCAAGTGAAGAAGTAAGTGGTTTTTCTTTTTGGGGAAATAGTGGCAGTTATGATGGCGATACTGGAGCTCAAATGATTGTAAATGAAGACAAATCGGCGTTTTCTATTATTGTAGATATTTCTAATAAAACCCAAGAAACACACAAGTTATATTTATTTGACGCTAAGTTAAATCAGAAATTTATTCACGAGTTTAAACGCGATATTAAAGATAAAAAATTTAGATATGAAAACATTGATGTTTCTAAAGATGGAAACACTTTGTATTTATTAGGAAAAGTCTATACTACAGAAAAGAAAAAGAAAAAAGACGGTGGAAAATACCAATATGAACTTTCAAGAATAACTAAGGATGGAATTGCAACTCAAGTTTTTGACACAGAAGAACATTATTCTGGATCACTAAAAACGATTGTTTTTCAAGACCGAGTTACCTGTGTAGGATTTTATTCTGATAGAAATGATTCGCGTTACAAAGGATTAAGCTACTTTGAATTGGATCCAAAAACGTTAGCTATAAAAAAATCTAAATTCAATCCTTTTACCGAGCAATTTATGATTGATAAATATGGAAAAGACAAAGATAAAGAGTTAAGAAACCTTTCTTTTAGAGGAATTTCTATTACCGCATCAGGCGATATTGTTTTTAATGCCGAAGAATTTTATGTGATTACAACAACCATGATGCAACCTGGTGGAGGAATGTCTACAAGAACTACTTATTATTATAATGATATTGTGAGTGCAAAACTAAATGTTCAAGGCGATTTGATTTGGGCTAGAAACATTAACAAACGTCAGTCAACAAGTGGCGATGATTCTTATATTTCATACACGTCAACTATAAAAGGTGATGATACTTTTTTCTTTATAAACACTGGAGAAAAAGTTAAAAAAATAAGTAACGATAGAATTCAATTTGGACAAACAAGCGCAAAACGTTCTAATTTAAATATTATTAGAATTAAACCAAATGGCGATTTTGATTACCAAGAAATTCTTGATGATAAAGACAGCGAAGTTCCATTTATGGTTTCTGATGGTGCTGTCACTAATAATTCTGTTTACTTTATAGGACGAAAAGGAAAGAAAAAACAACTCTTGAAAATTACATTATAACTAAATATATATATTTTCTTTTTAAAATTTAAGACAAAAAAAACGCACAGAAAGCATTAAGTTGGCTTTTGTGCGTTTTTTTATTATGAATTTATACAAACAATGCTTTTAGTTCTGTTGCATCATGTGGGCTCATTTTTCCGGCTAAAACTAGACTTAGTTGCTTTCTTCTTAATGCGGCATCAAATCTAGATTGTTCTTCTTCTGTTTCTGGCTCTAATGGTGGAACCGGAACTGGATTGCCCGAATCGTCAACGGCTACAAAGGTGTAAATTGCTTCGTTGGCTTTGGTTCTTATTCCTGATTCTCTATCTTCTATCCAGACGTCAATATAAATTTCCATGGATGATGTAAATGCTCTTGAAACTTTTGCTTCTATAGTAACTACACTTCCTAAGGCTATAGAACGATTGAAGGCTACATGATTTACAGATGCGGTAACTACAATTCTTCTAGAATGTCGTCTTGCGGCTATACTTGCTGCTCTGTCCATTCGGGCTAATAATTCGCCTCCAAAAAGGTTATTTAGCGGATTGGTTTCGCTTGGTAATACTAAATCTGTAAGGATTGTTAGGGAATCTATAGGATGTTTTGGAGTCATGCTTTTTTTTACAAAGATAGTTATGAGAAACTAGAATACAAATATAAAAATGGATTACTGCTACTCCTGACAGTAATGGAAATCTTGGTTTTACTTGTTGCTAAACAAGTGAAACCAAGATTGTATTGAATGGCAGGAATTGCCATTGTAAATAAAAACTACTGTTTGGGTTCTAGAAACAAAAAATCCCGAAATAATCGGGATAATCTTATAGTTCTTCTATCAACAACCAAGCTTCTGGATTGTGTGATTTTTGTATTTTTTGCATTTCTTTTTGGGCTTCGCTGTAGGAGCTAAAACTGCCGTACACTACTGGATATAGGCCGTGTTTGTTTTTGGGAATTCGTTTGGCTGGATAACCTAGTTTTAACAATTCACTGTATATTTTTAACGCATTTTCTTCTTGACGAAAAGCACCTGCAACAATATGATAGGGCATTTTACTGTTAGAAACCGATAATGTTACTGATGGCAACGGACTTGAAATAAAGAAGGTGGCTTCTTGTATTTTTTGTTCTACTTGTTTTTGAACTTTGGCTTGAACAGCTACTGTTTGTTGCTCAATTTGGGCTTGATAATAGTTGTTTCCTAGAAAACCTCCTGCGCCTAGAAGACCTGCGCCTAGAACAAAAATGGCGGCGTATTTCAAGAAATTTGTGCCTTTTTTAGTTTCTGGAGTGAAATTTATTGTGGTTGTTTCTTGCAGTTCTTGCAGTTCTTCTTTAAAAATTTCTCGTTTTACGGCTGGTGAAATATAAGTTGTAAGTCCAAACGATGCTGTTAAATAATTTAATTGATCGTAAGGAACAAAAACTAGATTTTTTTCTTGATTTAAAGATATTTCACCAATGTTCTTTAATGTAATAGCACCAAAATCGTGCAGTTTAGATTTCCAAATGGTTACTTGGTTTTCTATTGCTGAAACGGCAACTTCATAAGACATTTTCTCGGCTTGAGCAATATGATTGGCCAGTAAACCATCGTTGTTTTTTAAATACGAATTAAACGACACTAATTTTTTGGGTGGATAAAACGAATGGGAACCTTCGTGCAATTGTGCCGATTGGATTTCGGTTAAAAAAGCACCAAATCCTGGAACTGTTACACACTGATAACGATAGAGTAATTGTGAAATATATTGATCAATCTTCATAATGACAAATTTACTTATTTAATGCATATTGCAAAATTTTATTAACAAACTTTGTTAACAATTTTAATTTTTGTTCTTACTTTTGAAAACCAATAATTTACAATGAACGATACAGAACTATTACACGTTTTAGCACTATTAAAAATAGAAGGAGTTGGCGATATTGTTGCCAAAAAACTAATTAATCACTGCGGAAGTGCACAAAATATATTTAAAACCAAAGCCTCACAACTAGAATCTATTGATGGAATTGGTAGAGTTTTAATTAAAAACTTGAAAGATAAATCGGCTTTTAAACTTGCCGAGGTCGAGCTTCAATATATTAAAGAGAACAAAATATCGATTCTTTATTATCAAGATGAAAAGTATCCGGTGAGGTTGAAACATTGTATTGATGGACCGGTTTTATTGTTTACATCTGGTGCTATCGATTTTAATAACAGAAAAATAATAAGTATTGTTGGCACAAGAGAAATTACCGCTTATGGTATCGATTTTTGTAAAAAACTTATAGAAGATTTGGCACCTTTAAACCCCATTATAGTTTCGGGATTTGCATATGGTGTTGATATCTTTGCTCACAAAATTGCTATGGACAACAATTTACAAACTATAGGTGTTGTTGCTCACGGATTGAATCAAGTGTATCCTAAAGTGCATAAAAAATATGTTGCCAAGATGGAGGAAAATGGTGGATTTATGACGGAGTTTTGGAGTAATTCTAATCCTGAAAAGGAAAATTTTGTAAAACGAAACCGAATTGTTGCCGGCATGAGTGAAGCTACAATTGTGATAGAAAGTGCCGAAAAAGGTGGTTCGTTAATAACTGCCAATTTAGCTAACGACTACAACCGTGATGTATTTGCTGTGCCGGGACGAACTTCAGATAAATTTAGTCAAGGATGCAACAATTTAATTAAAACCCAACGCGCTCATTTATTGACATCGGCAGCAGATATTGTGTACATTTTAAATTGGGAACTTGATGAAAATGATTCTAAAAGCAATAAAACAATTCAGAAACAACTTTTTGTATCGTTGGATGCTGATGAACAAAAGATTTACGATTATCTAATTGGTATTGGCAAGAAAGAGTTAGATTTAATTGCCTTGGCTTGCGATTTTCCTGTTTATAGAATTTCGTCATTATTAATCAATATGGAGTTGAAAGGTGTTGTTCGTCCGTTACCCGGAAAACTGTTTGAGGCGATTTAATTTTAAAATATTTAGAATTAATCGATTAAAATTATATTTTTGTTTTTCATAAAAAAATAACCATGAATATTATTGAACTATTTGAAAATGCAGGTATTTATAAAGAAAATGCAACCCGGTTTACATTTGATGATACTGTAAAGATTCAGAAACAAATAGAAATAGAACGAAGCCAAAACCCCAATATTGATGGTGCAACAGCTACCAATTTGACTTTGGCTATGAATGATTATCCGAAGGAATTGCTTTTTATATCGGGCAACCGCATTTTATATAATTTCTTTGCAAAGAAAAATCATTCGCGTACAAGATTCATGTCTGATATTAAAAATGAGGCATCGCCCGAAGCCGTAAAATTGTTTATAGACAAGTTTTTAAGTGACGATTTGAACGCTTTTTTTGATAAAAAGATAACAGAAAACAGATTTGACGATATAGAAGATTTATTGGTTGTTAAAGAATATTTACCCCAAAATGCATTAGATAAATTAAATAAAAAAGTGTCCGAGAAGTTAGATTTGGTAGTAGAAAAACTAGAAAAAAATCCTACAATAGAAGATTCTATTTCTTTTAATTTTATAAAACATAGAAGTTTTTACGATTTGCTTTCTCATTTTAGATCATTAGAAAACGATGAAAAAATCAAGAAATTGATGAATTTAATGTCGAGTACGTTAGTAAATTTTGACATAAAAATAAGTTTTTTAAACCCAATGATGTTGGCAATGAGCAACTATAAAGCCGTAGATAATGATTTGGCAAATTTACTAAAATCTAACAAAGACGATACAATTGTGAGAACCCAAAAAACGTCTGGAAATTCATCGTCGGCATTATCAACAGGAAGCATGATTGTTCTAGCCATTGTAGTTATTAGATTAATTTTATTAATGGTTAGGTGTAGTAGATAACAATGATTTTTTTCATTATATAAAAAATGCAGAAAATTCTAATTATTGTTTTGATAATTACACTTTACAGTTGTAGGCACGAAACCAAAAAAACCACAAAGATTGAGGCTATTTCTGTAAAAAAAGACAGCATTGAAGAAGAAATTGATGCCGAAAATAAAATTAATGATTCTGTTTATTGTTTAAAAAAATCTAATAATGAAGGTTATTTTTACATGTATTATTCAAAAGATGAAAATGAAAATATTTCTTTCGATTCTATTAAAATAGAGAATAAGTTTGACAAAAAAATACAAAAAATAAAATTTAAAAAAGACTACTTTTTATCTTCTTGGCAAGCCGATTTTTGGTTGGAAGACGATGTTAATTTTGATGGTTTTAAAGATCTTAAAATAATAAATTACAACGGATTATACAATACACAATATAGTTTTTGGATATATAAAAATAAAGACCATATTTACAAACATGCCTTTGCATTAGACAGCATTTACAATCCTGGATTTGACGCTACCAAGAAAGAAATTTATTCAGAGTGGAGAGTCGCATTGGAATCATTTCATTATGAAACCTATTTTTGGAAAAACAACAAGCTTATATTAAAAGAAGAACGTATTGAAGATTTAACCAATAATTCAGACTCAATACATGTATTTACTAAAAAGTTGGTTGGTGGCAAGTATATAGAAAAAGAAGTTAATGTAAAGCAATAGCAACTTTTTATTGGTAGTAAGTTGTTGCAAAAAACAACTAATTATTGCAACAACTTACTATAAAATTTTGAAATTTAGATTATTCAAATCCCAATTTAATTCTAACTCTACTTAAAACTTCATTGGCAACAAGATGAGCTTTAGATGCACCTTTTTTCAATAATTCGTCAACTTCAGAACGGTTGTTTATATAGTAATTGTATTTTTCTCTTTCTGTTTTAAACTTCTCGCAAATAAGTTCAAACAAGGCTTGTTTTGCATGTCCATAACCATAATTTCCGCCAAGATAATTTTGTTTCATTGTGGTAATTTGATCTTCGGTGGCAACCAATTTATAAATGGCAAAAATCTTGCAAGTATCCGGATTTTTAGGTTCTTCTAGTGGTGTGCTGTCGCTTTCGATAGTCATAATTTGTTTGCGCAATGCTTTATCGTCTAGAAAAATATCAATGATATTGCCACGAGATTTACTCATTTTTCCGCCATCTGTTCCTGGCACATACATGGTTTCTTCTTGAACTTTTCCTTCTGGAATTACAAAAGTATCGCCCATTAAATGATTGAATCGTGAAGCTACATCACGCGTAATTTCTATATGTTGCATTTGATCTTTTCCTACTGGAACAAAATTGGCGTCATACAATAAAATATCGGCAGCCATAAGCATTGGATAAGTAAATAATCCGGCATTTACATCTTCTAATCTATCGGATTTATCTTTAAACGAATGGGCTAATGTTAATCGTTGAAACGGAAAAAAACAACTTAAATACCAAGACAATTCGGCTGTTTGTGGCACATCGCTTTGTCGGTAAAAAGTTACTTTGTTAATATCCAATCCGCAGGCAAGCCAAGCAGCAGCAGTACTGTATGTATTTGCTCTCAAGGTTTGTCCGTCTTTAATTTGAGTTATCGAGTGCAAGTCGGCAATGAAAAGAAACGATTGATTATTGGGATTGTTAGACAGTTCAATTGCAGGAATAATTGCACCTAGTAAATTACCTAAATGTGGTGTGCCTGTACTTTGAACTCCGGTTAGTATTTTAGCCATAATATGCTGAATTTATATCAGTATCTAAATTTATTTTATGCAAAGTTAATCGTTTGTATTAAAAATTCCTTACTATTCCTTATTTTTGACACTATGAGACTACTAAAAATTGTTTTTTGGACATTATATCGCATTTGGTTTTACATTTTAATGGGCGTTTTTATCATAATTATGCTTCCATTTCTTGTAATTTCAATTCTAAGAGAAGAATGGTATCCTTATTTTTTTATTATGGCGAGAATTTGGGCCAGAGGGATTTTACTTGGCATGGGATTTTACTATAAAGTAGAGCGTGAACAAGAATTAGAACAAGGAAAAAGCTATATGCTAACTGCCAATCATACTTCTATGGTAGATATAATGTTGATGTTGGCACTTGTTAGAAATCCGTTTGTGTTTGTTGGAAAGAAAGAATTGGTAAAGATTCCTTTATTTGGTTTTTTCTATAAGCGAACGTGCATTTTGGTAGATAGAAATAGTCCTAAAAGCCGTCACGAGGTTTTTGAAAGAGCACAGAAACGATTGAGTCAAGGAATGAGTATATGTATTTTTCCTGAAGGTGGCGTTCCAGAAGAGTCTGTTGTTTTAGACGAATTTAAAGACGGAGCTTTTAGACTTGCCATAGAACACCAAATTCCTATAGTACCAATTACATTTGCTGATAATAAAAAACGATTTTCATATACTTTTCTAAGCGGAAAACCAGGATTGTTGCGAGCCAAAGTACACACTTTTATAGAAACTAAAGGAAAAGTTGCTACCGATAGAAAAGAGCTTAAAGAAGCAACACGAACTATTATTTTAAAGCAATTAGAAAAATTTAATCCATAAAAAAAGAGCGTTTAACTAGACGCTCTTTTCTGTTATTACTCTAAAGCAATAACATCACTTAACTAATTTTAAACTAACTTAAAAAGTAAAACTTAATCCCGAATAAACTCCAAAAACAAAAGGCTTGAAGTTTCCGGCATCGCTGCTAAATGTATTTATTTGATATTTAAAAACTGGCTCTAGATTAGCTTCAAGGTGTTTAAAAAAACCATATTTAAACCCCAATCCCAAGTTTCCACTAAAGTGAATATTATTAAGATTACTAGCTTCACCAATTTTTAAATTTAATCCTTCCGATTTTAAAAAAATTTCATTTTCATTTAGTAGTAAAGAACTCAATCCGCCAATAATGTTGATTCCTATTTTTTTATTTAATATCAAATAAGAAATTTCTACTGGCACTTCTATATAACCTAATTTTTGGTTAATCTTTCCTTCAAAATGTTGTTGTATTTTATTGAACGATGTATTTACATTGTCTAGATTTTCTATTTCAATGTAGGCTCCAGCATTATTTGGGTTTAAATTTGTAATTTTAGAAGTTCCGCTAGTGTTCTGATAAAAAGCAATTCCGTTGGTTTCATAATTTACAGAAACTATATTGATACCGCTTCTTAGTTTTATTTTTTTATTCAAACTATATTTTATACCCAATCCATAACCTATGTTGGTCGCATAATTTTTATTATTACTTTCTAATCTTTTATCTAATGGCGATCCATTGGTGGTTGAACTAAAATAAATAGGCGCAAGATTAGATGAAACTTGCCACCTATTTAATTTTTGTTCGGTAATAATTTTCTTTTCTTTTTCTTTTTGCAATTCTTCCAACGCATTTGGCTCAACAACTGCAATCTTTATTGAGTCAATTTTTAAATTAGGGTTTAAAACTACTGTGTTATTTTCTAGATTATTTACAATTTCTTTATAGAAACTTGAAGTTATAATATTTTCTTTGGTCTTAATTTTATTTTCAATTACCGTTGCAATTTCTTTATTGTCTATTAAAGTTAAATCGTTATAAACAATATTTTCATCTGTGCTTTGGTTTTTATATACTTTAGAATTATTAGCATCTTTACCTGTGATGGTCTTGCCATTAATTGCTTTTTTTAATTCTAATTTAACTACTATTTCATTATTATGTGGTTTTTTATATTCAATCGATTCATTTATTTTGTCATGATTGATTTGTTCATTGTGTACTAAGTTTTCATTTGTAACTTCTTTGTTTTCTTCTTTGTTGGCTACAGCACTTGAATTGTTAGTGCTGCTAGGTGTTGTAGTTTTATTGCTGTACTCTGTAGATTTAATAATAGTGTTGGTCTTGGTTTCACTACTTTTTTCATCTCTTGTTACAACTTCGTTATTAGGGTTAGCATTAAAATAGTTATTATACACGAAAAACCCAATCAGTAAAGCTGCTGCACTACCCGATAATCTCCACCATATTGGTATTACTCTTCTTTTTTTCTTTTCTTTTAATTTGATTTCAATGTTTTTCCAAACAATTTCTTGCGGAATAACTTCGTGATTTTCAAACTTTTCTTGAAAGAGATGGTTTATGTTTTTTCTCTCACTCATAGTATGGAAGGCATTTTAGAACTACCTGTATTATTTTCTATTTTTTCTTTTAATATTACTTTTGCTCTACTCAGGTTAGACTTAGAGGTTCCAACTGAGATTCCTAGCGAATCTGCAATTTCTTGATGAGAGTAATTTTCAAACACATTTAAGTTAAAAACCAATCGATATCGATCTGGAAGTTCTTGAATAATTTTTATTAAAAACTCCATTGAAATATAATCATCAATTTCTACTGCAACATCTTCTGCAACATCTTCATCAATAAGACTAAGAAAACTTTTATTTCTATATTGTTGCAATACATGATTGATAATAACTCGTTTTATCCATCCATCAAATGAACCTTTAAATTCATATAAATGTATTTTTTTAAAAACCAATAAAAACCCATCCTGCAAATGATCTTGAGCCTCTACATAATTGCGTGAATATTTTAAGCATATTGAAAACATTTTGGGAGCAAATAACTTATATAATTGTTCCTGTGCTTTAATATTCTCTTTTTTACATTCATTAATTATATCCGTTAGGCTCAACACATTGTTTTTTTAATGATTTACATCAACATCAAATTCTGAAAACAAGTCTACACCTTGAGAATCTGATCCTATCCAAAACTTAAAATGATACAACCCAATTGTTGCTGGTCTAAATTTTAAATTTACAGTTTCTGTTGTTCCTGTTACTTGGCAATCACTTCTGTTAGCCCTTACAGCTTCTATTGCAACGACTCTATTTAATCCGTCTTTTTCATAATAAAAATCGTTAAAAAAATGACATGATGAAGGTCTAATAAATTTTAGTGGAATAAGTGTTGTACTGTCTTTGGCGAAAGCAGTAGGCATATCTACTTGTGTAAGTGGTAATATTTCATAGACAAAACTTGAATCACCGTCATCACTTAAACTGCATGATGATATGATCAAACTTAGCATTAAAAAAGGTATAATTTTTTTCATTATAGTAAAGTATATTTTTTATAGGATGCATAAATTTACAAAAGGTTGCGTCTAGTTTAAAAAAAAATCCTGTTAAGTTTATTAACAGGATTTTTTAAATTTATTTAAGCATTGTTTTCTTTAATTCGAGCTTTAATTTTTACTTCAAGCTCATCGGCCAATTCTGGATTGTCTTTTATTAAAGATTTTACTGCGTCACGACCTTGACCTAGTTTTGTTTCGCCGTAGCTAAACCATGAACCTGCTTTTTTTACAATTTCAAACTCTACAGCTAAGTCAAGAATTTCACCAGTTTTAGAAACTCCTTCGCCATACATAATGTCAAATTCGGCTACTTTAAACGGTGGTGCTACTTTATTTTTTACCACTTTCACTTTGGTTCTGTTTCCTATTACGTTTTCACCATCTTTAATTTGAGAAGATCGACGAATGTCTAAACGAACCGAAGCATAAAATTTTAATGCATTTCCTCCAGTAGTAGTTTCTGGATTTCCAAACATTACACCTATTTTTTCTCTCAACTGATTGATAAAGAATACCGTACAGTTAGTTTTACTAATAGTTCCTGTTAGTTTTCTCAAAGCTTGCGACATTAAACGAGCATGTAATCCCATTTTAGAATCGCCCATTTCGCCTTCAATTTCACTTTTAGGAGTCAAGGCAGCAACAGAGTCAATAACAACTATATCAATTGCTCCCGAACGAATTAAATTCTCAGCAATTTCTAATGCTTGCTCACCATTATCAGGTTGAGATATGATTAAATTTTCAATATCTACACCAAGTTTTTCGGCATAATTTCTATCAAATGCATGTTCTGCGTCAATAAATGCTGCAATTCCTCCAGCTTTTTGAGCTTCGGCAATAGCGTGAAGCGTTAAGGTTGTTTTACCCGACGATTCTGGTCCATATATTTCTATAACTCTTCCTCTAGGATATCCATTAACACCTAGAGCTAAATCTAGACCTAATGAACCCGATGAAATTGTTTCTACTTCTTCTACGGCTTTATCACCCATTTTCATTACGGTTCCTTTTCCGTAAGTTTTGTCTAATTTGTCAAGCGTTAGTTGTAAGGCTTTTAATTTAGCTTCTTTTTCTGAACTCATTTTTTCTTTCATTTAGATTGCTTGTATTTTTCGTAAAAATAAATATTTTTTTGATGTAAAAGAAGTTTATAGAAATGAGTTTTAAACAATTCCATCCAAAATATATTTATTACTTTAGCCAATAATTTTTTTTACAGTTATGGAAAAGCTTATTTCTTATCCAATTTCTATTATTTACTACCTTTGCTTTGGGTTATGTTTGGTTGTTTTTCATCCAATTCAGTGGCTTTGTCTCAATGTTTTTGGTTATCAAGCTCACAAGAAAAGTGTCGATTATTTAAATTTTTTTCTCGTTAGATGTACTAATATAATAGGTACAACTTATTCGTTTAAAAATAGAAATTTAATTCCGGCAAACGTTCCTATTATTTTTGTTGCTAACCATCAAAGTCTTTATGATATTGTTGGGATAATATGGTACTTGAGAAGATTTCATCCAAAATTTGTAAGTAAAAAAGAATTAGGAAAAGGAATTCCGAGTGTTTCTTATAATTTAAGGCATGGCGGATCGGTTTTAATTGATAGAAAAGATCCCAAACAAGCCATTCCTACAATAAAAAGTCTTGGTGAATATATTGAAAAAAACAGCAGATCGGCAGTTATTTTTCCAGAAGGAACTAGAAGTAAAGATGGAAAACCAAAAGAATTCGCACAAAGCGGATTGAAAATTCTATGTAAATACGCTCCTTCTGCTTATGTTGTGCCAATTTCTATAAATAATTCGTGGAAAATGGTTAAATTTGGAGCTTTCCCAATGGGATTGGGCAATAAATTAGAATTTATTATTCATGAACCAATTGCTGTTCGCGATTTTTTATTTGAAGAATTAATTCAGAAAACTGAAAAAGCAGTAGTGCAACCATTAAACAGTACACTGCTACAATCCTAAAATTTGAATTTAAAATTTAAAATTTAATATTACAATGTCTATAAAAAACATTCGTCTAGAAGTAATGCAATTTCTAGAAAATAAAGTTGATGGATTTGTTGACCAATTTTTAATTCCGGTAGAAAAAATTTGGCAACCATCAGACTTTTTACCCGATGCTCAAAGTGATACTTTCTTTGAAGATGTAAAAGAATTGCAAGAAATTGCTAAAGATTTACCTTACGACTTTTGGGTTGCCATGGTTGGCGATACCATTACAGAAGAAGCACTTCCTACCTATGAGTCATGGCTTATGGATGTAGAAGGCGTAGATAATGTAGAAAGAAATGGATGGTCTAAATGGGTTCGTCAATGGACAAGTGAAGAAAATCGTCATGGCGATTTATTAAATAAATACTTGTACCTATCGGGCAGAATTAACATGCGTGAAGTAGAAATTACAACGCAATATTTAATTGCCGATGGATTTGATATTGGTACAGGTCGTGATCCTTATAAAAACTTTGTTTACACCAGTTTTCAAGAACTTGCAACTTATGTTTCGCACAATAGAGTTTCGCAATTAGCTAAACAATATGGCGATTCTAAATTATCTAAAGTTTGCAAGATGATTGCTGGCGATGAAATGCGTCACCATCATGCTTATAGCGAATTTGTAAATCAAATCTTTAAAGTTGACCCAAGCGAAATGATGATTGCTTTTCAATACATGATGAAGCAAAAAATCACTATGCCTGCTCTTTTTTTAAGAGAATCTGGTGAGAAAATAAGTGTTGCTTTCGAACAGTTTTCTACATCTGCACAGAAAATTGGTGTTTATACTGCCAATGATTATGTAGATATTATGCAAAAACTAATTGATAAATGGCAAATTGATAAAATTGGAAATCTTACCGACGAAGCCGAAAAAGCAAGAGATTACCTAATGAAATTACCAGCAAGAATGGCAAAAGTTTCAGAAAGATTGGTGTTGCCCGAAGAAAATTATATCTTTAAATGGGTGCAACCTGCATTGATTAAATAAATAAGTTTAATTTTCAATATTAAAAATTCCGAAATTCCAAACTCCAATACTTTTTTTTTGAGTTTGGAATTTTTTATAAAAGCACTATGAATAATTTAATTGACAACACTATTCTTTTTGTAAAAGAAAAATTAAAAGGTGCCGAAGCAGGTCATGACTGGTTTCACATGCAACGTGTTTATAAAAATGCTTTGCTAATTGCCGATGGAGAACAATGTGATTTAGAAATTGTAAAACTTGGAGCCTTGCTTCATGATATTGCAGATAGTAAGTTTAATGATGGCGATGAAACGGTTGGTCCAAAAGTGGCTCGTGAGTTTCTGGAATCGCAAAACGCATCTGAACAAATCATACTTCATGTGATAAACATTATAGAGAATATCTCGTTTAAAGGAGGAAATTTCGAAAAGAAATTCACTTCCAAAGAATTAGAAATTGTTCAAGATGCTGATAGACTAGATGCTATTGGAGCTATTGGAATTGCTAGAACATTTAATTATGGTGGTTTTAAAAATAGGCCTCTTTATGATCCAGAAATTGCTCCTAATCTTTCTATGAGCAGGCAAGAATATAAGAAGAATGAATCGCCTACATTAAATCATTTTTATGAAAAATTATTGTTGCTAAAAGACAAAATGAATACCAATACTGGCAAAAAAATAGCGCAACAAAGACATCAATTTATGGAAATTTATCTTTCACAATTTTATAGTGAATGGGATGGAGAAAAATAAAAAAACAGGTTAACTAAAACCTGTTTTAATGCATAAATTTTTACACCAAATTACCTTAAATTATAGTGTTACCCTATTTTTGTGATACTAAAACAAGGCTATTTGACTTTACAAATAATACTAAATATTTCCATTAAGTTTTATCATCAATAAGTTACTATCTACTTAACCAAGGAGATGGATTGTTTGGTATTGTATTTTGAGAAATCATAAATTTAAGAATTGTTTTACCATCGGAATCCGTTCGTATTTTCCCTATATTTTGTTTAGCAACAACCTTATCTCCTACACTAACATTAACAGTACTAAGGTTTTGATAAATTGTGAAAAAATCTCCATGTTTAATAATAACCGCTTTTTTGAGCGGAGAAATCATTTGAACTTGAGTTACTTCGCCACCAAAAACGGCTCTAGCAGAAGCTCCAGATTCGGTTGTAATATCAATTCCGCTATTATGAACTCTAATTGATGGATATACAGGATGCGGTTGGTCGCCATAGCTTGATGTAATATCACCTTTTTCTACTGGCCAAGGTAAACGTCCTTTATTGGCTTTAAAGTTATTAGATATTAATTGTCCTTCTGGTGTTAATACAATTTTGGTAGAAGATTCTATTTTTTTTGTTTCGGCGGCTGTTGTAGTTTTTGGGCTTGCTTTAGCTTTAGCAGCAGCAGTTTTTCTATTTGCTTCTGCAATTGCTTCTCTAATCATTTTTTGAATTTGAGCATCAATTCTCTTAGATTCTTGTTGCTTTTTCTTGATTTCGGCAGTAATTTGTTTTTTACTTTTCTTTAAACTATTGGCTATTTTTTCTTGCTCAATTTTTTCTTTTTCTAGATCTTGACGTTGTTTTTCTTGCTCTCCAAGCAGTTTTACTTTTTCGGTTTTTTGTCCGCTTAATTTAGCATTATAGTCCGATAATTTTGTAGATTTATCTTTAATCTCATCGCCTTGCATCTTTCTATAACTTGAGTATTGCTTCATGTATTGCAACCTTTTGTAGGCTTGCAAGAAGTTTTCTGAAGACAACATAAACATAACTCTACTTTGTTGTGAGCGACTTTTGTATGATTTCAAAATCATTTCTGCATAGTCATCTTTTAAAACCACTAAATCTTTTTTCAATTTATTAATTTGAACCTGATTAATGTACATATCGTTACTCAACAACTTGGTTTGTTTTTCTGTAGTATTAATTAATTTTTCTTTTAATCCAATTTTTTCCTTCTGAATTTGCAACAGTTTTCCAACCGATTTTTCTTGTCCTCTAACCTCTTGAAGCATCTTTTCTTTTTCACGAATTTCATCTTGAATTTTAGATTTCCTTTGTTCAAGTTCTTCTTGCGTTTGTTGGCTCCATGCCAATGAAGTTAAACAAATAAAAAGTAAGGTAATTATTTTTTTTTGCATCTTTTATTAATTCTTGTCAATGTAAATTCGTTCATAACCTTCTGGAACACTGTAAGGAAAAGAAAGGTCTTCGTTGAATGTTGCTGTTTTATATTCTATATCAATATTGGTTTTTCCCTCTTTCTGTCTAGCATCAATTGCCAAAGATAATGGTAAAATCATTTCATCGTATTTTTTATAATCTGGATAGGCAACTTGCATTGTTCTTTCTTGTAAAACTTGATTTATTTCTTGTCTTTTCAATAAAAAATTTTCGCCTTCAAAGAAAAATGATTTATTGGTTTTAGCATCAGAGTTTCCCTCTAGTTTATACAATTTTTCCATTATAGAAACAACATATTTTCCTTTATGTAAATCGTCCATTGCTTTTCCTAGCAACATGTTTTGTACTTTTTGAAAATCTAAATCGGTGCCAAGCCAATTGCTCAATCCAGCATAATCGCCTTCAAAATATTTATTTCCTATCTTTTCATAATACTGAACAGATGTTGGCGTAATTAATGCTTTTGCCATTGTAAAACCAAGAACACGAATGCTTACCAATATTTTTTCGTCTTTCTTAATCTTTATTTCTGCTTGTACATTCTGCGTTTGTTTATCGTCTTGATATCGTGCACTTGATTTTATATATAATGTAGAAAAATTGGTTTTATTGTTGTAATGGTTTTCAATAATTTTTTCTGCCAAAATTGTACTACTCGCAGTTCCTTCGGATAAAACCGCTTTAGACTTGCAAGAAGAAAGTACAATAATCATTAAAATTGCTAAATATTTTTTCATTAAATTGTTTCTAAAAAAGGAGTTTTTAATATTATTTTTTTTGCTTATTTATCAATTCGTTTGCTTTACTAAAATAGGTGTCTTTCTTTTTCATATCGCCCAATCCATTGAATGCTTCACCAAGTTGAAGGTTAAAATTTATTTCTAAAATCACATCATCGACAATAAAATCTATTCCAGATTCTAAAATATCCTTTGCTTTTTTATAGTTTTTTAATTGATTGTTTGCTAGTCCGTTATAATAATATAGTTGTGGTTGCGTAGGAAACAATTGCATTTGCCCATCAGACGCCTTGGCTAATTTTTCAAATTGTTGGCTTTCTGTAAAAGCTTGCATCAATAACAAAATGGTATCCATGTCGTCACTTGTACTTTTTAAATGCATTTCATAGTATTTAATCGCATTATTCCAATCTTTTTTGGCTTGATAAAATTTACCAATTTCTTTAGCAACTTTTACTTCTTTATCGTTGTCAAAATAACCAATAGCTTTTTCTAAATCTTTATCATATTGCGGATTATTTCTTGTAAACAGTAAGAATTCGTTCAACATTCTATGTTTTATTTTCTTATCTATTTTATCACTTGCAAAAACAATATTCATAGCTTTTACAGCTTTTTCTCCATCATTGTTATTTAAATGAAATTTAAACAAACTCACTTGTGCCCAGTCTGATGTTGGAATTTCTTTTTCTAATTGTTTGGCTATTTCAAGTGCTTTTTCTTCTTGATTACTTTGTGAATACATATAAATTAAAGCTATATAATTGGCTTCATCTTTTGGATTCTTTTTTATTTTATCAATAAGATTGGCTTTTTCCGAACCTTGATATTTGGCATCACGAAGAATATCTGCTTTGTATAATTCTCTTTTTTCAGATTTTCCTACGGTTTCGTTTAGCTCATTTATCAAGTCTAAAGCTTTGTCAAACTGTTGCGTATTCATGTAAAGCGATACTAAATCTTCTTTAAAATCTGGCTTAAACTCAATCAATTTTTCAACAATTAAAATAGATTTGTTGTAGTCATGAGTTTCATAAGTTACATCGTACATTCCGTTCCAATACCATCTGTTGGTTGGATCAATTTTGGTTGCTTTTTCGAAATTTTCGTAGGCTTGAGGGTATTTTTTATCGGCTAAATAATTTTTACCTAATTCAAAATAAACTACCGCATTGTTGGGTTGCAAGTTTTGACATTTTTCTAAAGCATCAACAGCTTTGTCATAGTTTTGAATTCCTTTTTGCTTCAGTGATTCATAAAAAGATTCTTCAAACTTGTTTTCTGCCAATGCCAATGTATCTTTAGGTTCGGTTTGAGCCCAAAGAGAAATTGGAACAAAAAATATTCCGAAAAGGAAACTAAATAAAACTGTTTTTTTCATCTGCTTTTTATAATTCCTAATTAGTTTAAAAACCATTTTAGGAAACGTAAATTTATTCTAAAATCGAATAATCTCCAATGCTGATACTTGTAAAATTACCATCAAAACTAGCATGATTTCCTATCATGGCATTATCTAAATTGGCATTTTTTATGTGTGCATGCGTTTGTACTAAACTATTTTTAATACTACTATTTTGAACATGACATCCATCTCCAAGCGAAACATTTGGACCGACAGTAGCATTAATTAAAACTACATCTTTACCAATATAACATGGCGGAATTATGTTTGAATTTTCTTGTTTTACATCATAATCAATTAGGTGAATTCCGTCATTGTGCAAGAAATTCAACATTCTATTATTGGTATCTACAGTAACATCTTTATTTCCGCAATCCATCCATTCGTCCACTTTTCCTGGTACAAATTTCATGCCTTTTGCCATCATTTGTTTAATTCCATCATTAATTTGATATTCGCCACCATGAATAATGTTGTTATCTAGAACTAACTGCAATTCATTCTTTAAAACGGCTACATCTTTGAAATAGTATATTCCAATAACGGCCAAATCAGAAACGAATTCTTTTGGTTTTTCAACAAGTTCAATTATCTCATTGTTTTCGTTTAAATTTATTACTCCAAAAGCCTCTGGTTGATCAACTTGTTTTACCCAAATAACGCTATCGGCAGTTTTATCCAAATCGAAATCGGCACGAATTAAAGTATCTGCATACGCAATAACTGCCGAACCACTTAGCGAATCTTTAGCACACATAATGGCATGACCAGTTCCAAGTGCTTCATTTTGATAATAAATTGTTCCTCTTGCGCCTAATTTTTGAGCAATTGCAATTAGTTCTTCTTCTACTTTTTTACCAAAACTTTCGTGAATGATAAAGGCAACTTCTTCAATTTCTTGATTTAAAACTGCGGCAATATCTTCAACCAATCGGTGTACAATTGGTTTTCCAGCAATAGGAATTAATGGTTTCGGAATTGTTAATGTATGAGGACGCAATCTTGAACCACGACCTGCCATTGGAACTATTATTTTCATTTTTTAGTATTAAGATTTATGTATTAAGACTTAACTGTATACTTTAAATTTTTTTTTAAAACTGCTTACTGCGACTGAGCACTGCCCACTATTTAATTCCAGTACTACCAAAACCGCCTTCACCTCTAGAAGTTTCGGATAACTCTTGAACTTCAATCCACTCTGCACGTTCGTGTTTAGCAATAATTAATTGTGCAATACGTTCGCCGTTTTCAATTACAAAATCTTCATTGGATAAATTTACTAAAATTACTCCAATTTCACCACGATAATCGGCATCGACTGTTCCTGGAGAATTTAAAACGGTAACTCCTTTTTTGGCAGCCAATCCACTTCTTGGTCTTACTTGTGCTTCGTAACCTATTGGTAACTCAATAAAAAGTCCTGTTTTTACAATAGTTCTCTCTAATGATTTTAATGTAATTGGTTCTAATATATTGGCACGTAAATCCATTCCTGCCGAAGCGATAGTTTCGTAATTAGGTAAATCGTGCGTTGATTTATTGATTATTTTAATGGTCATAAATATTTTATCTTTTATTTATTTTTACGTTTTAGAATTCTTAGAATAAGACTTCTCTCGTTTTTATATGTATAATATCCAAAAAAGATGAGTGATAGTATCCCAAAGATATAGGTTTTTCTAAATATTGGAATATAAAATGATAATGACGATAGCACAATTGCAATTCCTAAATAACTAACTATTTTATTTAAATCGTATGGAATTGGATAGTGTTTTTGTCCTAATCGATAAGAAATAAACATCATACTGCCATATGCAGCAATGGTTGCAATTGCAGAGCCTAAATAACTGATGTATGGTATTAAAATAAAGTTTAATCCCAATGTTACAATTGCGCCTACAATTGAAATATATGCTCCAATTTTTGTCTTATCTTTTATCTTATACCAAACCGAAAGATTAGTATAAATTCCCAAAAAGAAATTTGCAAAAATAATTAATGGAACAATTTTCATAGCATCCCAATATTGAGGATTATCTAATAATAAAATTTTAATGACGTCGGCAAAAACAATTATACCTAATGACATAAATGAACCAAAAATCACGAAATATCTTGTGATTGTTGCGTAAGTTTGTGGTGCGTTTTCATTACCTGCATGACTGAAAAAAAATGGCTCAATACCCAATGTATATGCCGTACGAAATAAAACCATAAATAATCCAATCTTATAGCAAGCCGAATACGCTCCAACTTCAGCAGCGGCGATTTTAAATGGCAAGATTTTACTAAGTAAAATTTTATCTAAGTGCTCGTTTATAGCAAATGCAATCCCAGCAACAAGAATTGGCATTCCATATTTTATCATTTTCTTCCATAGTTCTTTATCTATTTCCCACTTCATAGAAAAATAATCTGGAGATAAAACAACTAAAGTCAATAGACTAGCTATAATATTAGCAATTAAAATATAGCAAACTTCAAAATCCTTAAAGTAAATAGTATCTATAAAACTTCCCGGATTATTTTTTGCAATGTTTGGTAGAATTAAGAGAAAGAAAAAATTAAATGCTAGATTGATAATTACATTTCCTATTTTTAAAACCGCATACTTTATTGGTCTTTGGTTGGCTCGTAGTTTAGAAAATGGAATAACCACTAAAGCATCTAATGCCAAAATCCAAATAGAATAAGTGATAAACGCTACATTTAATTCGACACATTTTGCTATTGTATTTCTAAACAAAAGTGCTACGACCAAAAAAATTGTTGTTGTAAAAAAAATGGAAGTTGTTGCTGTTCTAATTACTTTATTTTTATCAGATTCCGAATTATAAAATCGGAAGAAAGCTGTTTCAAATCCGTAGGATAAAACTACGTTAAGAAAAACCATGTAAGATAAAACTATAGTTAAATTGCCATAATCGGAAGGATTAGGAAGAACATCTGTATACAATCGCACCAAAAAAAAACTCAACATTCGCGGAAGCACCATCGCAATGCCGTAAATTGCAGTCTGCTTAAAAAGATTTTTGTATAAACTCAAAGTGATTTTTTTATGGTGTAAAAATAGGGTTTTCGATACAAATTTTCACTAATTAACATGAATTTAATGCGATACCAATTTTCTTGAAATTTTATTCTTTAATTTCGAAAGCTACATGATTTTGAGTTTCATTTGGCTCTGGAATATCTTCTTCTGTCAGCGTTTTTAATGTTTTTTTGGATAGTTTTTTGATTTTGATAATTCGGTTGGCTTGGTTTTGAACACATTTTTCGAAAAGATTTCTTACTACACGAGCATTCCCAAAGCTTTCATTTTTCTTTTCATGAAGTAAAACAAAAGTGTCATTGAGTTTTTCTTTAGCATCATCGGTAATTACAAAATCAGATTTCTTTGCAACAGATTCAAAAATCTGCAACAATTCGGAAGGTGAAAAATGATTGAATTCGAAAAAACGATTGAATCTTGAACGCAAACCCGGATTGGATTCTACAAAAATCTTCATAGGTTCGGTGTAACCAGCAACAACCAAAGCCAAATCGTCACGGTGATCTTCCATTCTTTTAATTAGAGTGTTTACGGCTTCTGCGCCATAATCATTTCCCAAAGAATTTTGAGTTAAAGCATACGCTTCGTCAATAAACAAAACGCCACCTAAACTTTCTTCTACAACTTTATCAACTTTCAATGCCGTCTGACCAACAAATCCGGCAATCATTCCTTCTCTGTCGGTTTCAATTAATTGTCCTTTGGATAGAAATCCTAAATGTTTGAAAATTCTACTTAACAATCGTGCGACAGAAGTTTTTCCAGTTCCTGGTGGACCAAGAAATACGGTATGAAGTGTAATTTCGGTATTTTTTAATCCTTCTAAAGTTCGTTTCTTTTGGATTTCTAACAAATTTATTAATTCGGAAACGTCTTTTTTTACGTTTTCCAAACCTATTAATTCATTCAATTCTGCAAGAACTTTTTCTAATGAATCGTCATTTGGAAGTTGATTTTTATCTGAATTGGATTCGAAAAATTGATTTGCAACAGCATTTTTTTCGAAAGATTTATCAAATGAAAAGTATAGAAATTTATAAAAATGCTGAACTACTATTTCTAGTTGTGGGTTTTTATTTTCTGATAAAACTTTGATGAAAACACTTGAATTAATAGTAGAAATTGTGTTTTCAACTTTTACTTTTTCGAGAAAATTTTTAAAATTTGGTGAAGCGACCAATTTGTCAAATTCACCTAAATTTTTGGCATCCGCAAAATGATTGTTGCGTAAAACATCATAGTAATAAGCCAAGGTAAACTGCGATTTCTCGGTTTCTTTTTCTCCCAATTTTCTATAAATTGAAATACAATCGGAAAGAAAAAAATGTTCTGCCTTGAATAACAATCCGTTTGCAGCATTTGATTTTACAAGTTCATTTATTTTTTGAATAAACAAATTATCAGCATTTAAAACTTTACATATCGCTAAGATTGAAATTGTTTCTTGCTCTAATTGTTGTAAAAAAGTTGTTGTAAAACCCATGTTTTAATGGTATTAAAAACCTACAAGATCAAAAAGACCTTGCAGGATTTAGAATTTTATTAGTTATTTAAATTACGAATTCATCATTTGAAGCGCAATTTCTTTGTATAATTTATCGTGGTCTTCGCATTTTGCTTTCCAGCAAATTCCCATTTCACGTAAATCGTATTTGGCAACAATACTTCCGTAGGTTTGCTTTTTTCCGCCAACTGTTGGATAACCAATTACGTAAATCGCTTGAGCTAATTCAATTGCTAATTCAATATCATGTGTTGAGAAAATCACGGTATTTAAATCGTGTGAAGAACTTAGCAATTCGAATGATTTTTTTACTTCTTCAATGTTTCCAATATCTAATCCCGAAAAAGGTTCGTCTAAAACTATTAATTTATCTGATGAAAAAAGCTGTTCAATAATGGCTGTTCGTTGTCGTTGTCCGCCAGAAAGTTCGTTTGGATATTTATCCTTACACGATTCCAAACCCCATTCTTTGACGTATTTATTGATTTTAGTTTCTTGTTCTTGAGCCGATAAAGTAGTTTTTCTCAAGGCAAATTTCAATGTTTGAAGCACCGTTTTGTGTCGGAACAACGTATATTTTTGATCTACAAATCCAATATCGCCTTCACGTACAGGTTTTGCAGCATTTAATTCATTGCTTTCAAAATCTTTGATTAAAATTTTACCCGAATTGGGCTGAACCAAACCAGTTAATGTTTTAAAAAATGTAGATTTTCCTCTTCCAGATCTTCCTACAAAAGCGATAACTTGTCCGGTGTTATCGAATTTTGGTCTGACAACATTTTTTTCAACCAAACTAATATCTTTAATAATGGTAACGTCATCATATACTACGCTAAGATTTTCAACGTACAAAAGTGTTTCTTTAAATTCGAATTCCATAGCGTTATATTTTTGAATATCTAAATACTGATTTTCTTAAAAAATTGATGGACCAATCCAGTCCCAATCCTATTAAAAGAATGATGATTTGCAAGGCAATTATACGACCGTGATTCATGAATTTATCAGAATTTTTAATTAAAAATCCTAAACCTCCAGAAGCCACTACGATTGATTCTACCGTTACAAGCATCATCCAAGTTATGGCTAAATTTTGACGAATTACATCAATTACATAATCAATTCTTCCTAAAACAATTACTTGCCAAAGCACTTCCCAACGGTTGCATTTTAGGGTTTTGGCATGATCAAATTCTTCTTGCGGAATGTCCTTAATGACAGCAATTAAAGATGTTGTCAAGAACGTTGTCAAGAAAATTACCAATATCCATACTTGCATATTTCTAGCATCGTGAACCATCAATGTGATGTAAAAAGACAATCCGGTGAAAGGTAGAAATCTAAATTTTGTTACAAATTCTGCCACAGGTTTCATTAACGGAATTGGCCAAGAATAGGCAAATAACAAGGCAATTATTGTTGCCAAAAGAATGGATAAAAAGCAGAGTTGTAAAGAATGAAAAATATGAACGACCAATCCTTCTTTATACAATTCTGAAAAACCAGTAAGCACTTGGCTTGGTGTTGGAAACAAATGTTTGGTTCCAGACGAGCCAATAAACCAAATGGCAAATAATAAAACAACCCACGAAACTAAGATGATAGTTCGTTGCATTTTGGTCGTTTTTTCAAAAGGTGTAAAATATTTTAACATCAAAAAAAAGAGTTAAAAAAAGCTACTTAAAAATTATAAGTAGCTTTTTGTTATTGAATAAAAATTATTTTAAGAAGGTAACCACAACGCGTCTGTTTTTAGCTTTTCCGCTAGCAGAATTGTTGTCAGAAACTGGTTCGTTTTGACCTTTTCCATCAATTAATTGGAAACGATTGGCTGGAATTCCTTTTTGTGTAAGATAATCTACAACGGCTTGCGCACGATTTTTAGACAACGACACATTAGAATCTGGATTTCCAACATTATCGGTATGACCAACAATTGTTAATTTGGAATTTTCTGCCTGAATTAACAAGTTGTAAATTTTCTCTAAATCTTTAGATGAATTACTTTGAACTTCGGCACTTCCTGAGTTAAAATTAATTCTCCATTCGCCACTAGCCATAACTTCGGTAGCTTTTGCAGAATAATCCGATTTATCAGCAGCAGACGATTCGATATCATTAATATTTTTTAGATAAAATAAATTTACCGCTTCGTCATAAGAAGAAACTTTTCCAACATTTTCGTTAAATCCAAACGGATTCAATTCTGTTAAATACGTTCCAACTTGATTGTAAACCGCTTTGTATCTGTTAACTCCGTCAGACAATCCAAAATATTGCATGGCATCGGCATAATTAAATACTTTAGATCCACCCATATTAAAAGTCAAACCGTTTTTAGTTCCTTGTTGTCCTTTGAACATTTTGTACCAATATTCGGGAGTTTCGATTTTGTACGTATCAGCAACTGCTTCAGAGGCTCTAACTTTCCAATCTTCATAATTTTTCATTTGGTTGGAAGCTGTCAAAGTCGATTTGAAAACATTAGAAAACACTTCTGGGTTTTTCGCTGCCCATTCTTTAACTCCAATAATTACGCAAGGCATTTGGTTGTTAAATTCTTTGGTAGAAACGATGTCAACAAAGCCATTCAATTTATCAAAAACCGTTTTGTCTCCTGGCGTCCAAGTAGCACAACCATCGATTTTTCTGTTAACTGATTTTCCAGTCAATTTTCCGTTTGTAACTTCTTTCAAAGAAACGGTAAAACCTGCAGTTTGCGATTTTATCAATTCTTCTGCCGATTTCATGTAATCATCATTTTCTGACGGATAGATATTTACAGCATCAGCATCATACGTTGTTGGATCTGGATTTACTTTTAATCCGTTTGCAAAACAATAGTTTACCGTTGTAACCCAGTCACCATCACCAAGAACGGCAGAAATTACTGAGCCTTTCATAGATTTAGGATCTGATTTCCAACTTGGTGGTCCAATTAATTTATCTTCTCCATAACTCATTCCAATTGCTCCAAAAACTTGTAAATGGTATTTATCTTTTCCGTATTTTTCGTCTAATGACTTTTGAACAGAACTGATGTAAAATGGTGCACCATCTCCCATAATCATTACAGCAGCAGCACTTTTATCTGAAGTTGGAAAAGCAGTTCCACCATCAAATTCTTCAATAAATTTCATTTGCATATTGCGTAATTCTGACAACCAGTCTTGACGAATAATTTCTAGATTTACACCGTTTTTTTCCATCAACGAACCTTTAGTTGTTTTTGGTCCACCATTGGCAACGATAATTCCAGATTCGGCATTCCAAGCGTAACCAGCAATTCTTAATACAGGTTTATCTGCAACTTCAGATGAAACTTCTTTAGATGGCAATGCTATTTTGGCAGCATTTGTAACGTTATTTACATCACTTGTATTTAATTCTATTCCGTTTAATTGTTTAGAAACTGCGGTTTTTAGACCTGGTGAAATAAAATAAACTGCAGTTAAAATCGCTCCAACTCCACCTAGAACTATTAAAAGTTCAGAAAAAGTAGTTAATTTAGTTGTTCGTAAAATTTTTCCCATTTGTATTTAAAAGTTAAATTTGTTTTTAGTTATAATATTTCCCTCGACTGCGCTCGGGATGACATAAGAGGTTAAAAAATATCTCCAAAACCACCACTGTTCAACTTGTCGTCTTTAGTGATTTTATAATTTGGACTTGTGTATTTAGTAGAATCTGGAATGGTATTGTCGCCAGTTTTAATTTGATCTGCCAACGAATCTAATCGTGAATACAGTTCGTCATTATCTACAGAATATTTCGATGTCAATGCGTCAATATCAATCAGGTTTTCAGAAGTTCTAGCAATATCCAAGGCAATTGTTGATGTTACCACTTCTAATGCGTATTCTAATTCCCAATCTTTAGTAAACATCATCGCACTTTTGGCACTTTCTGTTGCTTCTTTGGCGTTTTTAGCAAATTCGAATTCCTTTTTTAACATCACAACAGTTGCATCAAAATCGGCAATTTTTATGTCAATTGCAGTTCCGGCAAGTGTAAGTTTTCTGTCCATTTTACCAAGAACATTCGCTCTTACGCCATATTTCTGGATAAAACTTTTGCTTTGCTCGTATTGATTTGAAATTCGTTGTGAATCGGAAAGTTTTCTTGCTAATTCACTTTGTAAGGCAACATATTCATCAGTATCTTTTGCTGCAGCACCATTTATTCGAACCATTTCGTCCATGGCTGATTTCAATTTTTCGGATTGACGTTGCAAACTCAGCACATCTTCTTGAAATGATTTTGCTTCTTTTTCAGATTTAGTAGCTTCAATTTCCATTTCGTTTTTCAAACCTTTAAGCTTGGCTTTAGTGTTTTTAAAAACTTCACGGTTCTTTACCATTTTCTGTTTTTGCTCTTCTAATTCATTAAACGGATTACTCTGAATTAATGCTTTGTGCAAATTTTTAGTCATAAAACGTAAACCTTTCATGATTACTGGAAACATCATCACTAAAAAAATTAGGAAAACTCCAGTGGCTGAAAGTGCAATTGCTTGACCTAGCATTGTGAAAAGTGGCGGAATAATGTACGTCCAAGTTAGGTAACCACCAACTCCTAAAAGTCCTAAAGCGAGAATCCAAAAGATAGATTTTTCACCTTTTTTTAATGTGTTTGAACTTAATGCAATTTCACCTTTAGATTCATCAAAATGTTTAAGAATTGGAAGTTCTAAAAGTGTCGTTTTTTCTTGTGCAAATTTATCCATTGATTTTATAAGTATTGATTGATACCAGTTACGATTGTATTAATTGAATCTAAAATTTTCTTTTTTGCCAAATCATTAGCTTCAATTTTAAGTTGAATTTCGCTGAATTGCTCTTTGTTTTTGAAGTCTATTTTTTCAAGTTCGGCTTTATTTTTTTGCAAATCACTTTGAAGTTGTGCGATTTTAGATTCTAAATCACTTATCGTTCGAGTTAAATTTCCTTTTTCGGCAGTGATTGCATCGTTTAAATCTTTCTTTCTAGAATTTCCTGTAGCATCATACTTGGCATGAACTTTTTCAATTTCTTCTGTATAATATTTACTTTTTTCTAAGAGAAATGATTTAGACAATTGCGGATTGATAGTTTTTCCCATCGTAAAAGCCATTTGATAGCTTTGCGGATTGGTTGCTCCTACAGAAATTACCGATTTATACATTTCATAAAAGTCAAAACCAGTTTGATTTAAAGATTCAAAACCTTTTTCATAAACAGCAAAAATTTCGTTTAGAAATGGATTATTGGTTGCGCTTTCGGTTGGTTGAAATGTAGTAGGACTTTCTGGAAATTTATTTACATCGGAAATTGGTGTGTTTACTGTTTCTTGTTTAGAAGTATTTTCTGTTTCTTCATTTACAAAAAGACTTTTCCAATTAAAATTTTCTTTTGCCATTTGGTAGATTTTATTTTTAGATAAATAGGTAATGTTAAAGTTATACGAATATATGACTAAAAAGTTACTAATTTTTAAATAGAAATTTTAAAATTTGTAAGAATCTCTTTAAAATCAAGAAAACCCATTTTCGTCAATTGTTTTTATAAAGTGAAAACCTCTTGGAACATAGCCTTGATTATAATAGAATTTGTGTGCTACAAAGTTTCCTGTAAAAGCATCTAGAACGATACAAGTACAATTTAATTCTATGGCTTTTTCGTCAATAAAATTTGTTAGAAGTTTACCAATTCCGTTTTTTCTATAATCCGGATGGACTATAAAATTATCAATTTCTAGGTATTTTCCTGTCCATAATTTGGTGCCAAACCAAAAACCAGTTAATCCTACACAAGTTTCTCCATCAAAAACGGCAACTTGTTTGTAATTTTTTGGAATCATATCTGATAGAAAACCTTTATATCTTTCAATAGTCATGTTTGGATATAGAAATTTTATGGTTTCTATTTGCGAAAGCATTTCTTGAACGGATGTTAAAACTTGTAATTTCATTTTTTATTAAATTCAGATATAAAAATAACAAAAAAGAGCCAACTACTGTTGACTCTTTATATTTACTTTAGTTTTTTACTCTTTAATAATTCGCAATGTTTGTAAGTTTGTACCTTGTTGTACCAAAATAGTATAAACACCACTTTTATAATTTTTACCAAGTTCTAATGTTTCTAATTGTTGTATTGATAAATCTAAAACCTCTATAGTTTTACCCAACATATCATAGACTTTAATAATAACATTGTCAGATGTCAGGTTTGGTACACTTATTTTAAAACTATTTTTAAATGGATTAGGATAAATAACCATTTCATTTTTAGCAAACGCTTCATTACCCAAATTACAATTACTAGTAAAAGTAATCGTATTAATATCAATATTACAGCTATCAAGATAATTTTCTAAAGCAAGTAGTTCACTACTATCAGCGCAAATTCTTGAAAGATTTGGGCAACCTGTCCAGCATTCATTGTAGGCTGTTTGTGGACCAAAAAGTTGGGTTGTACCATTACTAATATTAATTGAGGTTAAGTTAGGATTGTTCATACAATCTAGCTCATTAAATAGTGGATTGTTGCTAAAATCTAAACTCGTTAATTGGTTGTTTTTACAAAAAACTTTTTCTAACATTGGGGTATTTTCAAAATCAAAAGTATTGATTTGGTTATTAACAAAATAAGCATTTTTTAGATTTGATAAATTACTTATATCTAAATGCGTTAATTGGTTGTTGTTACAACCTAAACTCTCTAAATTTGCAAGTTGTGATACATCAATAGTGGATAAATTATTGTAACTACAACTCAACAGTTTTAAATTGATAAGTTGTGATACATCAAGATTTGTTAAATTATTTTGACCACAAAATAAATACTCTAGGTTAACAAGTTGCGATACGTTAATACTTGTTATATTATTTTGAACACAAATCAATTGTGTTAAATTTGTAAAATGCTCAATACCCGTTAAATTATTAATTCCTGGAGTATTGATAAATAATGTACAAACCAATAATGCTTCACTTTCTTCAATTTCTCCATTATTATTAATATCTATTTTGTAATTGTTATAGTTTACACAATCAAAAGCTGTATTAATACTATATGAGGAGTTAACAAGTAAAGATTTAAAGATTGGATCTGGTATGTTTATTATTTGGCTAATTCCAATATTAAAACTAAAACAAACTATTAGTAAAACAAACTTTTTCATTTTTATCGTTTTAAAATACAAAAGGTACAAAAGATATGCTCTTGCATAATGTTAAATCAATTTTTTATATTATTGTTTATTATAAAATTTATTTCTGTTATAAAAATAACAAAAAAAGAGCCAACTACTGTTGACTCTTCTTAAAATTTATTTGAATTAAAAAATTATCCTTTCAAAGCTTCTGCTCCACCAACAATTTCTAAGATTTCGTTAGTAATTGCAGCTTGACGTGCTTTGTTGTAAGTTAATTTCAATTGATTTCTTAAATCAGTTGCATTATCAGTTGCTTTGTGCATTGCAGTCATACGAGCGCCATGTTCAGAAGCAAATGAATCTCTAATGGATTTATACAATTGTGTTTTTAACATTTTTGGAATTAATGTTTCAACAATCTCCTCTTTTGAAGGTTCAAAAATATAATCTCCAGTTGATGCTGGCTTATCAGATTTTACTGCTGCTAATGGTAAAAATTGCTCGGTTTGAACGATTTGTGTAGCGGCATTTTTAAATTGATTGTATACTATTTCAATCTTATCATAATCGCCAGAAGTGAATTTTTCTGTTAAGATATTTGCAATAGTTGCTACATTATCAAAAGTCAAATTATCGTAAACATCACTATGATTTTCAATAACCGTACTAGTCTTTGCTAAAACATCATTTCCTTTTTTACCAATTGCAAAAATATCAACTTGTTTTCCAGAATAAGATTCAGCAACAACTTTGGCTTGTTTGATAACATTTGTGTTAAATGCACCACACAAACCTCTATTTGAAGTAATTGCAACTACTAAAACCTTATTGATTTCGCGTTGTTTTGTAAAACTTCCACCAACTTCACCTTCAAGAGTTGAAGATAGATTTTGTAATAATTCCGTTAATTTTTCGGCATAAGGTCGCATAGCTGTAATTGCATCTTGTGCTTTTTTTAGCTTTGCAGCAGAAACCATTTTCATCGCAGAAGTAATCTGCATTGTTGATGAAACGGAAGTAATTCTATTACGGATTTCCTTTAAATTTGCCATGTTTTTGAGTATTAAGATTTAAATATCAAGTATCAAGATGTCTTAATTCTTGATACTTGATACTTAATGCTTTTTAATTATATTTTGCTGATAATTCTTTAGCTGTTTTTTCAATAACATCTGTGATATTATCATCTAATTTTCCTGCTTTTAATGCATCAAGAACGTCTCTATGTTTATTGTTTAAATACTCCAAGAAGTCTTTTTCGAATTCTTTTACTTTATTAACAGGAACATTTCTTAATAGGTTTTTAGATCCAGCATAGATAATTGCAACCTGATCTTCAACAGTATAAGGGTCATTCAAACCTTGTTTTAAGATTTCAACATTTCTTCTACCTTTTTCAATTACGTTTAAAGTTACCGCATCTAAATCGGATCCAAATTTAGCGAAAGCTTCCAATTCACGGAATTGCGCTTGGTCTAATTTTAAGGTACCAGCAACTTTTTTCATTGATTTAATTTGAGCATTACCTCCAACACGAGATACCGAAATACCTACGTTAATTGCAGGACGAACTCCAGAATTAAACAAATCACCATCAAGGAAAATTTGTCCATCTGTAATCGAGATTACGTTAGTTGGAATATATGCAGAAACGTCACCTGCTTGAGTTTCAATAATTGGCAATGCTGTTAATGAACCTCCACCTTTTACAATACCTTTTAAAGTATCTGGCAAATCGTTCATGTTTTTAGCGATATCATCATCTGCAATTACTTTACACGCTCTTTCTAATAAACGAGAGTGTAAGTAAAAAACGTCACCAGGATAAGCCTCACGACCTGGTGGTCTTCTTAATAAAAGTGATACTTCACGGTAAGCAACTGCTTGTTTAGATAAATCATCATAAACAATTAATGCAGGACGACCCGAATCACGGAAATATTCTCCAATTGCAGCTCCGGCCATTGGTGCATAAACCTGCATTGGTGCTGGGTCAGATGCGTTAGCTGCTACAATTACTGTATAAGCCATTGCTCCTTTTTCTTCTAGCATTTTTGCAATTCCAGCCACAGTTGATGCTTTTTGTCCGATAGCAACATAGATACAAAACACTGGTTTTCCAGCTTCGTAAAATTCTTTTTGATTTAAAATCGTGTCAATACAAACTGATGATTTACCAGTTTGACGGTCACCAATAACCAACTCACGTTGTCCACGACCCACAGGAATCATTGCATCTACAGCTTTGATACCAGTTTGTAATGGTTCTGTTACTGGTTGACGAAAGATAACACCAGGAGCTTTTCTTTCTAGTGGCATCTCATATAGTTCACCACCAATTGGTCCTTTACCGTCTATTGGCTCACCAAGTGTGTTTACAACACGACCAATGATTTGCTCACCAACTTTTAAAGAAGCAATACGTTGTGTACGTTTTACTGTAGAGCCTTCTCTGATTCCAGTAGATGGTCCTAAAAGTACAACACCAACATTGTCTTCTTCTAAGTTCAATACGATGGCTTCCAATCCGTTGTCGAATTGTACTAACTCACCATATTGAGCATTTGATAAACCGTAAACACGAGCGATACCATCACCCACTTGAAGTACAGTTCCTACTTCTTCTAACGATGCACCTGATTCAAAACCAGATAATTGTTTTTTTAATATTGCTGTAATTTCAGCTGGTTTAATTTCTGCCATAATATTTTATTATTATCTACCTAAATTTATGTTTAAGCCTGATCTTCTTGGCTCTTCTTTTATAATAACTGTATTAGTTGTATTGGTATTTTTATTTAATCTGTCTTCAACTTTTTCATCATATTTTAAAATAAAAGTTGATAGTTTTTCTTCATTTAAAGCACAATCAACTAAAGTATTAGACTTTAATAATTTCTCAATCAATACTTTTTTTGTAAAAATATAGCTTTTAGAAGTAAATTCTTGATGAGATTCAACGAAAATAACTTTAATGTATAATGACTCTTGAGTAGTATCTGGTCTCAAGTATTTCAATATCATTACATCTTCGCCTTTAAGGTTTTGAAAACTTACATTGTTAGAATCAGATTCATATTTTAAGCATTCTTTTCCATCAATAGAAACAATTCCTTTTTTGAAATTTATATCTTGACCAAAAGTTGCAAATGAGCAAAGTAAAACTAAAGCAGTTACAATATTTTTGATGTTTTTCATACTAAATTAATTTGCAAACTCACGTTTCAATTCACTTAATTTATTAGCAACAGAGGCATTGTATTGCTTGTCACCAACTCTTAATATAAACCCACCGATGATTGCTGGATCTACTATATTTTCAATTGTGATTTTTTTGTTTGAAAATTCTGCAATTTTAGCCAATACTTTAGTTTCTAATTCTGGAGTAATTGGGAAGGCTGTAGTTACTTTGGCAACTTCTATTCCGTTACTTTCGTCAAATAATCTAGTGTATTCTATAGCTATTGAAGCAAGAATTTCAAATCTTTTATTTTCTAACAACAAGTGAAACAAACTGTTGGTTTCTGCTTGAACATTTGAAAATATTTCAGATACAGCCGATTTCTTAACCTCCATTTTAATAACTGGACTTGATAAAAAATCTTTCAATTCAGGACTTTCAGCTACAGCATTAACAATCGATTTCATGTCGTTATTAACTGCGTCAGCTTTTCCTGAAGTTTGTGCAATATCTAAAATTGCTTTGGCATATCTAATCGCTGCTCTTGACATATTGATTAGTTTAATTTAGCGTCACCCAACATTTTCTCAACTAATTTAGTTTGAGAATCTTTGTTAGATAATTCGTCTCTTAATACTTTTTCTGCGATTTCTAATGACAATGACGAAACTTGATTTTTCAATTCTGCCATAGCTGCATTTTTCTCGCTATTGATTGCTGCTTTCGCTTGTTCAATCATTTTTTCACCTGTTGCTTGGGCTTCAACTTTAGCATCGTTTATCATTTTATCTTTGATTTCACGAGCATCTTTCATTAAAGCATCACGCTCAGCTCTTGCATCAGCTAATAATTTTTCATTATCTGATTTAAGATTTTGCATTTCTTTTTTAGCATTTTCAGCCGAAAGCAATGCATTTTTAATTCCTTCTTCTCTTTCGTTTACAGCGTCAAGAATAGGTTTCCAAGCGAATTTTTTTAATAAAAGGATTAATCCAACAAACAAAACTGTTTGCATGATGAACAATCCAACCGAAAACTGACCTAATAATTCTTCCATATATATGTATTCTTAAATTAGAATTTCAAAATTAATAAACAATTGTTGTAACCAACCGTTACAACAATTGTTTGTTTTAATTATTTTACTGCGAATAACGCTGCAAAACCAATACCTTCAATTAAAGCTGCTGCAATAAGCATAGCTGTTTGAATTTTTCCTGAAGCTTCTGGTTGACGTGCAATTGCATCCATAGCAGATCCACCAATTTTACCAATACCTAAACCAGCACCGATAACGATTAATCCTGCTCCAACAAGGTTAAGAGTTCCTTCCATAATGTATATATATTTAATTAAACATTCAATTTATTAATGAGCATCCTCATGATGATGCTCTTCTTTAGCCGCACCAAAATATAATGCGGTTAGCATAGTGAAAATATAAGCCTGTAATAAAGCTACTAAAATCTCTAATATTGACAATACGAAGGCCAATATGAAAGACAAAGGACTTCCGATTGGACTATTAAAAGTGTACATTAATGCAATAATACTCATTAATACAACATGTCCTGCCAGCATATTAGCATACAAACGAATCATTAATGAAAATGGCTTAATGATTGTTCCTAAAAACTCAATAGGTGCTAAAATAATTTTCATTGGTACAGGCACACCTGGCATCCAAAAAATATGTCCCCAATAATTTTTATTGGCTGTAAAAGTTGTAATTAAATAAGTAATAATTGCCAAAGCAGCAGTGATTGCAATATTACCAGTTACATTTACTCCAAGAGGAGTTAAACCAAACATATTTAAAAACCATATAAAGAAAAATACCGTCAACAAATGACTCATGTATTTTTTATAATGTTTTTCTCCGATATTAGGGATAGCTATTTCGTCTCTTATGTATAAAACTAAAGGCTCAAAAAACCTACCTGCTCCGGTTGCAATTCCACCATTTTTAACATAGGATTTACCTAAATTTCTAAAAACTATAAGCATAATCAAAGCAACAATCAAAATCATTACAATACTTTTGGTAATCGAAAAATCAATAGGTTTAGTATTGGTAGTATGATGTTCTTCATTAACGTTAAAAGTTCCTTTTACATCAGTATTATAAATCATACCATCATGGTGATTTATAGCAAAATATTTTCCGTTTGATTCAGCAACTGCTTCGCCATGATGGAATTCAGATGACATGAAAAAATGTAATCCATCTTGCCATAAAATTACTGGCAAAGGAATGCCAACGTGCTTTTCATGACCTGACTCTTTTCCATAAGAAAATAAATGAAAATCGTGAGAATCTAATAAGTGATGTTGAATAAATTCAGCTCTTTCCTCTTCTGGTGTCTTTTCAACTTCTTCATGAGAAGCTTCAGCCGTTTTCGCAACAGTTTGAACCTCAACAGATGTTGAATCACTTGTAGGAATTGCACTTGAAACTAATGGCATAAATGCTACTAAAAGTGCCGCGATAAAATGGAGTGGTTTTTTTGAAATCACCATAACTTTATTTTACTTAAATTTTAAGGTTTCTAAAATTTGGTGCAAAGGTACATTTTTTATTAATATTCCAAGTAGATTAAAATATTTTTTTAGTAGAATTTGCAGATTTAACGATTGATTATTGCTTTTTATTTAATAATCTAATAGTTATTAACGTCTCCATTGCTAAAAAAAGAATAAATACTATAAAAAAATTAATTCTTTCAACAGAATTTTCATTACTAGATGGCACAATTTTAGAAAAAACAAAGTATAAAACACCAACTTTTACTGTAGTCATAAGCATAAATGTCATTCCTACAACATCTTTATTCTTTGAATTAACAACAATTGATGTGGACAAAATTAAAACAGAAAAAAGTGTTAAAATAAAATATACAAATTCTAATGTAGTGCTAAACAGTCTAAAATTTGTATAAAAAAATTCGCTTTGTAAAATTATTTTATTGATAAAAAAAAGTACAATTGAAATAGATATAGTAGCTATTAGGGTTTTATATAGTTGAAGTTTCATTCGAATTATTATTCTGAGTTGCCAAGATCTTTTACTTGTCTATAAACGTTGTATAATGCAAGAAAAACGCCTAGTAATGTTACTATTTTGGTGCAGATTTCTTTAGGGTTTGGATATTTTTCATCCAACCATTTTCCTGCATAAGCGAACACAAAAATAATTACGCCCATTTGTATAGGAATATTTATTAATGCCAACCATTTATTACGCTGTTTTTTCTTCGACTGGTTGTCCATGTAAAAGGTTTTTTATATGTGGTTTCATAGTGCAAGTTGCTGTAAATTCTGCTCCAGGTTCTACTGCTAATTTTCCGCAAATTACCTCTCCGTGAATGACGGCTTTTGCTTTAAGATTTAAGATTTCTTTGACATGAATTTTTCCGTCAAATTTGCCTTCAATGTCACAATTTTTACAAATGATATTGCCTTTCACGCTTCCTGCTGGTCCAATAACTAGCTTTCCTTTAGACTCAAAATCACCTATTAAATGTCCATCCAAACGAAAATCTGCAGGAGAAGAAATATCACCTTTTATTGTCGTTCCTTCTACTATTCTATTAGTTTTACCTAATAAATCGGTATATGATTTTGGTTTTTTATCAAACATAAATTTATGGTTTTTTCTGTTGCATGTCTGGTGTTGGTGGCATCATGCTTTTGGGCGGTAAATCATCCTTGGTTTCCATCGGATTAACTGGCGCTTGATTTTGGTTTTCTTTTCCTTTAACTGCTGGCGTTTGATTATTTTTTATTTTATTATCGTACGCTTGTTCTGCTTCTTTTAAATTTTTCTCTGGTTTTGCTTGTGGTACAACAATATTTCTCTGTATTGGGACAATCTCTTTATTTAACCAATCGCCAGAAATATATTCATCAATATTTTTCTTTATTTGAACTACTTTATAGTTTTCACTAGAAATAATTACTGCTGTATCTGGAATTTTATATTCTTTAAATTCTTTTAAAACTTGAGCTATTCCCTTGGCATTTTCAAGTGATTTTATTGCGTGAATAACAATAAAGTTTTTATCAATAGTATAAATATCTGTAGAGATTGATAAGGTTTCTATTGTTCTTTCTTTGGCAAATTTATTTAGTTTTTCTAATAACGTTTTTGTGTTTTTATCGTCTAGATTATCAGCTTTATACAAAATATTCCAGGACAACGGAAATTCAGAATTGAAAGATAACGATTCTAGATAAGGAATTCTATTGGCTATAAATTGCTCTGTTTCTTTTCCTTCATCACTGTTTGGATAAGTTAGCGCAACAAAGTTTAACGCTTTTTTAAACGCTTCTAATCCTTTTAATTTTCCAAGAAGGTTTGCCTTCAACAATTCAAATTTTGGCAACATTTCTTCTCCAGTAAATTGTTCTATTGCGACTTCAGTTTTGGGCAATATTTCTCTATACAATCCTTTTTCGTATTCTTTATAAAGTGCATCATAAGCCACTTCTGGCGTAGAACTTATTTGGTTTTCTAAAGATGTATTGCTTATAATTTGCGCATATCGCGAATCTGGATATTGTGCAATAATTTTAGATTTCATCGCCAAGGCTTTACTTGCATCTATAATTTCGTAAATTTTATATAAATTATACATTGACGGCAATATTAAGCGTTCTTCTGGTTTATTGCCTAGAAGTTTCTCTAGTTTTTCTGCTGCTCTTTTATATTCTTTAAATTTCTCTTTGTAGATACTACCCAGTTGGTAATATGCAAAATTTCTTTCTTTTGAAATACTATCAAGAGCTTTATCAGATGATGGAATATTTTTTAAATAAAAATTGGTAGTATATTTTTCTTCAACTTGTTTTGTTTTATCATTGCCTTCTGATGCATCGGTTATATCATCTGTTGCGGCATCTTTAACTGCTTCTTTAGATAATCTCCAGTTTTCAACATGGGCTCTATTTCCCCATTTTTTCTTAAATTCTACTTTTCCGTAAGCTACAGTTGTAGGATTATAAAAATAAAATGTGCTTCCAGAGTTGGAGTTGGAAATAAGTGGTGTGGTAGTTATTATCTTAGTAGGTACATTATTACTAGATTGAAAATCATTAGTAGCGCTTTTTTTTCCTTTCAATTCATCGCCAGAATTTATTGCAATTTGTTCTTTTTCTTTAGCTTGTTTTTCTGCAAGTTCTAGTTGCTTTTTGTCTTCTTTTTTTAAGTTTTCAATATACTCTTTATAATAATTTTCTCTTTCTGATAAAGACATCGATGCTACTCTCAATATACTATCATTACGCTGTGCTATTCCTTCAAATTTGATTACATCTTCAAGATTTTCTCTCTTTTTAGCAATCAATTTATATTCTCTAGTTCGCGGATTTAAAACCGTTAATGTACTGTCAAAATATTTTCCTGCAGTTACATACTTCGCTTTATTAAAATGTAATTCTGCAAGATTTCTATAATTGGATGCTATCAAATAAATATCTTGTGATTTGTTTTTTAAAGACAAATTATAATATTTTTTTGCAACTTCGGGCTTCTTTAATTTATCATAAAACAATGCCATCTGATGGTTTAGCACGTCTAGAAATGGTCTGTTTTCTCTATCTTTTAAAAAGAAATTGTATTTTTTAATGAAAGCAACGGTGTCGCCTTTTTCAAAATCAAATTGTTGTGCTTGTCTTGCATGTGATTGAATTACATATTGACGTGCCGATTTTCTTTTCATATCAATAACTTCTTGATATTTGGCGAAAGCACTGTCTTTATAACCCATTTGCTCATAAACTTGCCCTAAAATAAAATGATAACGTGCTTTCTCTTCGTCAGATTTTGTAAATTCTGTTGCTAATTTAAGTTTGGCAACTGCGCTATCTTTTTCTTTCAAGTTTAAAAATGCCTGAGCGAGAGTCGCATTTGCATCGGCAAAAATTTGATCTTTAAATTTTATTTCTTTTAATAATTTTCTAAGATTAATAACCGCTAATGCGTCATTATCCATACGCATATTGGTTTTTTCTCGCCAAATTTTTACTTCGTAAATCTTGTCACTACTAGGATATTTGTACAAAACATAATTAAAAGCTTCCAATGCAGGTACAAAACGTTGTTCATAATAACGTGATTTACCCAGCATTAAATGCGCTTCGTCCATTTGTGGATTTTTTTCAGAGCCGCCAATGTTCATAGAATGCTTTTGAATGGCCATTGTTGCTTTGGTTTCGGCTCTTTCAAAGTTTGGATTTTTGACCTTGTTTTCAGTAGATTGATCTTGAACAATTTGCATTCTTTCTACAGGAAGCGTTTCCCAAAAATTATCTTTGTATTGCGATTTTAAATCGGCAATTCCTTTATTGAGCGCAATTCCTCCATTGTAAAGAATGTTATCCTTTGTGGTTAATGCGTTATAATTTCTTGAAACAAAAGTGTTTTTCTTTGTAGAACAAGCTACAAAAAAAACAACAAATCCTGTTATAAATGTGTATTTAAGAATATTGATTTTCAATGTAAAAACGTTTTTATAATTAACTCTAAAAGGTTAATTTTAGTATAATTGACTGGTAAAAATACACTTCTTTTTGATAAGGAGAAAAAAATAATGCTTTTTTTAAAAAAGAAATCCGCAAAACAAAATTATGTTTTACGGATTTTATAATTTTTAAATTAAAATTATACTGCAAAAAATGCTTCTAATTCTTTCAATGTTTCTGGCGATGTTTCAATGTCTTTTACAATTTCACCTTTATTTAAAGCTACAATTCTGTTACAAACTTCAACCGTATGAACCAAATCATGTGATGAAACTAAAACAGTAACTTCAGGATTATCAGACAATTCTTTGATTATTTTTTTTAATCGGTTTACTGTTGTTGGATCTAAATTGGCAAATGGCTCATCAAGAATTACAACTTCTGGATTTCCAATTAAAGTGGCAATAATTCCCACTTTTTTCATGTTTCCTTTTGATAAATCTCTTAAATATTTTTTGCTTTTTAATATTTCTCCGTTAAAAAATTCTTCGTGTTTTGCTAATAGTGCATCAACATCGGCTTTATTCTGACCTCGTAAATCGCCAATAAAATAGAAATATTCTTCGGCTGTTAAATATCCAATAAGAAAACTTTCGTCAATAAATGCTGCTGTAAATGGTTTCCAAGCTTCACTTGTATTGATTTGAATATCGCTGTTTTTTATAAATCCTGAACTTGGTTGAATTAAGTCTAACAACAAACTGAAAAAGGTGGTTTTTCCAGCACCGTTATTTCCTACCAAACCAAAACTTTGTCCTTTTGGAATTTCAAGATTGGTTATGTTTAATACTTTAACTCCGTTGGTATATGTTTTTGAAAGATTGTTTACTTGTATCATTTTTGAAAATGTTTAAAAGTTTATGGTTTAAAAGTTTATGAGTTTGGTTTTATGTAAATACTAGAAACTGAATACTAATTTTTTTGTTTGTAAGCGGCAATGGTTGCGTATTTTTCTGATTTATAGATTTTTTCTATTAGATTAAAAACATAATTTCTAAAAGCAAATCCGATAATTCCAGCTAAGGCAACAAATAATAATCCAATGTTTGGTGAAAAAACATAATATCCTAAAGCATAAACTGCCATTGGTAGTAGTAGTTTTGGAATAGCAATTAACATCGTTTTTATATTGAACGCTTGCTTATCTCCAAAAGCTCCTTTTCCTGTAGATAAATCAATTGGAGTTTTAACAAATGCGCCGCCAAGCATTACTATATGTGAGTTTACACCAATATTAAAAATGGCCCCAACCACAATTAATAGGTATGTATGGACTCCAAAATATAAATAAAATGACGCTAAAATTGTTGAAATTACTGTTCCTATAACCATCAACCACCATTTAGAACTGATGTATTCTTTGTACTGAATATTTTGGCTCATCATTAATTGATAATAAGCGCTGTCCCAACTTGGTACAAATTGTCCGAAGGTGAATAGAAATCCGCCCGAAACAAATATCCCAGCAAAAATTTGCATCATAGGGCTTCTATAAGCTTCAATTGAATTGGTGAAAAATAACAATCCGTAAAAAAGAAAAACAAAACTCATAATAACGGTTGTTTTAGATCTTTTGTTTCTTTTTAATAAACGGATGTCGTTTTTTAAGAATGTTCCTAAAGTTCCAAATTGGTTCAACCAAGTAAAATTTTCTGTTTTAGCGATATCGCTTTTTGCAGCCAACCCTTCGTCGAGATTTAAATTACTTTTAAAATAATTGAAAGCCAAATAATACAACCCAACAACAACCAAAATTGGAATTAAAAACAAATAACTTGATGAATACAAACCATTAAAAAACAGTGACGTATAATTTGTTACATCAAAAACCTTATAATATTGAGCTGCGCCACAACCAGCAACAATTGCTAAAACAGAATAAAAAACGCTGTCTTTATTGTTGATAAGCACATTTATAAAATTGTTAGAATAAAATAAAGCTACAATTGCCAAATGCCATAAAAGGATGTGCACAACAGAAAATCCATTGATTATAAGCATTATAGAAAACGGAATAAAGAAAAAAGCGTGTGCCCAATTAAAGAATGACAAAGCCGTTTTGCCAAGTGTAAAATGAACAATCGTATGTCTATTTATTGGCAATGTTAGCAAAGGTCTAATATTCATTACTGGCAATTTCTGTAAAAAGTACCTGATTACCAAATCCAACACAAAATAATAAATTAGAAATTTGTTTACTGTAGGAAAAGGAGGCAATCCCATATCTTCAAGAATTGGATAAATTCCGAAACCTAAAAGCAAAAAAATTGCAATAAAATAAAGCGCTCCAAGAATCATAAATATTTTTAGCGCCAAATTGGTTTTAAAAGAAGCCGATCGAAGAAACGATTTCCATTCGAGGTTAATAAAATGTTTGAACATTGCTTGTTGTTTTTTAGTTTATAAATTAGTTTATAAATGTATTAAAATGTTACACACAATTTTAAAGTTTCAATAATTTGAAAATCCTTGCTATTTCTTACCTTTGTAAAAAAATAACTAAATGTCAGCTTTTTATAAATTACAAATCAAAGAAGTAAAACGCGAAACTCCAAATGCGGTTTCTGTAGTTTTTAATGTTCCGTCCGAATTACAATCGGCTTATCAATTTATTGCAGGTCAATATATTAACTTAAAACTTACGCTTGACGGACAAGAAATTCGTCGTGCTTATTCTATTTGTTCTTCGCCAGATAGTGGTGAATTGCGCATAGCTATTAAGTCGGTAAAAAATGGTAATTTCTCTAAATTTGCTAACGAGAATTTAAAAGTTGGTGATCTTATAGAAGTTGGTCAACCCGAAGGAAAATTTACATTTGAACCTCAAGTTGACAAACTAAAAAATTATGCTGCATTTGTTGCCGGAAGCGGAATTACACCAGTAATGTCGATTTTAAAATCGGTTTTAAAAAACGAAAAAGACAGCACTTTTGTTCTAATTTACGGAAACAAAACACCCGAAGAAACTATCTTTCATCAAGAATTACACGATTTACAACAACACTATGTAGGACGCTTTTTTCCTCATTTTGTCTACAGTCAAACTAAAGTTGAAAACGAACTTTTTGGCAGAATTGACAAATCCATTGTGAATTTTGTACTGAACAACAAACACAAAGAAAAAGAATTTTCTAAGTTTTATTTATGCGGTCCAGAAGAAATGATTAATTTAGTTTCTGATGTTTTAAAAGAGCATAATGTTGCCGAAAAAAATATAAAATTCGAACTTTTCTCTACTTCTTCTGTAGAAAATACTGCTGCTGCATCTCATGATGGTCATACTAAAATCACAGTTTTAGTTGATGGTGACGAAGCAACTTTTGAAATGTCGCAAAAGCAAACTGTACTTGAAGCTGCATTAAAACAAGGACTTGACGCACCATATTCATGCCAAGGCGGAATTTGCAGCAGCTGTTTAGCAAGAGTAAAATCGGGAAGTGCAGAAATGAAAAAGAACTCCATACTAACCGATAAAGAAGTCGCAAGCGGATTAATTTTGACCTGTCAAGCACATCCAACATCAAGTGAAATTGTTGTTGATTATGATGATGTCTAAATGAATAGTTTTTCAAAAAATATTTACATTGAATTTCTCTTAAATTATCCTGATTTAATTTTTGAAAATGAAAGTTATGACGAATTATTACTATTGAACATTACAAATTTTAATAATGCAAAAATAGGCAATCTAGTAGTCCTTACTCTGGAAGATAATTCTATATGGATACAAAATCATTTTGAAAATTCTGCCTATTCGATTGATAATTTTGAAGAACTAAAATACATACTTAATAATATTTTTAAAGATTCCATTCTTTGGGTTATTGCTAATAAAAATAAAATTTGGTTTGAAACTACATTAATTAATAATGTTTCACAAATTGAAAAAGAACCAAATGTTACATATGAAGTATTTTCATGGAGTGGTAAAAATGATCATATCCTTTAGATAAAAGATTTTTTAGATTTCAATTTTAAATTAACCTTGTTTTTAAACTATGCGAAACAAACTCGAAATATTTAAAAAAGCTCAAGATCTTTTGGACGAACCAGAAGTTCAAGAGCTTTTGGATTATTGTGAAAAGTTGGAAGACGAGTTGGTGGATTTTAAATTTGAAAAAAACAAAAACAAAGAATTAATCCTACTCGATATGATTAAGGAAGTTATAAAAGGTTGCAAGGCCATCGAAAAAGAACAATTAGAACACGAGCGTTTTGGCTATGAAGCACCAAATTATCAAGAAACTATTTCTAATTTAAAGAGTTATATTTTGGAGATTTGTCGTGATAATCAGATATATTTGTGATTTGGGCTCAATTATAAAAAACCGAAATATGGAACAACTTCTATATAATAATTACATTAGAACTTTATCAGAAAAATTCAATAGAAGATTAGATGACATATCTGGAACTTATGGTTTCGAATACGGAATAGAATTTGAATTAGCAATTTGTGAAATATTACGTTCGTTTTTACCTTTAAAATATGGAATTTGTAGAGGTTTTGTAGTATCTGAATCAGGCGAAATGGCTGGAGATGATATTATTATTTATGACCAAGAACGATTTCCAACTTTAAGAATAAATGATAAAGAAAATTTTTCTCGTAAAGAACAAATACCAATTGAAGCTGTTTATGCATATATAGAAGCTAAACATACAATAATTTTGGGTAATTTAACTTCAAAATCGAGTGTTAATAATGCGGTTTCACAAGTCAAAAAAATTAAAGAATTATGTGAGCAAAGATCAAAAATTGGAATTTTTCAAATTGATCCTCATTTACCTGAATTTAAAAATGATATAAAATGCGACCATTTACCAAAACATAGAAACCCAATATTTACAGCAATTATTAGTAGATATGTAGCTTTTGAAAACCCAACAAACAGAATAACAGACAAAAATGAAATAAATAAATTATTGTTTTCAAAAGATATAGATAAATCAATTTTCAATCCAGAACTGATTATAATGGGGAAATCTAACTATTTAGCAACAGGTCATTATTATGATGAAAGTAAGAGTGATGGAGTCGAAACAATATTTTCGTTGCCTGATAAAGAAAATTTTTATGGAGTTCATATAGCAGAAAACCTAACATATGGGTTATTTTTAGCATACTTAATTCATGCTATTGATTATATTCGATTAGGAAGAATGCCTTGGGCAAATATGATAAATCAAATTATAAAAAAATAACTGCGCCCAACAGCTTTTCTAGCAATTGCGAATTTTGTAGTAAGTTCACTTTCACATTTCGCAATCTCGCGACACGGTAAACCATTCAGTAAAACTTAATACCTCAATGGTTCAAAACCAAATCAATCTTCTCCAAAACACTCTCCACAGAAATACTCCTCATAACATCATCATAACCTACAACTTTTTTATTCCCATAAACCGAAGTTGGTAATAATGGATATTTCTCTCTATCCGAAACCAAACTATTTTCTAAAGGTTGATTAAACGGAGAAAAACCTGCAAACGGATGTGTTGAACCCCAAAGTGAAACAACTTTTATTCCCAACATCGCAGCAATATGAGCGTTTCCAGAATCCATTGAAAGCATTACGTCAAGATTGGAAATTAATTGTAATTCTTGTTCTAGATTTAATTTTCCTGCAACGACAATTACATTTTCTTTATTTTTAGAAAACAGATTTAAGATTTCGATTTCCTTATTTCCGCCACCAAAAAGAAAGATTTTATTGTTGTTATGCGATGCCAATTCATGAATTACTTTTTGCATTAAATCTTGTGGATACACTTTCGATTCGTATTGAGCGAATGGCGCAATTCCAATCCATTTTTGATTTTTCTTTTCACCAGAAACAGATAAAACTACATCCGATAAAATCGCTTTTTTAGGAAAATTTGGTGAAGATAAATCAACAGAAAAACCAAGTTTAGTAAACGTAGCAACATGTCTTTCAAACATGGATTTTAATGGTTTGAAAACTTTATTTTCGGCACGCGTCAATGCTTTTTTCTCACTTCTTCCTTTGTCTGTAAAAGCTACTTTTTTTCCGCTCAAGGCAAATAATGTTCTTATAACTTTAGAACGTAAAACATTGTGCAAATCGGCAATGGCATCAATATTTAATTGCTTCAAATCGGCATACAATCGCAACAAACCTAGAAAACCTTTGTGACGTTTTTCTAAATCTATTTCAAAGAAAGTAAGATTGGGAATTCCGTCAAAAAATGGTTTGAAAAACGGACGAGAAACTATAGTAACTTTAATCTGTGGATTTTGCTCAACAAAAGCTCTAATAACAGGAACTGTCATAGCAACATCGCCCATCGCAGAGAGTCGGATTATGGCGATATGTTGAATTTTTTGTGACAAAATTTTATTTTTTAAAACCATTAAGGTATTAAGGTTCATTAAGCTATGTCTTAATTTTTCTTAATACCTTAATGGTTCGAAATTTTTGTTTGATTACTTCTTATTCTGATACAAAACCGGATTCAAATCATCGTCGTTGTACATTTTCATTTGCTTGTACACTTTCATGAATTTATCACCGTTTTCAATATCGGTCAATAAATCGTCGATTGCAGTTGATAAATCAGTTCTCTGTTCCAAAAGTACGTTTAGTTTTTCTTGACATTTATCTCTGTGTTCTTGCGAAGCTTCTGCACGAGTTGCTTCTTCGTTCATGTGATAAATTTTCAATGCCAAAATTGACAATCTATCTAAAGTCCAAGCTGGAGATTCTGAATTGATTTTTGCAGTCAATTTTACTTCAACATTTGTATATTTTTGAAGAAAATAACTATCAATATATTCCACCATATCCGTACGTTCTTGATTGGAAGCATCAATTTTTCTTTTCAAAGTCAATGCTGCAACCGGATCAATATTTGGATCACGAATAATATCTTCATAATGCCATTGCACCGTGTCAACCCAATTTTTAAAATACAATAAATGTTCTATTTTTTCCTTTGGATACGGATTTGCAATAGGCTGATTTACATTATCATTAACATGATAATCCTTGATACTTTGTTCAAATATAGAATAGGCAAATTTTGAAAACATAATGATTAATTTTATTTGCAAAGATAGTTTTTATACTTTTAACCTGAAACTTGAAACTTGAAACTTTATGAACTTACATTACATCTCTGAAAACAATAGTATTCTTAACCATTTTTTGGCTCAAATTCGTGATGTAAACATTCAAAAAGACAGCATGCGTTTTAGAAAAAATATCGAACGCATTGGCGAAATTATGGCTTATGAGTTGAGCAAAACTCTAGAATATAAAGCAATTGACGTACAAACGCCACTCGGAATTAAACATACAACAACCATTGCAGATAATGTGGTTTTGTGTTCCATTCTTCGTGCCGGATTGGCTTTGCATACTGGGTTTATGAATATTTTTGACAATGCCGAAAACGGTTTTGTTTCTGCTTACAGAAATCATCCAAACAACGATGATTATTTTGAAATTCTAGTTGAATATCAAGCCGCACCATCATTTGAAAATAAAAATTTAATTCTAATTGATCCAATGTTGGCAACAGGTCAATCAATTGTTGCTGTTTTAAACAAATTACATTTAGAACAAAAACCTAAAGAAATTCACATTGCAGTAGTAATTGCTGCACCTGAAGGAATTGCCTATTTACAAGAAAATTTGCCCAATAATTGTCACTTATGGGTTGCGGCTCTTGACGAAAAATTGAACGAGAAAAATTACATTATTCCAGGACTTGGCGATGCAGGAGATTTAGCCTACGGAAGTAAATTATAACTGCGAAAAGAAGCAAAACAGTCCGCAAAGAATAGAAACTGCTAAAATAATTTCTTGTTGAATTTTATTCTGCAAATATTCTATGGTGTTGGTTGCCATTATTGCCATTGGTAAAAAAGTGAAAATCAAAACTTCATTGCTTTTATTATTCGAAATTATAAAAATCACAATACCAAACAACGCGGCAAAAAGTACTTTTTTATAAGATGCTTGTAAGTTTAAAGGCTTGTTTGTTAAAGAAAAAATAGACGGAAATATAAAAAACACTGCAAAAACGGCATATATAGAGAGCGCAATATTTTGATATTTATTTGTAAAATAATCTACTCTATAATTCATCACTTCCGATTGTAAATAGGTATTTATTGCTAACTTATCAATCAATAATGCATAAAGAACAAAAATAATAGCCGTTACAAAAAGAGCTACAAAAGGAATTAACCAGTTTCGGTAATCTCTAGAAACATGGAAAATTATTGATATATAAACTAGTAAAATGAAGATAATTGCCCAAAAATGAAATAAACTTGCTACAAAAATCCAAAGTGCAGCATCAAATATTTTTTCTTTTGGCGCTTTTAATGTTTGCAATGAAACCAATCTTCGCATCGATAAAAGGATGAAAAAATTAGCCAAAACCAAGTTGTAATTATTTAAAACATTGGGGAAAAAAAGCAAAAATAAAAAATAAAAAAACAGCGTATAACCACTATCCTTAGTCAATGCATTTTTCTTTACAATAAAATTAGAAATAAATAATGATGCGAAAATTACCGCAAGCAATCCTATCTTTTTAACTATTTCAACAAGAGAATTCGTCCATTTTGTATCCTGAAATTGGAATACAAAAAAGAATAAAATCATTAATAATCCAATAAAAGAATAATTAATTGGTGTAGATTTTTTAAAAACACTTGTTATCATGCGGATATTTTATACTTTTGTGGATGTAAATATAATATCTATTTAAAGATGAAATGAGCTATACAGAAGTTTTTTAAATAAAATATACTCAATAGCGAATTACATCGAATACAAATAATTAATAAAACTTAATGAGATGAAAGCATTTTTTGAAGCAATACAATCACTTTTTGTTGATTTTCTTTTTAAACCACTAGATTGGTTACGCGCATTGGAGTTAGATAATTGGTGGTTGGCAAACATTGTTAGCTGGACATTAATGGGAGTTTGTGCCTATTATATGATTTACTGGATTAAACAACTGCGTATTTTTGACGAAGCTGGAACAGAAAACCAAGATACAACGGCACATTCGTTCTTAAAATAAGTCGAAACCGATATCTTTTCTAAAATACATCTTATCAAAATGTAGCTTGTCTATATTTTGATAAGATTTTTTTATGGCTTCTTGAAAGCTTTCGCCAAATGATGTAACGGCAATAACACGACCACCATTAGTTAAAACTTTTCCGTCTTTTAATGTAGTTCCGGCATGAAAAGCAATAGAATCTACAATGTTTTCTAATCCTGTAATTTCAAATCCTTTATCATAATCTTCGGGATATCCACCAGAAACTACCATAATTGTTGTGGCACTTCTTTCATCAATCTCTAATGAAACTTCGTTTAATGTTTGATTTCCAACAGCTTGAAAAAGTTCCACTAAATCACTTTTCAATCTCGGAATCACGACTTCAGTTTCTGGATCGCCCATTCTTACATTGTATTCTATAACGATTGGTTCGCCTTTAACGTTTATCAATCCAATAAAAACAAAACCTTTATATTCAATTCCGTCACTTTGCAAACCAGCAATTGTTGGTTTTACAATTCGGGTTTCAATTTTTTCCAACAAAACAGCATCCGCAAATGGAACCGGAGAAACTGCTCCCATTCCACCAGTATTTAAACCAGTATCGCCTTCGCCAATTCGTTTGTAATCTTTCGCCGTTGGTAGAATTTTGTAATTTTTTCCGTCGGTTAATACAAAACAACTTAATTCAATTCCGTCAAGAAATTCCTCAATAACCACTTTTGCACTTGCTGATCCAAATTTTTCATGAACCAACATATTTCTTAATTCAGACTTAGCTTCTTCCAAATCTTGAATAATCAAAACACCTTTTCCAGCAGCCAAACCATCCGCTTTTAAAACATAAGGCGGTTGTAATGTTTCTAAAAACTTACATCCTTTTTCGACAGTTTCTTTTGTAAAACTATCATAAGCTGCAGTTGGAATTTTATGTTTGATAAGAAATTCTTTAGCAAATTCTTTACTTCCTTCCAATTGCGCACCAACTTTAGATGGACCAATTACAGGAATATGATTTAAAGCAGCATCGTTTTTGAAGAAATCATAAATTCCGTGAACCAATGGATCTTCTGGACCAACAACAATCATTTCTACTTTTTCTTCAAGTGAAAATGTTTTTATGGCATCAAAATCTAAAATATTTAGAGCAACATTTGTAGCAATTTGTGATGTTCCAGCGTTTCCTGGAGCAACAAAAAGTTTAGAACATTTGTTAGATTGTAACATTTTCCATGCTAATGCGTGTTCTCTTCCGCCCGATCCAAGTAGTAAAATTGTCATTGTGTTGTTTATTCTGAACTTGTTTCAGAATCTCTTTTTAATTTAAACTGATTGTTTTAATTGTAAAGAAATTTTTTCTAAAACTTGTTCTGTTTAGTTGTCGTGCAAAAATAGTTTGTTTTGAATAAAAAAAATAATGTTTTTAAAAAAGTTGTTGATAATACCACAAATGTAATTGGTCTTTTATAAATTTGATGAAAATCCTTTAAAATGGTTTTAAAACTAAAAAACATACATCCAGGCAAAGTTTTACAAGAAGAATTTTTAATTCCTTTAGAGATTAGCGCTTATAGATTATCTAAAGATTTGAAAATTCCGCAAACCAAAATTTCTGAAATTCTTAAAGGTAACCGCAGAATCACTGCCGATACAGCTTTACGATTAAGTCAATATTTTGGAAATTTCGCGAAATTTTGGCTTGGACTTCAAGATGATTTTGATATTGAAGAAGGAAAAGAATCTAAATAAACCGAAATAAAGTCAATAAAAAGATTTTTAGATAAAAACTTGGCATAAAAATAAATTATTTATATTTACTATATATTTCAACATAACATATATGCAATCTATTTTAAAACAACCGTTTACTAATGTTCAGCTCGAACTTTTAAAAACATTTTCACACAATTTACCCGAAAGTGATTTACTAGATTTAAAAAAAACGCTTGCCTCTTTCTTTGCAGACAAGCTAATAAATCAAGCAAATAAGGTTTGGGATGAGCAAAAATGGAATGGTGAAAAAGTGGACGCATTGCTTCAAACCAAAATGCGAAAATCTAAATAGAAATTGAAAAAAATAGTTTTAGACACAAATGTTCTTTTGGTAGCTATTTCAAGTAAATCTAAATTACATTGGATCTTTAAAAACCTACTTGAAGGCAACTATATTCTTTGCGTAACCACTGATATTTTAGCAGAATATGCTGAAATAATTGAATTTAATATGGGAATTTTAGCGAGTGAAAATGCCCTTGGTGTTCTAGAAAATTTGCCAAATGTTGAATTCATTACGAATTACTATAAATTTAATTTATTACAGGATGAGGACGATAATAAATTTGTAGATTGTTGTATTTCAGCAAATGCAGATTTTATAGTAACTCACGACAGTGACTTTAATTTATTGAAAAAAATTGATTTTCCTAAAGTCATTGTTTTGGACACATTAGCATTTAAAAAAATCAAACTTTAAATAATGTTCCACCTTTTCAATTTATCGCTCAAGCTAAATGGTTTTCCAATGAAGGAAGCAACTGCTGAATTTGAAAAAATTCAATCCATTTCTGATATCGATTATGAAAACTTTATCGATTTGAAACGAAAACAAATTGTTGCATATCACTTAAAAAACAACAAGTCATATCAAGAATTTGTTGGGAAATCTGAATGTAATAATTGGAATCAGCTTCCGATAATGACCAAAAAAGATTTTCAAAAACCTTTATCCGAAAGACTTTCCGCAGGATTTACAATTAAAAATGTTTATGTAAACAAAACTTCTGGTTCTAGTGGCGATCCATTTATTTTTGCGAAAGATAAATTTTGTCACGCCTTGACTTGGGCAAACATAATCAACCGATTTGGATGGTTCAAAATTGATTTTAATTCGTCTTTTCAAGCACGTTTTTACGGAATTCCACTGGATTTTATCGGAAACAAAAAAGAACGAATTAAGGATTTTTTAAAGAACAGTTATCGATTTACAATTTTTGATTTATCGGATGAAATTCTTGAAAAAGTGTTGCTAAAATTTCAGAATAAACAGTTCGATTACATAAATGGTTATACTTCTTCTATAGTTTTATTTGCTAAATTTCTTCAAAAGAAAAACATTGTTTTAACTTCAGTTTGTCCAACGTTGAAATGTTGTGTCGTTACTTCCGAAATGTTATTTGAAGAAGATAAAATTTTAATGGATAAACAATTTGGAGTTCCAATCATCAATGAATACGGTGCTTCCGAACTTGATTTAATTGCTTTTCAAAACACCAATGATGAATGGCAAGTAAATTCGGAAACCTTATTTGTAGAGATTTTAGACGAAAATGATAACGTTCTTCCAAACGGAAAAGAAGGTCGAATTGTGATTACTTCGTTGTACAATAAAGCGCATCCATTTATAAGATATGATATTGGCGATGTTGGAATTCTTGATGAGAAAAGCACGTTCAAAAAACCAATTCTGAAAAAATTAATTGGACGAACTAACGATATTGCCATTCTTCCAAGCGGAAAAAAAGCACCAGGATTGACGTTTTACTACGTAACCAAAAGCATTATTGAAGACGACGGAAATGTAAAAGAATTTGTGATTAAACAAACAAAAATCGATACTTTTGAAGTGGAATATGTAAGTGAAAATGCGTTAACAGAAAGTCAAATTCTAACTATTGAAAAAGCAATTACCACTTATTTAGAAAATGGTTTGAAGTTTACATTTACAAGAAAAGAAAAATTACAACGCAGCAAAAGCGGAAAATTGAAGCAGTTTGTTTCGATGATGAAGTAAAATATAAACCATTTAAAATAACTATATGAGCCAAAATTTAATTATTTCAGAAGAAACGATTTCAGATAAAATTTACTTTATCCGAAATCAAAAAGTGATGTTAGACAGAGATTTAGCAACGCTTTATGGGATTGAAACTAAACGATTAAAAGAACAAGTTAAACGAAATATTTCTAGATTTCCTGAAGATTTCATGTTTGAACTTAGTAAATCAGAATTCGAAAATTGGAGGTCGCAATTTGCGACCTCCAATTCTGAAAAGATGAGTTTACGATATTTACCAATGGTTTTTACCGAACACGGAGTTTTAATGTTATCAAGTGTTTTGAATAGTGATAAAGCTATTCAGACCAACATTCAAATTATGAGAATATTTACTAAAGTTCGTCAAATGCTTATGGATACTACCGATTTGAAAATTGACATATTACAGATTCAAAAGAAATTAGAAAATCACGATAAGAATATTGAATTGGTTTTTAGTTATTTGGATGAATTAACAGAGAAAGAAGAAGATGTTAAACCAAGAACGAAAATTGGTTACAAAAAATAAATAACACAACAATGGTATCTTTAAATTCAAAAGATACTGAAACGAGATTGACAATATAATTCAGATGATGAAAAGATTGCTTCGCCAGTTCGAGCAAACTCTCGGGTCTGAAATAAATTAACAGATACTGAAACAAGTTCAGCATTACTATGAAAATAACCATAATTGCAGGCGCAAGACCAAATTTTATAAAAATCGCACCCATTATAAAAGCGATTGAAAAGCGACAAATTGAAAAAGAAAACCTCTCTTTTAGATTGGTTCATACAGGTCAACATTATGATAAAAATCTGAGTGATACTTTTTTTGAGGAGTTGAATATTCCGCATCCAAATGCTAATTTGGAAGTAAAAAGTGGATCGCAAGCCGAGCAAACTGGCGCCATAATGGTGGCTTTTGAAAAAGAATTAACTCAAAATCAATCTGATTTAGTTTTAGTTGTTGGCGATGTAAATTCGACCATGGCTTGTGCAATCGTAGCCAAGAAAATGAATATAAAAGTAGCTCATGTTGAAGCCGGAATTCGTTCTGGTGACATGACCATGCCAGAAGAAATTAACCGAATTGTAACCGACAGTATCACCGATTATTTCTTTACAACGTCAACCTCAGCATCTGAAAATTTACTGAAAAATGGAGTTCAATCTTCTAATGTTCATTTTGTTGGAAATGTAATGATTGATACTTTATATCAGAATTTAGACAGGATTTCTGCACCAAGTTTCTGGAAGGAATTTGGTTTAGAAACTGGAAATTATATCATTTTGACCTTGCATCGACCATCAAATGTTGATGAAGAACAATCGTTAATTGATTTATTGGAAGGAATTGATAAAATGGTTGGCGATAAAAAAATAATATTTCCAATTCATCCCAGAACGAAAGCGATTTTGGGCGAAATAAATTTGAATTTGAAAAATATATTGTTTGTTGAGCCGCAAGGTTATTTGAATTTTATGTATTTAATTAAAAATAGTTTTGCTGTGATTACCGATTCTGGTGGGATTTCTGAAGAAACAACAGTTTTGGGAATTCCGTGTTTTACAATGCGAACCACAACCGAAAGACCAGAAACTATTGAAATTGGAACTAATAATTTGGTTGGAATTTCTATTGAAAATCTTGAAAATGCTTATAAAAAATTGAAAGATACTGACTCTCGTCAGCATAAAATTCCTGAACTTTGGGATGGAAAAGCATCGGAACGAATTGTTGCTATTTTGTTAGCCACGAATTTCACTAATTAGCATAAATTTATAACTAGTAAATGTCATTAAAATTATGCTCCGATTTCTAACAACACGAATTTATTATTATGGAAATTTCTAAAATTAGTGAAATAATTAAGCGTTCAGAATTAGTGAAAATTAGTGTAATTTGAGGTAGAAAGTTATAATAAAACAAGTTCAGCAGATGCTGAAATAAATTCAGCATAAATGAAAGAAATACTAATCATATCCAATTATTATCCGCCAGAAAAAGGCGCTGCTGCAAATAGAATTGAGCAATTGGCTTTGAAATTACATCAAAATAATTATAAAGTTTTAGTACTATGTCCGTTAGGAAATTATCCTAAAGGCGAATTGTTTCCTGAGTATAAAGGTAAATTTTCGGTTACTGAAAATCGGGATAATATTACTGTAAAACGACTTTGGATTTATCCTAGTGTGAGCAAAAATTTGATTGTTAGAATTATTTCGGTTTTGTCTTTTTCGTTGAGTCTATTTTTTTATTTATTGTTTAAAAAAACGCCTCAAAAAGTGGTCGTTCAGTCGCCTCCATTATTGCTTTCGTTCATTTCTGTTTTTGTGCTTTCATTAAAAAATAAAAAGATAATTCTCAATATTTCAGATCTATGGCCATTGGCGGCAATTGAATTGAAAGCGCTAAAAGAAAACTCATTTTCGCATAAATTCTCGTTGTTTTTAGAACGTTTTATTTATAAAAAAGCAACAATAATTATTGGTCAATCTAATGAAATTATAACGCATGTTAAATCATTATTTACAGATAAAAAATGTTATTTGTACCGAAATTTTCCAGATCATAAAATTGAAAATTTAGATTTAATTACAGCAGAAAATCAACCTATAAAAATCTTTTATGCTGGTCTTTTAGGAATTGCTCAAGGCGTTTATGAGTTGTGTGAAAAAATAGAATTAAGAGGATTAAATATAGAATTACATCTCTTTGGCGATGGTGCCGAAAAAAATCAAATAGAAGCTTTAATTTCAAGTGAAAAAGGTAAAAAAATCTTCTTTCACGGCATGATGGAACGCAATGATTTGCACGAAAAATTGAAATCATTTGACGTTGCCATTGTTCCGCTCAAAGTTCGGATTTACGGTTCGGTTCCTTCTAAAATTTTCGAATATGGTTCACTTGGATTTCCAATATTGTATTTTGGTGGCGGTGAAAGCGAAACTATTGTGGAAGAAAATAAATTGGGTTGGGTTGCATCAGTTGAAGATTATAGCGATTTGAATGAAAAGCTAAAAACTATTTCATCTTTAAGTAAATCGGAATTAGATGCAATGAAAAAAAGAATATTTGAAGATACTAAAGAAGTATTTAATTTGGACAATCAAATGAATTATTTAATTGAAAAGGGCGTTTTTTAGTAGGCTTTATCTTCTCCTTTAAAAATATTTACAACCGTTTGGATAATAATCTTTATGTCCATCACTATTGACCAATTCTCTATGTAGAAAACATCAAATTTTATTCTATTAATCATATCGTCATCAGTTTCAATTTCGCCACGATATCCTTTTACTTGCGCCAAACCTGTGATTCCTGGTTTTACATAATGGCGAACCATGTATTTTTTAACTTTACTAGCATACGATTTATTTTGCGACCATAAGTGAGGTCTTGGTCCAACGACTGACATATCGCCTAGCAAAACATTGAAAAATTGGGGTAATTCGTCAATGCTTGTTTTTCTCATAAATTTACCCATTTTGGTTACACGTGGGTCATTTTTGGAGGCTTCTTTTTCGGTAGTTTCGTTTACCTGCATGGAACGAAATTTATAGCAAAAAAATTCATTTTCGTCTAGTCCTGGTCGTCCTTGTTTAAAAAATATTGGTCCTCTAGATTCTAATTTTATTAAAATTGCAATTAGAGGAATTAGCCAAGAAAGAATAAAAACCACTACAAACGTTGAAAAAGCTATATCAAATCCTCTTTTAATTCCTTTTATTGTTGGGTTGTGGAGTTGTGTTTTTTGAAGTGATAAAACCGGAAATAATTCATAATAATCTATTTTTAGATTTTTAGAAAAAATTTCTTTTGTGTCTGGAATGAATTTTATTGTTTTGTTGTTATCATCTGCAAATTCAACTAATTCCTTAAGTTTTTCATTTGAAATTTCATTCAACGAACAATATATTTCATCGGTTTTGTTTTCAATTACAAATGTTTTTATGTCTTCAACCCTACCTTTTACCTCGGGATTTTGTTTTTTATCTGAGAAAAAACCTTGAAAACGATATCCAAAATCTAGTCGGTTTTCAAAAACTTCTTTAAGCCTAATTGCTTCGGGTGTGTAACCAATTATTAATGCATTTCTAAAATTATTTTTAGTAACTATTCGGTACTTTTTTAAATAATAAAACAAAAAATATTTTATCGTTGCAATTAAAATAAAGCTAATTGTCATTAATATTGCAATGGCTTTTCCGCTGAAAATGACTGTTTTTGCAAATGGAAAAAAGGCGATAATAACCAATAGAAATATACTAAACTGTTTTATCAATTTAGATATTATTTCTACAGGTGTTGTAAATCTATATACTTCATAAAATTTCACTAAGAAAGCAATTAAAATCCAAGCAAGTGTTTGATACAATAAATAATATCCCAAATCAAGTTTTAAATCTCTAAAGAAATACAAACTTAAAACGGTAATTACCAATGCATCTAAGACAATGCTTATTGGTCTAATATATTTAGAATATCTTCCTGTTTGCTGGGCAACCATACTAATGAATGTATCCTTTAAAGTCTTTATGTTCTTCTTTCAATAGTTCTTCTGAAGAAAGTGACTTAAAATAATCATATGTCAATTTCATTCCTTCTTCTCTATTTACTTTTGCTTCCCAACCCAAGATATTTTTGGCTTTGGTAGTGTCTGGTTGACGTTGTAAAGGATCGTTAATTGGCAAAGGATGGTAAACTACTTTTTGTGCTGTTCCTGTAAGTTTAATAATTTCGTCTGCAAAATCTTTTATTGTAATTTCGTCTGGATTTCCAATATTTACCGGATAAATATAATCGGAATGAAGAAGTCTAAAAATTCCTTCTACTTGATCGGTTACATAACAAAATGACCTTGTTTGGCTTCCGTCACCAAAAATAGTTAAGTCTTCTCCACGAAGCGCTTGCCCAATAAATGCCGGAATTACGCGTCCGTCATTTAATCGCATTCTTGGTCCATAAGTATTAAAAATTCTAACAATTCTAGTTTCTACACCATGAAAAGTATGATAAGCCATTGTTATTGATTCTTGAAAACGCTTAGCTTCATCATAAACGCCTCTTGGACCAATGGTGTTTACGTTTCCATAATATTCTTCTGTCTGTGGATGAATTAATGGATCACCATATATTTCTGAAGTTGATGCTATAAGAATTCTAGCATTTTTTACTCTTGCTAATCCCAAAAGATTGTGTGTGCCAAGCGAACCAACTTTTAAAGTTTGTATTGGAATCTTTAAATAATCTATAGGACTTGCTGGTGAAGCAAAATGAAGAATATAATCTAATTCTCCGGGAACATGAACAAACTTAGTTACATCGTGGTGATAAAACTCAAAGTTTTTAAGCTTAAAAAGGTGTTCAATGTTTTTTAAATCTCCTGTAATAAGATTGTCCATTGCTATTACAAAATATCCTTCGGCGATAAAACGATCACAAAGATGCGATCCTAAAAAACCAGCGGCACCTGTTATTAAAATTCTTTTCATGTTTTGTTTTTGGTTAACTTGCAGAATTAGTTTCTTTAATTCTGACATTAAAAAGGCAATACATCATTACAAAAAAAACTACTCCTCTTTGCCTTGATAGAAATGACTCTGTCAAAAATAAACTTATCATTAGAATTGCAAAAGAAAAATGGATAAAATCTTTGTTTTTTATTGCATTTTTTACAGATACAGCGACAATGACTAGTAAAAGCAGTAGTCCAAACACTCCAAGCTCTGCAAATACCTGAATATATTGATTGTGAAAGTTGAAATTATCATATCCAAAATAGAGGTTGTGCTCTTTTCTTTTTTCAATTATTTTAGATTGAGCAGCATTTAATCCGAAACCTGTAAAGAAAATTGGATTTTCTTGTAGCATTTCTACAAAAATTCTAGATTGATAAACCCTTAAAGCTGTTCCTGGAAAAAAATCATTGTATTGAAATTTATCATTAGTCCAAGCCTGTTTTATAGAAACGTTATTTACCAATTCGCTTGGTTGGGCAGTTTCTTTATTGCCAATTTCTTGAGTAGTATTGGTTTGTATTTCTAATAAAAATCGGTCTTTAAGTTTTCCATAAAAAACTACTGTGAGCAACAATGTTATAAATACTAATAAGCCAATTTTTAAAGAATTCCATTTTATTTTTAAAATCCAAAATGTACTGCTTACTACTAACGCTAAAAATACTACAAACACATTCTTGGAGGATAATAAAACTAAAAAAAGTAACAATAAAAAGCATGCAAATACGTTAAAAAAGGTTTTGTTTTTTTGTAAAAAAAAGTAAAAAAATGCTATCGAAATATATACCGATACGTGAATTGCATTGACATCAAATGTTACTAATTCGTGATAAAAAAAAACATTGGTATCACCGCTTAAAAAATATTTTACTAGCGCTTTTAGGAGATAAAAAACAGTATATCCAAGAAAAGAATAAGCAAAATATTGAAGCACTTTCGTTACATCTTCTTTAGATATTGGCTTATTTACTAAAAAACAAAGCGGAAGTAATACAAACGCAATTTCCTTAGATAATGCTTGTAATGATGTTTTAAAATCTATAGACCAAAGCAAGGAAAGACACATTAAACCATAGAAAGCTATGGGCAAAAACAGGTTTTTGTTAAAAGCAAAATTTTCTTTTTTAAACGTTAAAAGTGTGTAGAGTGACAAGCCTATTATAGCACTATTACTGTATCTATAATGAAGCGGAATTGTAATTAAGACTAAAGTTACTAGAACTATAAAAGGATTATTTTTTATTTCTAGTTTTACCTTTTGTACTACATTCTTCAAATAGCTGTAGGTATTGACCATTAATTTTTTCCCAGTTAAAATCGTTTACGATGGCATCAAAGTTATTCTGAATTAGCTGCAAGTTATCACTTTTTTTAATACTTTTTAAAAGATTTTTAACTTCTGATGGGCTTGAAAAATAAAAGCCATTTTCTTTTAAAATTCCTTTATTGAAGTCGTTATTGTGAGCAGCAATCAATGCATTAGACGCCATTGCTTCTAGCAAAGACGGATTTGTACCACCTACAGAGTGACCGTGAAAATATAATTTAGAATAATAGCGAAGGTTGTTTAAATGATCTAGATTATAAATTCCGCCAAGAAATTTTATATTTTGGTGGTCATTATACTTTGTTTTTAAATATTCGCCATACTTTGTATCGTGTTTTCCAATGACCAAAATTGTCATTTTATCATCACTCATTGCCACGCCTTCTAGAACCATATCTAGGTTATTTTCTGGTTCAAAGCGCGCCATTATCATGTTGTAATTGTCTTTTTCAACACCATATTGCGCAATGGTTTTCTCATTACAATTTGTAAAAGGATAAGCGCCATAAGCTATGTAAGTAGATTCTTTTTGGTACCGTTCTTTAAGGAATTTTTCTATTCCTAAGGAGTCAGAAACTAGGTAATCACTAGAAATTGCTGCAAGACGTTCGGCAAATTTTAGAAATTGTTGTACTGGTCTAGAATATTTGGTTCGCTTCCACTCTAGCCCATCCATGTTGGTAATAATTATTGGTTTTTTGGGCAATAAAAAATACCATACTGAATTGCTAGTATATCCTAATTGCAAAATAATATCAAAATCTCTTGTACGCGAATCCATAATGCAATTATAGTCATAAATAAACTGACCAAAAGTGCCATATTTATATTCGGGATCGTGTTGGTGAATGATGTTTACACCGTGAAATGTTTTTTCTTGAAACTTATGGTTGTGCGAGTTGTAACAGTAAACTTCGTGTCCTTTTTCAACAAGGTAAACCGAAAAAAATTCGGCAAATTGCTCAAATCCTCCGTAGTAATTTGGAATTCCTCTTGTTCCAAGAATGGCAATTTTCATAGAAATCTTTTTTATGCTTGGCAAAAATAGTCTTTTTATATAAATTTTATTGTTTTGAAAATATTATCTTACAGTAATTCTATCAATTTTTGGGCAGATAACTCCCAATTGTATTTTATCTTTACTGTATTTTGTTTTTCTTGCAACAAATTATCGTTTAAAGCATTTTCTATTTTTAAGTTTAAATCCTCAATACTTGTAGGATCAAACAAACAATTGCCTATAAAACTAAAGTCGGACATGGCTGTTGTATTGGAACAAACTGTAGGAATACCTGCGGCAATTGTTTCTAATGGTGGAATGCCAAAACCCTCGGCAAAAGAAGGATAAATAGAAACTGACGAAGCTCGAACTAGGTGAATTAAATCTTGAAAGCCTATGTTTTTAAGTCTTACAACTTGTTGTTTTATTGTATTGTCTAGCGAATTGTAATACTGATTGTAGCTTTTGTTTTCAATAGCATCATCACCAACAAAAACCATTTTATACTTTTTATAATAACTATTTTCTACAAAGGATTTTAATAAGGTATGGTGGTTTTTTCTTGGTTCCCATCTACTCACAAATAAAAAATAATTTTCTATATTGAATTTGTTTTTTACTATTTGAACTTCGCTTTCTTTATTATATTTTTCAAAATAAACTAAATCTATTGCATTAGAAATTATTTTTACATTTGAAATACCAAAATGTTCTTCAATTTTTTCTTTAGAATATTGAGAAACAGTGAGCACTACATCTGCTTTATTGGCACTATATTTAAATAGAAATTTGTTTTTAATTTGGTACAAAAAAGGAAAATATTGTGGAAAATCTAAAAACAATACATCGTGAATAGTAACAATGTAATTGCATTTTTTTATGGGCGGAACGATATATTGAAAATGGGCATAATCAATTTTATTTTTAGTTATTAGTTTAGGAATATCAAACAGTAGCCTAAAAAACTTATTTTGTGATGAATAGCGCAAGTAAACTACATTACTGTGAATGCCAAAAACAGTTTGAAGATTTTCTACATTGAATGCTGCCAAAAAAAACATTTTGGTTTTATCTTTAATCATTTCTTGATACAACCCTTTTAAATAGGTAGTTGTACCTTGAAGGTTTCCGTCAAACACGTGACAATCGACAAGAATATTTACTGTTTTCATAAAGAGAAAAAATACTTTTTAAATGCGAATCTATGAATTAGATTTTAATTTTTTTAGATAAATCCATGAAAGGTTTTTCTATAAATTTATATCCTAGAAAACTAACTAAAACAACTATTGGTGTTATAGAAAATATAATTAAACAATACTGAATTTGCGAAAATTGCTTGGATGCTTCCATACCAAATCCAAAATAAAATGTTGTAAAAAGTATAATTCCGTGAAGTAAATAAGTGCTATAACATATTTCACCTAGAAACTTTAAAATGGAGCTTTTTAATAACCCAAACATAGAATTTCCTAGTGCAATAATGTTGAAAATGATTGCTATTAATAGTTTGCACCAAATACTTTCTGATGTTTTAAAAAATAAAATTAAAGCTACACAAATAACAATTATACTACTATAGAAAACAGTATTCACATTCTTTTTAACCGAACTGTATTTAATTAAAATTGGCGCAATTGCTCCACCAATAAACGAACTAATGTGATGCAACTCAAGTCCGTGAACTAATATAAATAGCGCCACAAAACCAAAACTAATTATTAGATAAAATTTGGGCGGTTTTATTTTTAATATTAAAAGAGAAATTAATGGTAATGCAAAATAAAATAACCATTCAAATGGTAAAGACCAATTTACATTGGCATTGATAATAACCGTTAATGGATTGTTATTTATAAATTTGGTTGTTGTAATTGTAAACACAAACCAATGAAATAAAGACATTATAAATTCTGGAATGCCCACATTAATTTTAAAATTGCTGGTTATCATTACAAATGCTATAATTATAAACAGCGAAAAATAATACATTGGTGCTAATCTAAAAATTCTTGAAATAAAAAAGCGGTTCCAATTGTAAGGTTTGTTGGTAGAATCTAAGAGTTTTGTAACAAATAAAAAACTGGTAATCATAAAAAACAAAGCTACACTTGTTTGTCCAAATTGATTGTAAAGATTAGAGTTAGGTTCTTTCCAGACGCCTTCATTTATATATTTAAACCAAATATTGGCATGATGAATAAAAACGCCTAATGCAAGAAAACCTCTCAATCCATCAATATTTTCATACCGTCCAGAGGTGTTAACAAACTTAAATTTTAAATTAATAATATAAGCGGTTGCAAACGCTATTGCATAAATTATAATTGAAAATAAAGGATTGGAAGGATTCATATTCTAAAGGGTTTTAGAATTTATAGTTAAACTATTTTTCTCGGAGAAAGCAATTGCACCACCAAGTATAAAAATAACAATATCGCCAAAATTATAAATTCCGGTAATGGTTAGTGTTGAAAAAAAGAAAAATAAACCTATTGACGAGATAAGAACGCTATTGAAAGTTCTAGTTTTATAGGCATATCTGTACAATCGCCACAAAAAAAGTAGGTATAAAATCATTCCTAAAATTCCAGTTTTATATAAAATATAGGGATATCCATTGTGCAATTCAGAGATAAATTTCATTCCTTTATCGTTTGGTCCGCTCAGTGGCGCATAGAACTTTAGATTTACAAGTGATCCATGACCACAGCCAAAAATATAACTGCTTGGATTATCACTCATCAATTCAAATGCGCGTTTGGCTTCATATCCGCGCCAGTGATCCCATAAATCTTTATGGTTTTCTCTATCAATTTTAGTTTTAAAAATTTCTGATGGTGCAATTTTAATTTTAAACAAAAGCGTGTCAAGTCCTGGCTTATTTCTTTCTATTTTAATTGAAAATAAAAAAGCATAGAATAAAGCTATAAAAACGAGTAACGATAAAATAATTTTTATGGTTTTTTGAGTAATTTGCGTGTAACCTTTAATAGAAAAAAACAAAATTATTGCTGTAACTATCATTGTTCTTGAAAAATACAAAACACAAGAGAACGTTAACAAAAACACTATTACTTTAAAATTTACTGACGAGCTAAATAAATCTTGCTGTTGAAATTTCTTGTAATAGAGCGCCATGAAGAGTGCAAATAACTCTAGAAAACTATCTTTGTTAAATTCTCTAACCGAGTTTACCGATCCCGAAAAAATATTTCCTGTTATAAAAAGAATGCCAAAATGGATTACTGCCGAGATCAATCCGCAGAGGACAATTGTTTTTACAAAAAGTTTAAAATCGTTTATTTTCTTAAAAAAAAGATAACCAATAGACAGTCCTAATATTGGTTTTATAGAATGAAAAATGTCTTTTAAAGCATTAAAAAAAGAATATCTATGAATTATAAATCCCAAAAAACCCATCAAAAAAAGCAGAATAATTGGTAAAATAATTTTTAAAAAACCTTTGGTAATCTTAACCTCTTCTAGAGTGAAAAAGAGTGCTAAAACACCCATTTGCAATAAAATATTAGTTCTAAAAGATGGAAGAAATATTTGTAAAAGCAGAACGGTTGCAAAGATAAAATTGTAAAATTTTGATTTATTAATTTTCATTCAATTGTTCTGGTTTAATTTTCAAAAATAATCGAATTAATCTAGTTTAAGTAACCTTTTCACTTTTTTTACAACTTTATTTACCCTCAATGCCGCAGAAACTATTAATTTATTAAACCCATTAAAGTGCTTAGAAATATAAATTTCATATCCTTTTACCAATAGTGGTTTTTTAGAAGCATTGAAACCAACAAAATGAATGTAGTTATAACCAGGAAGAAAAACCCTTTTAAGACCTATATTTGCTATTCTTTTACAAAAATCCACATCTTCTACATATAGAAAATAATCTTCGTCAAATCCGTTAATTTTTAGATAAATTTCCTTTTTTAACATCAAGAAAGAACCACTTATCCAATCTACATTATAACTTGTTTTTGAAAAATTTCCAGATATAAATTCGCTATTTATTTCTAGCAGCTTTCTCATTTGAAACATATTAGAAAAATTTGGAAAAACGCCAGCAACAGGAAGATATTCTTTATTTTTGTTTAGCATATTTATGCCAATACAGCCAATAGTTTTGTCAGATTTTAGATAATCTAGAACAGGTTTTAAAGAATCTAGCACAATTGTATCGTTATTGATTAACAATAAATAATCGCCTTGAGCACTCTTTACAGCTTCATTATTTCCTTTTCCAAAACCATAATTTATTTTAGAATCTATAAGTTTAACCTGCGGATAGTTGTTTTTTATAAACGTACAACTTTCATCTTTAGAGTTATTATCAATTAAAATTATCTCAATAGAAACCTCTTTAAGTTTATCATACAACGCATCTAGACAATCTTTTAAATAGTTTAATCCGTTATAGTTTACAATAATAACTGAAAGTTCTGGGCGCATTGCTTGTTTTTATTTCGTGCAAAATTACATAAAAGTATAGAAACCCAATTTTTTCTTGATGATATATACAAAAATAATATTTACAATAATATTGGTAATTAAGCTTGATGTAGCTGCGCCTTCAATTCCGTATTTTGGAATTAAAAATAAATTTAAAGCTACATTAAAAAGAAAACCTGCAAAGAATATATTTCTCACTAACTTTTGGTTATTGGTCATGTTCAATATTTGATCTACATTACCTGTCATGGCATTAAATAATGCGCCAAGTGTGATGAGGATTAAACAAGTGCTTCCTTCCACAAATCCTTCGCCATAAATTCCTAATATTTCTTTACTAAAAAGTATAATTACTAATGCTAAAGGAATGGTTAAAACAATAACAATTTGAGTTGCTCTATTGATTACTTTTTTCATCTCTGCTGAACTATTTTGATGGAAAAGTTCTGAGATTTTTGGCATTACTACAACATTCATTGATGCTATAAAAAATAATGCTAAATATCCAATTTTAAAAGCGGCATTATAAACGCCAATGTTCTCTTCGGTTTCCATTTTTCCTAACATTAAAATGTCGGTCCAGTTAAGAAGTAATAAAAACATTGTTCCAACCATCATTGGAACCGATTTTCTTAATATTTCTTTTGACGTTAAATTGGGTAAATCAAACTTTCTGCATTTATAGAAGGCAACAAAAAAACCTATTAAAACTGTAAGATCAATTGCTAAAACGTAATCTAGAAAAGTATAATGTTCGGGTAAATTATAATGATGTGTTGCTATTAAAAAAACCGTAAAAAGCACATTGGGAACTACAAAAAGTAGCGAACCATAGATTAAATGTTTATTAATAGAAATGAAATAATAACATATAATTTCATGCAAAATCATAAAAGGAACTGCAAATGCTACTATTTGAAAATATACATATAATGATTCTTTTTCAAATATTTCGTTTGCAATTACTCCAGCGCCAAAATAGGTTACAATAACTGGAATTATAGAAATAGCTAAAACAATTTTGGTTGCTTTTATTAAAAATCCTTTTTTGAGTTTGTCATCATTAAATCCGCCTGTAAAAGCTAGAAAAACATTTGGTAGTCCAAGTGCGAAAAACAGGAAAATCATTTGTAAAACAGTCAATGCTAGTGAAAATCTACCGAAGTTAGATTCGCCATAATTGGTAGAAATGTACCAAGTGGTAAAAAAGCTTATTGTCATAGAAATCATTCTAAAAAGAAAAATTAAACCTCCTTTTTTTAGAATAAAATTTATTAAATCTATATCTTTAACTATCTTTTTTAACATCAAATTTCTTTAAGTAATTCTGTAAGTAATTCTTCCCAATTTACTATTGGCGACATTGTTTCAACATGCATGTGGGTTGATAAACTTGGCATTGGTGAAACACATAACAATTTATTAAAGAAAAAAGATTTACCAAAAAGATTTTTACTTAAATACCTGTCATTTGCCCGACGAGAAGCTTTTATCAGAATTTTTTTATTTCTTTTTACTTCTTTCGCTTCCATTAAAAAAGTAAATGTGGTATCAAATATTTGACGCCAATGCGATTTTTGGGTGTGAAAAATAAAATTTTTAGTAGCATACTTTAATTTATATCTATCGGGATAATCACAGGGATGGATTACTAAATTTGGTTTAGTAAAATATCTTTTAAAAGAAAAAAGTGTCAATTCTCTTTTGCGTAATAATTGTTTGTATTGAATTTTTCCTGGAAGGATTGAATCTTTATTTTCTATTAGATTTACTATTTGATCAAAAGCTTCTTTCTTGTGCAAATAATCATCTTCACAAAAATAAACCCAATCGTCATCATTAAATCTTTCGGCAATTTTTATAGTTTCTCTAATTGATGCATCGTTGCCAAAAACTCCTTCTATTAATTCTAAGTCAAACTTTAAAAAGAAATTTTTCATTTCTTGTGAAAGATTATCGCCAAGAACAATTATATTATAGTTATGGCCTTGCAAGGAATTGTAAAGGCTTTTAAAACAAATTTTTATCAATGTTTTTTTATCCAATTCAAATGGTCTAGGTGCATTGTGTACTGCATTAACAGCATCGCAACTTCTAAAAATAACATTTATTTTTGGATTCATATTGTCTATAAAAAAAGCAAAAATAATTTATTTAAATTAGAAAATCGTTTTTTTGTCTTGTAGTTTATATTTAAGTTTACATCATTATCTAATAGCTAGAATTATCCTTTAAAAAATTAATATGAATATTTTAATTACTGTTCAAAACAAAATTCCTTCTCTATATTATGGTGGTACCGAAAGAGTTGTTTGGTGTTTAGGAAAAGAACTCCATAAATTGGGACATACAATTACGTTTTTGGCTCCAACTGGATCTTATTGTGATTTTGCGGAAATTATAATTTATGACAACACTAAATTTATAAATGAACAAATCCCTGAGCATATTGAACTCGTTCATGTATTTGATGATGACCTAAAGGAAGTTATTTCTAAACCTCATCTTGTTACTATTGAAGGAAATCCTAGCTTTGAAAAAACATTAAATATCAATTGTGTTTTTGTTTCTAAAAACCATGCCAATCGCTATAATTCAGAAAGTTTTGTTTACAATGGTTTAGATTGGGATGTGTATAACAAACCCGATTTGAATTATAAAAGAGCGTATTTTCATTTTTTGGGAAATGCTGCTTGGAATGTAAAAAATGTTAGAGGTGTAATAAACTCTGTACTTTTAACTGATAACGAAAAAGTGCACGTTTTGGGCGGAAATCGATTTCACCCAAATACTTTTACATTAAGCCGAAGAATTAAATTTGAAGGAATGGTTAATGATGACCAAAAAAGTGTATTAATGAACAGGTCTAAAGGTTTGGTTTTTCCGGTACTTTGGCACGAACCGTTTGGATTGGCAATAACAGAAAGTTTATTTTATGGTTGTCCGGTATTTGGAACACCTTATGGTTCACTGTCTGAATTGGTTCCACAAGA
>NZ_JAYWFT010000124.1:0-27457 GCF_043778725.1 Flavobacterium sp. | reverse complement strand
GTACTAAACAAAGAAAAAATTGGACACATTGTAGGAAATAAAATAAGTTTTGAGACCATTGATACAGATGGTGTTATTAAAGATTTCATTAAAAGTGGTTTTAAACAATTGCAAAATAATGCATTAGTTGAGTTCGACAACACTTACTATATTAAATTCAAAAACAACATTTATAAAATACTTTATAAAAATAATAAACTCTACACGGAGTTTTCATGCATTAGCCCTACCAATGACAACCTAAAATTTTCTTATTCAGAAAAAGATGATCTCTATATTTTTGGATCAACAAGCCAAGGAATGGCAGTTGTAAATCCAAATAAGTTTCATACCATTTACTTAAAAAACAATCACAATTTTAGTGATTATTCGATAATTAAGAAAAACGGAAATTGGTACAATTACAACGGTTGGATTTACAATACAAAATTAAAAAAATTAGAACATAGAGAAATTAATAACTATGAGGGTAATATGCGTTTTTTATTAAAATATAAAGACGATTATTTTTATCAAGCAAAAAAAAATGAACTGATCTCATTAATTAACTTAAAAACAAGAACACCATTTAAAATTAACAACAATTTAAATTTTCTAACAAGCTTTACTTATGTAGGCAAAACACTATGGCTTTCAAACGAAAAAAACGTGGCTTTCTTGTCAAGAAATAAAATATTTTTTGATAATGTAATAAAAAATAAAATAGTAAAAACCCAGATAATAAATACTATAAAATCTGTTGGTAATAATTTAATAATAGCTACTAATAAAGGTGTTATACTTTACAAACCATTAACGCATCAAATTAATTATATAAGTGGTTTAGAAAATGTTAATGCGCGATATATAAAACTTTTAAATAACTCAACTTTTTGGGTTGGATGCTACGGCGAAGGCCTGTTTCTAGTAAGCAAAAACAAAGTCTACAAAGTGATTGATAAAAATATAGACATAACCACAACGCATGCTATAGAAGAGGATAAGTTCGGTTATTTGTGGATTTCAACAAATAACGGTTTACTAACAGTAAATAAAAACAAAGCACTAGCAAACATTTTAAAACAATTACCAATAAACTCTTATGTTTTTTTAACAAAAGATGGCTTACCTACCAATGAGTTTAATGGCGGTAGCACATTTTCTTCTCTAAAAGAAGATAACGGAATACTAGGGTTTCCCTCAATGAAAGGATTTGTTTGGTTCCAACCACAAGAAATAAAAAAACATCTCTTTTCAGGTACTATTGTAATGGATCAAGTACTAGTAGACAACAAAGTAAATTATCCAATGAAACATAGCTTTTACAGCATTCCTCAAAAAACAGAAATCATAACTTTAAAATTCAGTTACGGCTATTATTTTAATAGAGAAAACATAACCGTTTCATACAAATTTGAAGATCAAAAGAGCTGGAAAGATACCAAAGAGAAAACAATTCAAATAACTCGTTACAAAAAAGGAATCCACAAACTATTTATTAAAATAAGTACTCATGGATTTGACAATCGAACTGATGTTATAAAATCTTTTACTCTAGATTTCAAACCTAGAAATCATGAGACAAAATGGTTCTGGGCTGCAATAGCGGCTTTGTCAATAGCATTTCTTCACCTTGCCTATTTAATTGGATTGCATTTTAACAAAAAAAGAGAAAAAAAACTAAAAGAGAAAATAGAAGAAAAAACATTTGAACTACAAGAAAATATTTCTGAACTTTCAATTACAAAAAAAATTATTCTAGACGCTCTAACTGAGAAAGAGATATTGCTAAAAGAAGTGCATCACAGAGTAAAAAACAACCTGCAACTAATCATAAGCATGCTCAATATTCAAGCAAGAAGAAGCAACTACTCTGACATATATGACTTCCTAAAAAAAGGAGAAAGCCGAATAATAACAATGGCTTTAATACACCAAAATTTATACCAAAAAGAAGAGTCATTAGACAAAATAAATTTTCAACTATACGGAGAAGACTTAGCACAATCAATAAGTGAAACTTTTGAGAATTCAAATACAAGTATAACAATTGAGGCAAAAGACATAACACTGAACCTTACAACAGCAATACCATTGGGACTCATCATAAACGAATTAATTACAAACGCACTTAAACATGCTTTTCCAAACAGTAAAAAAGGTAAAATTACAATCAATATAAAACAACTCTTGACAAATCAATATGAGTTAATAGTAATAGATAATGGTATTGGATTTAATGAACATAACATAGAAAAAAAATCCTTTGGATTAGAATTAATAAACTTACTAACAAACCAACTAAATGGCAAAGTGGAATTCAGCAATGATAAAACTACAAAATACAGAATTACATTTGAAGAAGTTGTAAATGAATAGTGCATTCAAAGGTAGTATCCCATAAAACCGCAACTAAACGTTGACTACTATAATTTCAATTATCTTTCTTTTTTCTCCTTTTAGATTTAAACTTAATAAAGTCTTTATCCTCAAAGAAAATCATAAAAGTGCAAACTAACAATTGACCTATCAAATTCTTTTTCCACTTCACATGTAACTTTCCCAATTTAAATTTAACACCATAGAAAACTGAATGCCATTGCATTAGCTTAAATAAATCAATGACTTGTCTAAACCCAAGAAGCTTTGAATGTTGTAATTAATTATTTATTTGTTATAAATGTAAACTACACGACATTTTATTTATTAGTACTGTTATAGTTTAGTAGTAATAAAAACAACATATTTATAAAATTAATAGACGTTGTGAAAAACAGAAATAGTTTCTGTTATATTTAAACCTTAATATTATTTAAAAATGAAAAATTATTTAAAAAAAACATTTATTGCAGCTTGTATCTCAAGTTTACTTTTTGTTTCGTGTTCGCAAGAAGATAGCGTTGCTAGTACTGAAAACAATTCACGTGAAATAAATGAAACACAACAGTACAAATTTTCTCAAAAAATTACTATTAAAGATCAAACTGGTCAGTACAGTGTTGATCTAAAAGTATCATCTGATAACACAGATCTAATTCAAAATTATTTAGACTCTAAACCATCAATGAAAGTGGATTTGAATAGAGATACAGACAATAATAGTGCCTCTCTACAATCAAACTCAACTACTGAAAAAAGCACATCAAGTTTAATGCAAGAAAAAAAACCGGATCTAGAAGTTGAAATACTAAACAAAAAAATTCCGGCAAACTACACAATGTCACTATCAATAAAAAATATCAGTGAAACAAGAAAGCCAAATACTCAACAAAACAATACTACTCTAGCTACAGCAAGATCAGCTTTTAATATTGCATACAAAGATGATTCTAGTACATCGATTACGCTTCAAAATCTTGAAAGCGAAACATCTCCCACCAGTGTGCACTTAAATTTTTATGACCGTAGATATAATAGTACTTTAAATAACTATTCTTATGCTCCTGTTGGACAAACTGCTACAACCCCAAAAGATCCTAATTATTTTTGGTTTACTTTGCCATTCCTTTCAAGTAAATCTTTTACCCGAACTAATTTATCACAACCGACAGGTTTAAAGGTAAATATTGTTGGAGATCAATATGCTAGATACGCACTTAATCTTATTTTTTCAAACAATGTGATAAGAGAGATTAGCAATTAACAAGCAAATAGTTGCATATTAGTGTATCTACCACAGCTATCAAAGCTAAAGCCACGTTATAAAAAGGCTTTAAAGTTAAAATAGTTGGTAGTATATAGTACCAAGAAAAGTTTATTGAAATTAGTTTCAATAAACTTTTCTTATTTTTGATAGGATGATAGGTTAATTTTATTAAGTATTTTTTAGTTGTTCAAATTTAAATTGTTTGTAATTGATTTATTATGAACATATGTTGGTTTAATTTATTAATCCAATTGTTGGGTTGATTCATTTAAATAAAAAAAAGGTGTAAACATATTCGATCAATACTTTTTTTCATAACTCCAAAAATGTGTTCCTCTCTAGCTCACAATCTTGATTTTCTTGGCTGTTTAATTTTTGCTTATCGTCAATAGATTTACTAATGTTCTTTTTGGCATCTACTTTGCATCTAGGTCATTTTGATGTTTTTTTATTAGAATTTACTATTCTTGATTTGGTCATTTACAGCCATAATAGTAAAATGTTTAGGCAATTCTACAAAACGCGCATCTATAACTTTTACTTCACTACAACTAATCCTAGTTTTTCCAATTCTTTTAAAAATAGAACAATAACAACTCCTACCAGTTCTAAATCAACTTTTTGTTGTCAAAAATTGCTTCGCCACTTCAGGCAAACGCTTACCTTCAAAAAGTTTTGCCAGCTATAAAAAAGCGTCACTACTCAAATTTAAAAACCATATAAAACCCATACGCTCATTTTACAAATTGTGATGTCGTTGTAAAGTCAACATTTTGAATAAAATCAAACTAACGACAACCACCTTTTACTTTAGCAATTTCTCGAAATTTGTTTCTAAAGAATTTTTGGAAATCAAAATCAATACTTTTTTTGCTTTTTAAAAGAACATGCTATGTAAAAAATAGATTTATCGAAAAATCCGTAATATCAATGGATTTAAATTGCCACATCATTTTATGTTATAAAATCAATGGCTTGTCTAACCCAAAAAACTTTGAAAATTGCCTAAGTTGATTTGATTTAATTCCAGTTTTAATAGCATTTAAAAAAAATTGAAGCAACCATAATCGCAATATCCATTTTTATAAATTAAGAGTAATATGCAATCAAAACAAAAAACGGAACAACACAAATAGCATTGATTGGAATTGAAAAACAAACGGAGTCTGAAAATAAAATCTAAAATAAGCATATCACAATAATAACAGACATAGCTTAGAAAATAAATCATTATAAATTCGAAAAAAAATAAAAAAAAGATATAATGGAAAACCATAAATTAGAATCATTATCACAAAATCAAGTTGAAAAAAACACACATGTTAATTCTTTTGGAGTGCTTTCGAAAGAAGATTTGATAATTAAACAATTAAGACTGCAAAATAAAGTAAAATTAAATGAAATTAAAAAAATTGTAATTCACAAAAAAAGGTCTCTTAAATGGAATTACTTGATTTTAACAACTGTAGCCACAATAATAGCTGTGTTTTATTTTTTAAATTATCCACTAACATATAACGACAAGTTACTAATTGCTGGAATAGGTACAATAACCCTATCAATTGCTGTTTTTTTTAAAAGTTTCGAATACAAACTAATAATTCAAAAGAATGGGGCAAAGACCATAAAAATAAAAATTCCCATTGAAAATAAAAATGATGCTAAAACATTAGTATACAAGGCTAATAAAAAAATTAAAGAGTTAAGCAATAAACAACACAACGCTCAATTAATAAATGTAAATAAATTAAATGAAGTTGTTTAGAAAAAATAGAAATTCATAATGGAATATAGAGTATCAATTCAAACTTATATAAATAATGGTATTTAAAAAAATTCTTACAAAAATTATCAATCATTCTTATACTATTATTTTTTTATTTGATGGGCCAGAACCACCACCACCTCTAGACGACGGTAGCACAATAGATCCTCCACCATCATTACCAATATCTAATTTAGGAATCTATATAGTAATTATCATAATTCTCTATATCTACACATACAAAAAGAAAAAAAATGCTTAAAGACTCATTTGAAAATGATTTTGGTAGAATAAACTTTAATGAAGTTTATATTAAAGAGACGCAAGAAGAATTTAGTTTTAAAAAAATTGCTTTAATCCTAATTGTAAAGAAAACTTCATTCCTAGTTATTGGTAAATTGTTTATTAGAATTGTTTTTACAAACGCAACATCTAAATATTACCTAATAAAAAAGAAAAGAAAGAAAGATGCAATAGACTTTGAAACACAATTTTTGAGATTAAGAAATATAAATACGAACCTAGATTAATGCGAGTGTAAAACAAATCTTAATGGGCAGATTAATCCCAAGCTATCTATGATTTTGTCTTAACTCATCGAAATTATAGTAAAAATTTTATAATTATTGAATTGTTACATGATTTTAAAAAAATCTTGTTATGCAAAGACTCAAGAAAATCTGAATTCAAAATGATTTTAAACATGTAAAGCATTTTTAAATAAAAAAAATAATTGAGTTAAGACTCTCTCTATCAACGAATAAAACTTAATATTACGAAGCTTACTAGTTAAAAAACTAAATAAAGAACATGCACGACGAATTAAAATATTGGTATTTACGTGATCACAAATTGTTTTGGACATTAAGTATGTCTCAAATTAAGCAGTTATGCATAACAACAGGTTTCAAAAAAGCCACTAAAGGAGACATTATCTATCTGTCATCATCTGATGTTCCTCGCATCTTTCTACTTAAAAAAGGAAATATAAAAATTGTATCTGTAGATGAAAACGGAAACGAAACTATAAAAGAAATTATCCAAAAAGGAGATATGTTTGGTGAAATATCATTAGAAACTGATGAAACTATCAATGAGTACGCAAAAGTTTTAACTGACGAAGTTTCCATCTGTAGTTTTCTATTATCTGATTTTGAAGATTTATTAGTTAAAAATCCGAATTTAGCATTATCATACACAAAGTTTATTGGATTTAAAATGAAAAGATTTAAAAACAATTATTCCAATTTGGTTACTAAAGATGCAAAAAACAGACTGGCATCATTTTTAAAAGATTGGGCAGAACGCGAAGGTATCCAAGAAGGCAATAAATACATAATAAATAATTACTTAACACAAACAGACATTGCGCAGATAATTTGTACTTCAAGGCAAACGGCTACTCTACTATTAAAAGAATTTGAAGAAAAAACAATTATTAATTATAGCCGTAAAGAAATCGTTATTAAGGACATTGATAATTTAATGTTAATTTCAATAAAACAAGAATAATCATACTAATAGAATACCAATATACTTTTATCTTAACTCATTTTATTTTACAATAAATTAATATAGAATAAAATAAACATCCTCAAATATTAAATTTTGAAGACATTAAATGATAATGTAAAGCCATATCAATGAAGAATAATAACTTTTTTAATTGAAATTATGTTATTATCATTTTCAATCTTACAAAGATAAATCCCATTAGAAATTCCGGTTAATTTAACCGTAGTTTCATATAAAAGCGGTTCCTGCTGTAAAATTATTTTTCCTGATAAATCTATCAATTCAATTTTCTTAATGAGACTATTTTCTAATTTTATAAATAAATCAGTACCAGCTGGATTAGGTTGCATTAAAAAATTATAATCTGTTGTTTGTTCATTCATACTCAAAGAACAAGTACTTGAATCGCCAGGCATATTAACATCTAGCCAAGCAATTCTAGTCGCAATCCAATCTTTAAACTTGGTTATTTGACCAGCAAAAGTTGTAGGATCCGAATCAACTTCTGGTGTACCTGTTGGAGCTCCTAAATTTCCCCACTTATCAAAATGCCTTACTTGCGCTTGATTTAAATAGGCAGCAGTTGCATCAATGTAATTATAGAGATATGAAAGACTTAAAGTAGTAGCTCTAAGAGTATTCCATCGGCATCTTAATTCATTTTGAAAATTTGTATCCTGCAACAACCTTACATACCAACCTGGCGAATTTACGTCTGGACCACAATCGTTTACAAGATGTGCCCAACCAGATACATCTGTTACGGCAAGAAAAGAACATTCATTTATGTTTTTCCAAGCCCAATCAAAATCCCAAACTGGACCAGCTTGTAATTTTGCAATTGCAGTATTAGAATCTTTATCCTTATAAAAATAACTGCTTTTTTTAAATCCATCATTATTTCGAGATAATTCATTAATTATGAAATAATCTAAAAATGAGGATTGATTTATATATTTCTTGTAACCAAGATTAGGATCAGCAAAATTTTGCGCGTACAAAGCAGTTTCAAATTCGTCTATAAAATTTTGTATGTAGATTTTTTGTGCAGAAGAAATTATCGCAGCTTTAGGATATTCATAAGCCAAACCCACAACTAGTCCAGGCCGGTCTATTGGACTATTATTTAGTTGCCAACCTAAGTAAGAATCCCAAAAATCATTCTTGACGATATAACCACCAGTTAAATCAATACCAGAGTTTTCTGTTGGATCTAATTTTGCAATATTAACCCTATTATTATCTCTTTTTATAGTTTCAGTTAATAAAAAACGCCTTGATAACTACCATTTACAACTACTTCGCAATATTTATTTCTTGTGGCATAATGACCCATTTCATTAAAAAGTTTATAGGCAAGTTGATTCCTCATAAAAACTTTATCATTGTAATTGGCAATTAAATTCCAGTCATGTTCTAGCGGCATTCCTAATAATGAAACGTTTAAATCTGACTCATTCGTGTTAATAGTGGTAACTTTGTATGGCTTTTGTGGCAGTGATTGAGAATAATTTCCTCTCAACTCAATTTTAATTTTTCCGTTATAATTATTGGGAGTATCAGTTACGTTGTTGGTAACGCCTGTACCATTATCTATTATTTTCATGAAACCAATCACTGGTGGTTCATTAACAATTGCATTTGATGTAGTAATTAAAACAATGGGTAAATTAGATGAACTAAATAAAGCTGGTGTGCTAGCATTTGAGCCAAAAGTAATACTCCAGTTTATTAATGTTCCTTCGTCTTGAAGAAATGAATCTAGAATTCTTAATTTCCAGACACCATTGCCATCTTGATTATTATTTAAATTCCCCAATGTTTCTTGAGGCTTAAAAACACTTGTAAATGGCGCGATACCAGTGTTGATAGAATTAAGAGCAGATTGATTGAAACAAGTATCTGTAAAATCATTATCACTACCTACAATACCAGAAAAAACATTAATAAAAGTTCCGTCTGGAGAAACTAAAGATACATTAAAATCAGAATCCAAAGGATGTGAGATATTCACACAAACCTGAACAACTCCTAAGTTAGAGTTTAGCATACTCTGACTTAATCCGCTTACCATTATCGGATAATCATTATTTTGCTGATTGTCCACAATTAATCCACCATTTTCAAAAAAAAGTTGAGAGAGACTAGAGAGACTAGCAAGTAGTGTAACCGCTAAAAATATAATTTTTTTCATTTTTTTGTATGTTTACATTCTATTAAGGTATTCATTTAAAATTCATTCATTGGATTTAAACTTTGTTTGTTCAAATTACTAAATACGAAATTCAACTTTTAATGACTTTAAAAGTAGTCTCTTTTTTTCCTTCAAATTTTAATTTGAAAAAATAAGTTCCTTCAGCAAATGATAAAATTTCAACGTTTGTGTTTAAATCATTTATCTTTTTATCAAGTAATAACTGACCTGCAACAGTGTAAACCTCAACTTTATAAATGACCGTTTTTGAATTTATTCTTACCATACAACCAGTAGATTAGGGAAGTAACTAAAGTCTATAAAACCATTAAAATCCGTAACGCTAAGATTAGACATGCAAGATATGTTGGCAATGAAACCCGGGGCAACGTTTTTGCGGTCAGAAAAAAACTTAACAGTCAATGAACCATCAACTGCAGAAGATGTAAAAGGACCAGGAATAACTGTTCCAGTTGAACCGCCAAAATTCAACAATGGAGAAGAAGTTGAATTTCCATCATAAACGTATAAAAAATCTTTATCTTGCTCGAGAGAAAAAGCACTAAAATTTAATATAATAGTATTGTTTGCAACAGAAGGCACAATAGTTCTCACTACAGTCTCGCGATTAATATAACTGCCATTTTCCTTGCCAGAATCAGTAAAAACAATACCATCACAAAAATCAGTTGCAGTTATAAATACCGTTTTATTTACAGTATTCACTAGTCCACCTGAACAACTTGAGGTAATTTCTACAATATAATAGGTGTTTGGAACTAATCCTAAAATTGAATAAGTAGTGGATGAAACTGTACTCCACGAACTAATAAGACCACCTAAAGGATAGCATCTAATTTTCCATGAACTGGATGTTCCCAAATCCAACCAAGTAACAACTGCTGATAATGTAGTAATTGTATTGATGTTTATTGATGTTTATTGATGTTTATTGATGAAATTAAATTGATACGGGTGTTTGAACAATCGGAACTTAAACATGTTGACGCATTTATTACTGCCAAAATCGCTGCTTTTGGTTGTGACCCAAAACCATTACTAAATTTGATTCCAACATCACTTAATAAATGACAATAACCCATTATAGATCCTTTAATAAAGTTTGAAGGAATAGTAAGTGGTGTCGTCCTACACGAATATCCTGATGCTGACGAACCTTGAGCAGCTGATGCACAATTATCAATAGCAGTATTATTTCCGTTCCAAACGCATGAATGTGTATGTCGCGAACCAAATAAATGTCCAAATTCATGTGTTATAACACTTATTGTCCAAGAATAGGTAGGAACTGATAAAAACGAATAAACTACATCAGAATAACTTAAATTATTTTGCGAACATAGTCCATTAAGCCTTTCAGCTATACAACCTAGTCCACCAGAATCAATTCCTAAAAGCTGTCCAACATCCCCATTAAAAATAGGTCTTATTTCATTAAATTTATCTAAATAATCTTTCGAAATAGTACCTAAGCCTTCATAAGAATCCTGAGTTGTCCAAATAAACAGCGACTTCAGCGAAACCGTTACAGCATCATTGCTATACAAGGTTTGAACATTATTGAAAACGGATGTCATCCAATTTGTAGTGTCTAGTGCGTTACTATTGTTGGAGGTAAATAAATCATAATCAATTTCAAAATACGTAGTGATACACTTTGAACTTAAAACATTTCTGTTAAAGGATACTGGTACTTCTATAGTAAATTCATCATCTTTAAAAGAACAATCAAAATTACTTGGCACTTTCATTGCTGCTTCCGAATAAATAATATTATCTGAAATATTATCTGGTTTTACTAGTTTACCAATAACTAAATTAGCTAATTCATCGTTAGAAACAACACCATTTAATTCATCCTTAAAGAAATTAAAACAAGCTATCGATGTGGTATCGCCTTTTACAATTCCGCGGTAATAAATACCTGGTTTGTAAGCAATATTCTTTTGTTTATCTGCGTCGATCTGGAATCCTTCTGCAGAAATTGAAACTTGATACAAATCAACAACAACTATTTTTCCATCGTAGGGAATTGAAAATTCAACATAATCACATTTTTTTGTAAATATGTCATTAACAACACTACTCTTGACTTTAGTAAATGTAGCATTAGCTACTTCATCACCCACAGCATTGTTTTGTATTTCTTGAGAAATATCAAATACAAAAAATGACTTAAAACTAGTTCGGTTTTTTTCTAACTCTATTACTTTTTTTGCTATTTCATTTTGACCAAATAAAAAAACAAAATTAAATAAGAAAAATACTTTAAATGTTTTTTTCATGAAACATTATGTAAACAAAACAAATTTAATAAAATTCATATCGCTTTACACAAAATATTCGAGACAAGTAAAAAATAATATCTAAAATTAACACATAGTAAAATTAATAAGCAATTTTCAGTGAATTAAAACAACTAATTTTATTTTCTGTAATTAAACTAATTAAAAAAATATAGTATTATGAAAAAAATTATTTTACTGTTATTACTGTCTTTTAACTCGATCCTATTAAGAGCTCAAATTGCATCATATGCTTTTGAGAACAATCTCAACGACAGTAGCGCAAACCATCATGCATCTTATATCGAAAACGGTAATGTTAGTAACTATTCGCCTACTTACTTGAGTGGTATTTCTGGACAAAACATTCAACTTGGCCCTACTAATGGAGTTCTATTTCCACTATCGCTTAATAACCAAATTAATACGAGTACTAGTCTTGAAATTCAATTTACATTTAGCATAACTGATCTTGGCCCAACTAACGGTTGGATGAGTTTAATGTCCAACCAGTCAGGAGCAAATGACCCAGGTTTTAGTATTTACATTTATCATGACCAATTTAATAATTCACCCAATTATGAAGTTATATTTGCATACTCTGATGGTGGTTTTAATTTAGGTGTGCCAGATCATCCTGGTCATGAAGGAACACCAATTGGAATTTTTAACGAAGGAGAACTTGTAAACTTGAAACTAATTTTTGACTTTCAAAACAATAAATGGATCAGTTTAACCAATGGAACATACAAATCATTAACCTTCAATCAAGCCTATGATATAAATGTTGTGAAAAATACCATCACACAAAAACCAATTTACATAAGTTGGGAACCAAATCAAGAACAAGCCCCAATAGGAACTTTTACTTCGACAGGCACTTTTGATAATATTAAATTCTATTCGCCAAGAATACCAAGCGATACAAATGCATTATTAAACGCCTTACAAGCAATGACGGCTCATCTAAATAATTCCATTCCATTATCATTAGCTGCTAGAACACAACATCTAAATACAATTCTTTTAAATTATCAAGATAGCTACGTTGCTGCACAAACAGAAATTTACAATTACATTACTGCTTACGAAACAGGAAATAATCCTATGTTTTCTAGTAGAACACCAATTGCTTTTACAACATTACCTCCAGAAAATCAACTCCTTATATTCCTACAACAAGACATTCACGACCATCAATTTATACCAGCAAATATTGTAAACATGTCAGGAATTAAATTTGAGGCTGCACAAATTTTTCCAGGAACGGTTTCAGCAAACGCACCCAGAGTCAATAACGCAATTGTAGATATTAATGGGACTTATCAAATTATTCCTGGAGCGAGAATAGCATCCGACTTATCAGGCGTAAAAAGACCAACAGGATATTACGCTGCACCTGGTGAAATCATTACAATAACAATTCCGAGCCAATTTATCAATTCGGGAATCATTGCAATGATTGGAGCTCATGATTCTGACCTATCAGCAAGATCTATTTCAAACCGTTTTGTGCGCATCTCCAAAGATTTCCCTCTAAACAATACAACTACACAAATAGCAAATCCTTTTGGAGGTGCGATATACTTAAAATTTGCTAACGGTTTCAACTTAGGTTGGTTTCAAATTGGCATCAATGGCGCAGTTAAATCACCATACTTTTCTTCAAGAACAGGCAGAGAAACAAGCATTACAACTTGGCAAAATGAATTAGCATCCCATTATGTGCAGTGGGCTGACCTAGAATCTGATAAATTCATGATGACGCTACCATTAAATCATCTAGCCAATTTAAATAATCCTACTTCGCTATTAAATCAATGGGACGCAATTATGGATGGCATTAACTACGTTGGCGGTAGACCTTTAACTAGAGCGAGATCAGAATATTTTTTAATTGACTCGAGACTACCCGCAGATGCTTTTGGAACCGGATATCCGCAAGTAATTGGAGAATATAACGCACCGAATGGAGTGCTAGAATCAACCGCTTTGTACCCAACACAGGTCTTAAATCCAAATTTTTATGATTCTGACCTCAATATTACCTTCCATGAAATGGGACACAACGCAGCACATCCAACACTTATTACAGAAGTAGAGACTATTGTACATCTGAACGCTGTTTATGTTTACAACCAGCTGTATGCTGTTCCATTGGATCAAGCATTTAAGTATTCCTCTGGCGAATTATTTACACTAGATGAAGCGGCAATAGACTGGATCATTAGCGCTAATTTTAGAAACAACAACAGCATGAGTTGCGACCCTACAATGTCACTTAATTTGTGTGACGAATTAAGATACCAACACCGCGGTTATGCAAAGTATATTGATATGGTAAATCTGTTTGGATGGTCATCAGTACATGGCATGAATCAAGCCTTTTATGATGACTGGAGTGTTAATCCTGTAAACCAGCAACTAGCCGTAACCCCAGACACAATAATAAAAGCCGCTTCAGATGCAGTTGGTGTAAATATGGCACCTTTAATGCACTTTTGGGGCTTGATACCATCGCCCGAACTACAACAAGAATTAGCTAGCATGCCAGAAAGCAATCTAATTTTACAGAGACTTATCCACTACAAACAAATTACGCCAAACAATGTAACAGAATTCCAACCGTGGTATAATAATAATGTACCAAAAAAAGACCCAGTACATTTACCTAGATATAACTATACTTTGGCAAATTATGATAATGACACTATTGGACAAGAAATAAAAGATCAAATAGACTTTCTAATTGAAACGTATTTTCACACTACTCTAAACCAACAGCAAAATAATCTATCATCAGATATTTTAATTTATCCTAATCCTTCAAATGGTGTAGTAAACATTAAAAATGATACAGATGAAATGTGGAATGTGAATATTTTCAATATAACGGGTCAAAAAATATACACTAAAGAAAATATAATTGGGAAAGACTTTCAGTTTGAATTTACAAAACCTGCCGGAGTGTACATAGTAGAAATTAGCACAGCAAATAAAAGAGAACATTTTCGCTTAATCAATAATCAATAAAAGTTGCTATACTAAATTAAAAACATGAAAAAACTAGTATTATCAATTTCTTTATTATCAACAATCGTAACGTCTGGACAAAATTTAAATGTGGCTGGTAATTTATTATTAACAAATGCTATAGATAGCAAATCAATATACACTTGGTTGCCATCAGATCAAAATTGGAGAATAGGGATGGGCATCGAACCAAGATTTGATAAGTCTTTAACAACATCTCATACACAGTTTATAAGTTACGCCCAAGGCCTCGGTCAAGGGTTTGCATTAGGTGCTAACGGCGGAAGCTCAAGTTTTGAAATTCAAGGATTGAACCATCAAGCTTTTTTTAGAGGAAATGTAGGCATTGGAACAACATTAGCTGATGCTAAATTAAGTTTTGGATTATCTCACAATACAGGAATTAACCAATATGTAGATCCAGTTTTTGGAGTTAGAAATGATATTTTGGCTGTTTACGAATCCTCACCTACTCACATGTATTGTTTTGGAATGCATAGTGCTACAATGGATATTTATGTAGCAAATGGTGCAAATTTATTGTTTGGACACCGTTCTACATCAGGTAATTTAACTAGTAGTATTTTTATAAATGGTGGAGACAATATTGGACTTGGAACAACCAGTCCAACGCAAAGACTTGATGTGGTTGGTAACTCCAAAGTATCAGGTAAAGTTGGTATTGGTGGTATAACAACTTTTCCAACTAACCTTATTTATGCAAACTATAGATTGTTTGTTAAAGGTGGAATACTAACAGATGAAGTTCGTGTCAAATTGAGCACTTCATCAACTTGGGCAGATTATGTTTTTGCAGAGGGATATAAATTAAAATCTTTAAAAGAACTTGAAGATTTCATTACTAAAAACAATCATTTACCTAATGTTCCTTCTGGTAATCAAGTAAAGGAAGAAGGTATTAACGTAGCAGATATGGCAAGAATACAACAAGAAAAAATTGAAGAATTAACACTATATATCATACAACAAAACAAGAGAATTGAAGCACTAGAAACAAAAATAAATAACCTATAATTTCAATGTTAAGTTTAAAAAATGAAATTATGAAAAAAAGTAAAATCTTTCTAACTACTTTACTTCTATTTGTAACCATTTTAGAGATGAAGTCACAATCAAGAGGTGAAGTAGCAAAAATAGTAACTCAAAAATTACGAAGTAACACACAGGAGACCATTAAAGATTTATTAAATATAAATACCCAATTTGATGAATCATTAATAAGCAGAGAAGTCTCTAAAGCCACTATCTTTGAATTTAATAAAACCAAAGCACTTGACATAATAAATCGAAAACCAAATTTAATAGCTATTGAAATTAAAACAGCTACTAAAGAAAAAATTATTTTAGACCTTTACAAAGAAGAAAGTGCATTTTCTTCTCTAACTATTGAAACATCTGACGGCAAAGAATTTGACCAATCTAAACCAAATATGTCTTTTTACAGAGGAATGATAAGAGGTAATAAAAATAGTGTAGTTAGTTTAAGCATATCTGAAAGTGAAATTTCAGGCTTTATATCCTATCAAAATGGTAATCTTATTATTGGCAAACTTAAAAACTACGCCCAAATTATTCTTTACAACGACAAAGATTTAAAACAAAAAATAGACTTTAATTGTGCAAACATAGATGGTGATACAACGACTAAAGATTATGAGATTTTAAACAATCAAAATGATTTAGCAAGAATTAGAACTTCTAATTGCGTAAGGTTATACTATGAAACTGAATATGATATCTATCAAAATTTAGGGAGCACTGCAAGTGTTGTTGCTTATGTATTAAACCTTTACAATCAAGTTGGAACATTATTCACTAATGATGGTATTAGCACTTCTCTATCTCATATATTTATCTGGACAATCGATGACCCTTACACCGCAACAATTACTTCTCATCCTTCTTCAATGGCAGAAGTTAATGCTTACAGAACAACCATAAATGGTGATCTTGGACAAGTCATCTCTTTTAGAAATACTGGTGGTGGTGCAGCTGGAATTGCAAGAATATGCAATGAAAGAAAATTAGGATCTGTTGGCAGCTTATCACGTGGCTTCGCTAATGTACCTCTTTTTAGTAACAACGTATATCTTTCTATACATGAATTTGGTCATTCATTTGGTTCACAACACACACACGCTTGTGTATGGAACGGCAAAGGTACTGCTATTGACAGCTGTGTACCAGTATCATATTCTCCTGTACCAGGAATACCTTCTATTGGCGGAACAATTATGAGCTATTGCCATACACAAAGTGTTGGCGTGAATTTTTCTTTAGGATTTGGACCGCAACCACTTGCAGTTATTACTAATCATGTTAATAGTTCTAATTGTTTGACAACATGTTGCATAGAGGAACTCTTTGTAAATGTAAATGTTGAAGCATCAGGCATAGATTACAAACAAGCAACAACATCAATCATTGCAAAAATACAATTAATAATGGTGGAAATGCAATTTATCATGCTGGTAGCGATATAATTTTGTCAGATGGATTTACATCACAAAGCAGCACCTTTTTTATAGCTTACATTGAAGGTTGTACTCGTCAATACGTATCTAAAAATGACATGAATAACTACAATGAAACAAAAAATACAAAAAGCAACATAGAAGTACAGATTTATCCAAACCCTAACAACGGCAAGTTTACAATAAATTTAAGTCAACTTGAAGAAGGATCAATTGAAATTTCAAATTTGTACGGAGTTACAGTGCAAAAATCAATTTTCAAAAACCAAGAGCTGTTTGAAGTAAATATGCAAGACAAGCCGCAAGGCATATACCTTATAACAGTCAAATCGAACAATACTACATACACCAATAAGGTTATAAAAAAATGAAAAAAGCAAAAAGCTGTTTACAATAACATAAACAGCTTTTTTAAAAGACTACCTACTTACGAAAAAAAATTACAGTAAACAATTACAATAAATAACTTTATCACTAAACATAGTATTTTTATAGAAATCTATAAAAAACAAAGCTGTTTAATTGTTCCTTTACTATATTGCAGTGTATATATACAGTTTAAAATTCTTATTTTTTTAAAACATGAAAAAATTATACTTTTTATTATTATTTTCACTTTCAATAATTGCCTCTTCTCAAGAGAAATCAAGATCAATAAACATTGACAGTCTATTGTATCGTATTGAAGAAAAGAATGATGATTTAAAAATAAACCTTTACCAAGAAATTTGTGAAGAATACCAAGAAGAAAACAAAAAAAAATTCCTTTATTACAACAATAAAATACTACAATTATCAAAAAAAATAAAGAATGAACATGGAATCGGTTTTTATTATTACAACTCAATAATATTGACCGATGAGGATGATGGAATCAGTAGAATAACAAAAGCAAAAAAAGCATCAGCAATTTTTTTAAAAACAAAAGACTATAAATACTATTTAAAATCAAATTATTATTTAGCAAACGCAACGTTGTACGCAAAAAACGGTACAGAAGCAAAAAAAATTATTTATCAAAGTCTTAAGATAAAATATATCAATAAGTATCCTAATGAGGCAGGAAGTTTAATGGCGCTATTAGGATTTATTAATTATAGAGAGGGTTACCTTAACACTTCTTTAAAGCACTACAAAAAAGCACTTTTTTACTACAATAAAGATAAAAAAGATAATAAAAATAAAGTAGATCTTTATTTTTACATAGCCTATATATATTCTGATTTAAGCAATTACAAAGAAGCCATTCGATATATTGATTATTCAACTAGTATTGAAGAGAATTTTAGTGCAAACACTCAAAAAGCGGTTACACTCAACAAAATGAAACACTATAAAGAAGCGCTAAAAATACTTCTTGACAATAAAAGTAAAAAATTAAATAAAACAAAAAGCGAAAAATTTTTCAATACTTGTGCTATATCTGAAACCTATATTTATTTAAAAAAATATAACCTTGCCATAGAAAACCTAAACATAACACTACAAGAAAAAGTATCAGCAAACCTAACGTTATACAGAAACAACTTGTTAGCTAATGCTTACCTTAAATTAAAAAATATAGGCAAAGCAATTATATACAATGACAAAGCAATTGCTTATGTTGACTCAACCAAATTTTACGATCTAAAACAAGCGACTTATTTATGCAAATCTAAAATAGAAGAAACACAAGCAAATTATCAAACTGCTCTCTTATATTATAAAAAATTAGCAAATTTAAACGAAGAAAATAATTCTAAAATAAACAAACATAAAATCAATGAACTTCAAATTAGTTTTGATATTGCCGAAAAAAACAACCAGATAAAAAACCTTCAATTTGCTCAAATGCAAAAATCCATGCAAATAAACAAACAAAGGCAATATTTAATATTTGGTTGCATTTTATTTACCATTATTTTTATTGTAAGCATCATATTTATAAGAATATTAAAAGTAATAAATATAAAAAACAGGCAGTTCAACATTAACAACACCAAATTAGAGAAATCTAAAAACGAACTACAAAAATCATTACAATTAAAAGAAACATTACTCAAAGAAATTCACCATAGGGTAAAAAACAACCTTCAACTGGTTATGAGTTTGCTTTTCATTCAATCTAGAGAGAAAAATATAAAAATGAAAGACTTTATAGAAATAAGCCACTCTAGAATATTAGCAATGGCGTTAATTCATGAAAATCTATACCAAACAGACCTCCTGAGCAAAGTAGATTTTAAAGAATATTCTATAGGTCTAACACAATCTATTATTCATTCTCAAAGTAATAAACAACAAGACATACATTTAAACATTGAAATTGACGAAGTTTACCTTGATATTCAAACTGCTGTTCCTGTGGGTTTAATAATTAATGAACTAATAACTAATGCCTACAAACATGCTTTTGTAAATCGTGAAAAAGGAATAATTACACTTATTTTAACACACGTAGAAAACACATTTCTACTAATCATTAAAGACAATGGCATAGGTATAGGTAGCAATACAACTACCGAAAAATCATTGGGCATGGAACTAGTAAAACAACTTGTTGGACAAATAGGCGGCAACATAAATGTACAAAACCATACTGGACTAGAGTATCAAATACAATTTCTAAACATAATAGACGAACTATGAAACCAAAAATTCTTGTTGTAGAAGACGAAGCACTCATTTCAATGCACATAAAAGCAATACTCGAAGATGTGGGTTATGAAGTAACTATTAACATTTTCTCTGTAGAAGCTGCAATTGAAGAAATTGAAGCAAATTTACCCATATTAGTACTTATAGACATCAACTTAAACAAACAAAAAGATGGTGTTGACCTAGGACGTTATTTGCTAAACAAAGGTGGCATTGCCTACATTTACATAACATCCTACTCTACTAAAACCGTGCTCGACAGAGTAAACGAGACAAGACCACACGGATACATTGTAAAACCATTTAAATCAGACGATTTAATATCTACTGTTTCTATTGTTGTTAATAACTATAAACACCGTGGTATTGACCCATTACGATCAGAAAACACCGTAAACGATGCCATACCTTTTAGAATAAGAACAATTGTGAATTATATTAATGACAATCTAGATAAAAAAATAGATATTGATGACCTAATTGAGCTTACCAATTGGAAAAAACGTCAATTCTCAAGAATATTCATCTCCTACCTTCATGTATCACCATACCAATACATATTAACAAGAAAAATAGAAAAAGCCAAAAACATAATAGAAGAAACGACAATACCTATTAACGAAATAGCATTCGATCTTGGCTTTAAAAGCTACAGTAACTTTATAAATGCATACAAAAAAATAATAGGAAACAACCCAGAAATACAACGACAAAATCATAGAAATATATAACAAAACTATTTTAACAGATTTAAAAGATAAGAATACCAACAACTCTTAAACAAACCGCAACTAGTAAAGCCGTCTCAAGACTAATGAGACGGCTTTTTTTATTCACTTATTTCAAGAAATTTACATATACACCTTTCATCTTTAAAGAAGATCTATTAACTATCTTCTTTAATCGTAACTTAAATAATAATCACAAAATAGATCAATTAAACAAAGTAAGTTTTAACCGCAATTGAAATAAAAAAGCAAAACAATAAAAAGTTACCACTACATAACAAGCAATCAATTATAACTATACAATCAACTAGCCTTACAAAACAACAAACAATTAGCCATTTAACGCTAATGTTAAAATATTCTTAAATAAAATGGCAAAAATAAATAGTTGAAGACCTTTTTAAATAATCACTTAAGAGACAACTGCAATATTTTTTTAATCTAATAAATAGATAATAATAACCCAAAAAACCATAAACATGAAAAAACCTAAAAAGATACCCAGGACAACAGCTAATTTTTAAAATTATAAAAATTAGCAAACGAGAAGATAAAAAAAACATCTAAAGAAAACATAAAAATCAATCTAATTTCAAGTAATATGAAATCTACAACAATCTTGCCTATATTATCATTGCAAATAGGCATTACTTTAAGTACATTTTACATGGGATATTGTGCTTTTTTATTAGAAGAAAAAATCACGAGTGCCCAAGAATCATTAAAAACAACAATTGTAGTGATGGCAAAAATTGCAGAGAAAAGAAAGGAAGCAGATGATTTTTCAAAACCATTACCCAAAGGAATCAATGCACCATCTTTTTCTCTCAAAGACGAGAAAGGTAATTTAATAGATTTAAAAAACTACTTAGGAAAGAAAGTTTTGTTAGTGTTTTCAAGCATTGGGGATTGTGATAATTGCAAAAAAATCAATACAGCAATAAATCAATTACACAACACAAGGAAAGATCTTGAAATATTATTTCTTTTGCACGAATCAAACAGTGAGCAAAATAACAAATATAAAAATCACTTTGCTATAAAAGACAAAGTGCTATCAAGCTCTATAAATGAAATTGAAAATTACCATATCGACGCCTTACCAACATCTGTACTCATAAACGAAGAAGGAAGTATTGTTGAGACTTTTAGGGCAAAAAAATTAAGTGAATTCATTGAAGTTATATATAGGAAAAGCAAGTAAGCTTGCGATGAAATCGCTATGAAGCAATGTAAAAATAAAAAAATGGCATGATCCGAAAAGCCATGAAAAGAGTAGAAACAATAAATTATTAAATATTATGAAAAATATAAAATCTTATATATTCGCTGCCTTATTAGCAACGATTATCATATCTTGTGCCAACGATGAATCATTAACTGATCTTAATCCATTGGACAGCAGTAGTGATAGTATTAATAGTGAATTAGTTACGCTAAATGAAGAGGAAACAGCGAAACTGTTTTCGTCAAATGTTGAAACAACTTTCAAGGGAAGAACAATGACGGGCAGTGAATTTAAAAAAGCTCTAGATAGTGTTAACAATCATGTTTTTTTAAAAACTGCTAATCCAGATGCAAAAGTCACAGATCCAGACGGTTTTACTAGGTCTTTTTTCTTCCCTACTGCTAAAACTGAAGACTTCTATGCATATCCTTATTTGCAGTGGAATAATGGAGATGGTAATTTCACAAGAATGGCCTCGAGCAGCAGTCAAGCTGTTGAAAATACTTGGTTGCCAGGTGCCGTTTATGGAACTGCAGGCTCAAATAGAAGACCACAAACAATTATTCACTGGCGTGCTGGATATCAAACTGCGCAAGGTAGTGGAACTGCTCAGCAATTACTTTATGATTCTCACAGGGCAGGATTAAGACCTCTATTTTGGGAACATGAAATATTTGAAAGTACAGTAGTAGATATTAACGGTACAAGTCAAGCTGGTCAATCAATTGCTCAAATAACACCAGTTAGTGGTCAATTAGGAATTACTAATTATTTAGGAGTAGATAAAAATATAAAAGAATTAATTAATGGTTTTAATGAAACTCTTTACAGCGGTGACCAAGTAGTAACTACTTTCAAACAGAGAGATGTTGCTTATCAATTTGGAACAGGAATTACATTAGCTACTGAAATATCTAGTAATGAATCCATTAGCGGTGCTGCACCAGGTAGTGTAGTTCAAGGTAATGTTACCACTGGGCAAAGTGGAAGTGTTGCGGTTGGATTTAATTATAGCAGTGATGTAACAAATACTGATAATACTGGTTATAGCACATCAGCTAATCAAGTACTCGGATTTCCTATTATAATTATTAAAAAAGATAATACTTGTAGATTTCAAGTTTTCAAAGTATTGGTTTCTTCTAAATATAATATTAAAATTAGAAGCAAATTGAAAGGTGACATTGCTGTTCGCAGACGTGTATCAACTAATAGTGATATAAATGAGTACAGATTAAATGCAGCCAATTCACTTTTACCAGCCAGTATTAGAGATGGTCTTGAAACCAGTCACGTTTATGAAACTACTTACGCATCTTTCTATAAAACATTTCAGTGTAAAAACACAGTAACTGGTGTCAAAGGTCCAATATACGGACCTATAAGTCCAGGCTTTACTTTTACCTTTTTGTAAATATTGTTTTATCACACATTCTTTAATCCTAATATAAGGATACCTAAAATTAAATTTTTTGACATTTTAATCTTTAAAAAGTAATTCTTTCAAAGATGAAAGATTTAAAAAAGAGAGTTTTTTAGGTATCCTCAAATTATGCATATTCATTATTTAAACTTATCCCTCAATATTTTTTATGAAAAATTCCAATAGCATAACAATCCTAAGTTTACAATTTTTTACTTTCATTATAACATTGGTTATCACTTTTAAAATTTTAAAAACGCAACAATTAGTCGTAGAAACCAGAAAAAATCTAGAAACCACGATAAAAGTAATGAGTGATATAGACAAACAAAATAAACAAGCTGTAACAGAAAAAACAAAACAAGAAGTAAAGATGAAACCAGTTGCTTTAGGAGAAAAAGCACCTGATTTTTCACTTAAAGACGATAACAATAAAATTGTTAGTTTAAAAGATTATAGAGGTAAGAAGGTAATACTAGTAATATCAGACCCACAATGTGAAAATTGTCAAAATTTCTATCCTGTTTTAAATCAATTTAGTATAATAGATAAAAATACAGAGGTACTTATAATGATGGTAGAAACGACTCCAGAGCAAAACAAATTATACAAAAAAGAAAAAAATATTAATGCTAAAATATTAGCAACTCCTGTAAATGATGTTATTAGTTACGGCATTCAAGCAACACCAACGTCAATAGTCATAGATGAAAACGGCTTCATTATTGGTAATAAAGTTTGTACAACACTTATTGAGTTAACCAATTTAGTAAATATCAAAAAGTAAATTACTTTTGTAATAATAGTTACGTACAATCAATAACAAAAAGCACAACTTAACGGTTGTGCTTTTTGTATTCATTACAACGAATACAAAATCTCAATTTACCTAAAATCACCTATTACAAAAAAAATGGCACTTTTCAATAGGCAATGACTTTTTTCAATAGGCTAAATACAAATAAACTAAATAGTTTTACTTTTTTTAAAAGGCATCACAGAAAAAAGTAAAAAAACAATATACAATTTTATACAAGAAGCACCTGTAAGACAACAAATTGACAAAAAATTAAAAAGGTTCTTTATTTGGGTGTGTTATTTCTAATAAAAATAAACCTACTCCCAAAAGATAAAATTATTTGAGAGTTTAATCTATCGTAATCATGAAAAAATACACAATACTAATGTTCTATTGCTTGTTGGAGTTAAAAGTTGAACCTTAAAATTATTTAAAATGAAAAATTATTTAAAAAAAATACTTTCCTTTTTTTATGCTATAAGCATGCTTTTTACATCCAACCATATTGAAGATAGCAATGCACTAAAGAAAAAGCAATACCTAAAAAAAGTGGATATATGTGAATTTACTAAAACAGTAAAAACAAACAACCAAATAGATTTATTTGAAGTTGGGCTAAAACAATCAATAGACTACTATTAGTATAGGTAAGAAAACGCTTATTTTGAATAGACAAAAATGTATTGAAAACAACAAATACTTAGTCTTTACCTCATAATTAGAAAAACACACGAAAACCATTTGATGATTTTTTATTGCAATTAATTCCATAGAAATTTATACAAACAGCAAAGTCTACAATAATGAACTTTTGTGATTTATGAATGCCAAAACAAAATAAATGAGAAAAGAAAAAACCTTGGAGACCAAATATTTATAGTTGTTTTAATTATTTAACAGCAACTGTAAACTAGATGACAATACTGTATTTTTAATCAAATTATATTTGTTATAAGAAAAGAAAAATTTTGAAAAAAACCCAAAAAAAACAACCCATCTAAGCGCTTTTTTAAATAAAAAAGCAATTAGATAAACAAAATGAAAACAGAAGAATTTTCTGTTTTAAAACCTAAACTATTAAATTTATTAGAAAATGAAAAAATTATTTTTAAAAAACCTAGCACTAGTATTTATTGCAAGTGTTTTATTGGTGTCGTGTACAAGTGATGAAAATGTTGTCAAAGATAAAAATGAGTATCAAAAACAAGAAAGCACATTCAAATTTTCCAAAACAGTAAACATCAAAGACCAAACAGGACTCTATAGTGTTGACATTAGAATATCCTCTAATAATAAAGAATTTATTCAAAATTATTTAGATACTAAACCAGTGATAAAAGTTAATTTAAGAAAGGATATTGACCAAACAATTAACCCTTTAAAAACAAATACAACTACTGAGAATAATGAAACAAATTTAAATAATGAAACAACAGAAGACCTAGAAGTGGAAATTCTTAATAAGAAAATTCCAAATGGCTATACCGTGAGTCTTCAAGTAACTAATAATAATTTATTGAGACCTACACAAGGTAGCAATACAATTTCAAGTAACTCACTCCCACTTATTATTTCATATAAAGATGACAATGCTAAAAGAATTGATATGTTCAGTTATAAAAATAACAGAGGTCAAGAAGCTTATTTAAAATGGATCATTTATTCAGGAATAAGACTTTCAGAAACATTACCAGTATTCTATGGCCCAATTGAATCCTCAACCACAAATTCACTTGGGATACCAAACTTACTTTATTATAACTTTTCATTGCCACAATTAAAATCAATTTTATATAAAATACCCGATACAGCTAATAGAAAAGGCTTAAAGGCTAAACTTACTATAACCGCGGATAATTTAATTTACGGCTATTTTATTGAATTTGATAATAAACCTAAAATCACTATTAGTAATTAGTATTGTGTGAGGATATAATTTAATACATACTTTATGTTTTCACATATTATATTAGGTAATTAAGTTAAAATAAATACATAGAAATAGTATTTTAAATTCTTGAATTATTTTACAACAAATACTATTAAAATGTGCCGTTTCAATTAAAGAACAATACAAAAAATGGCTTTTCTTGTAAAATAATTCAAGAATCAAAAACCTATTAAATTTTAAATAAATAATTTTTAAATAAAATAATGAAAAAACAATTTTACATTTTAATGGCTCTATTTGGTAGCTTTTGTTCTTTTGGACAAAATTTTAACGCTGGTGGCATCAATTATTCTGTAACAAGTGCTACAGCACCATTTACTGTAAAAGTAGATGAAAACCCTAGTTACTCTGGTACCGCCACTATTCCTGCATCGGTTGATAATGCTGGTACAACTTATGCAGTAACCAGTATTGGGAGTGATGCTTTTTTTGATTGCTCAGGTTTAACTTCGGTAAGTATTCCAAATTCGGTAACAGATATTGGTGGATGGGCATTTTACAATTGTAGTGGTTTAACCTCGGTAGGCATTCCAAATTCGGTAGCCAGTATTGGTGAATTGGTTTTTTATGGTTGCACTGGTTTAACCTCAGCGAGCATTCCAAATTCGGTATCTAGTATTGGTGAATGGGCATTTTCTGGTTGCATTGGTTTAACATCAATTAATATCCCAAATTCGTTAACTAGTATTGGAGAATTAGTGTTTTATAACTGCTCAGGTTTAACTTCAGTAAGCATTCCAAATTCGGTAACCAATATTGGTGTTTGGGCCTTTCTTAGGTGTACTGGTTTAACCTCGGTAAGTATTCCGTCATCGGTAGCCGGTATTGGTGATGGTGCTTTTGGAGCGTGCAGTTCTCTAACCACGGTAAACATCCCAGCGTCTGTGACTAGCATTAGTGAAGGAACATTTGCAGCGTGCAGTTCTTTAACCATGGTAAGTATTCCGTCTTCGGTAACCAGTATAGGTGGTGCTGCATTTTACGATTGTAGTGCTCTAACCACCGTAAACATCCCATCATCTGTAACTACTATTAGTGAAGAAGCGTTTTCCAATTGTACAGGGTTAACTTCGGTAACTGTAAATTGGACAACACCTTTAACGATTACTGCAAATGTTTTTCAAGATGTTACACTTGGTAATGTAGCATTAAATGTTCCTGCTGGTACATCGGCACTTTATGATGCCGCACTTGTTTGGACAGATTTTAATCCTATTACTGAACCTTTATCAACCAATAATTTTGTTTCAAATACCAACTATTTTTATTACAGCAATAGAGATGACAAATTAAAACTAATTAACAACAAAACTAACATCAGTGCAGATTACAACATTTTTGATATCAACGGAAAATTAATTCAAAATGGAAGTACCAACTCCAATGAAGTCGATTTAAACATAAACACCAAAGGTGTTTTTATTGTAGTTTTTGAAAGTGAAAATTGGAAACAAAGTTTGAAGTTTGTGAGATAATTTTTTAAAAACAATAACCATGAAAGCTTGAGAGTACAGATTACAATAAACTTAGGTTCAAGTTATAAATTCAAAATAGGCAAAAAACAAGAAAAATAGTAAAGTACATTACACAAGATGGCTTTTCTTGTAAAATAGGTCAAGATTTGATAACCTAATAAATTTTAAAAAATAATTTTAATAATAAAATAATGAAGAAACAACTTTACATTTTAATGGCTCTATTTTGTAGCCTTTGGTCTTTTGGACAATATTTTAACGCTGGTGGTATCAATTATTCTGT
>NZ_JAYWFT010000123.1:0-27598 GCF_043778725.1 Flavobacterium sp. | reverse complement strand
AAGGGCTAGAAATATACGCCTATTGCATTATGCACAGTCACATTCATATGCTTTGCAAAGCAACTAATGGTTTTATTTTGTCGGATATAATGCGTGATTTCAAAAAGCATACGTCAAAGAAAATTATTCAAACTATAATAAACGAGCCTGAAAGCAGAAGGGAATGGCTTTTGGCATATTTTGAAAAAGTCTGTAAACATTTAAAGAGGGAACAAACGTATAAAGTATGGCAAGACGGCTATCATGCTGAAATAATAGAAACCAATTGGTTTATAAAACAAAAGGTTAACTATATTCACAATAATCCTGTAAAAGATAAAGTAGTCACTTTACCAGAGGATTATTATTTAGTTCAACCAGAAATTATGCAGGTTTAGAGAATGATTTAGAGGTTATTTTGTTAAATTTGTTTTAACTTTGATTGTGGGCACGGATTGCAAATCCGCGCTATCGGGTTTATGATGACAAATACCAAATAAAGCTAGAATGTTTAAATAAATTATCCAAAGATTTATTATATCATGAACATCAATTAACTATCTTAAAAAGAGGGAATGAATTAGTATATTTTTTTCCTGAATTGATTGCCGAAAAATATGTTGTTCAATTTTATTTTAATGACAATCATCACGAAACTGGAATACTTCAAAATTATGACGAAAAATTTATATTATGTAAAAATGTTGGCAACAATGGTGACTATGAAGGTTTTTCTTGTTTTATGATAGAGAATTTGACGGGTATAAAATATAAGGGAATTGAACAACATAAAATTAAATTGATGTTCGATGCTTTTAATCCAGATAGTTTAGTTATGACTAAATAGTATATGGTTTAATACATAAGAGCTAATTATAAAGGAATAGTAAACAGTAATTTGTTAATTTGTTATTCTTAATTTTAATTAAGTATAAATACTTCCTTTTGTAAAATTTATAAGTGATATTTTAATAAGAATACATCATTTATTTTATAATTTGATGAATATCAAATTTTTAATTACCATAAAAAATGCCCCAAATAGTGTCTAACTTTTTGGGGCATTTTCCAATCTGGAAGCTTTTTCGCTTTAATGTCTAATATAAACTAGTTAACAACAATATTATCAATATCGCAATTCGTAGTTAATGGTGGTCCAGACGCTTTGTTTGTTCCAGTATATTCAAAAATGAAATAGCCATTACCAGTTAAACTTGCAGGAAGCGTATAAGTACCTGCGCTTGCAAATACTGTTCCATTTGCTGTAGGAAGGCTACTGAAATTTGTTGTAATGTCATATAAGGTTGCATCAGAAATTTTAGCTCCTGGAACATAATTAGAACTTCTGTACACTTTTAATCCGAGTCCGCCAGTGTAAAATCCTGCTCTAACTTGAAATGTAAGGCTGTTAGCAGCTGTGAAATCTACAGGTACTATAAAGTAAGATTTATTGTTTTCTATATTTCCGCCAAATGATGACATTTCAATAAATTTGCCACTAGAACTTTTAACAATCCAATCTTTTGTTCCTTCTGTAGAAAAGTTTAAGTAGTTGGTAAAAAATTTATTACTAGCAACATAACTTTCAAAGTTTTCTGTAAATGAACCACTAAAGGTATATAATCTTGGATTTGTTAATCTAACATCACTTTCATAACGTACCAAAAATTGATAATCTGTACCATATTTAGTCATTACACCTCTTAGTTTTCCTCTTCCTGCCGGAACATTACTTTTAGAGAATAAAGAATAACTGCTCACTCTAAAATATCTAGTTGTACCACCAGTAGTAGAAACTATATTGTGGTTAGTTGCGCCACCACCAGAATCTACATCGTAGTAAGTTCTTGATAATGATCCGTCTGTAAATTGAACGTTATCAAGTTCAATTAAGGTATTTAAATTTATATTCTGTAGGGTAACACTTGTTGGTATAGCATTTGCCAAAGTTAGAGTACGTACCATGTTGTCTTCAGGAACAATAGTTGAAGAAACAAAAAGATATTTTTGCCATTCATTTTCAGAAATTCTACCAATTGCACCATTATATAAACTTCCAATTTTTAATGAACCATCAACAATAGCAGTATATAAACCTTTTAACTTTATATAAACTTTTCTTCCGGGTGTAAACCCTTTCATGTATGATTTTAAAGATACAGATACACTAAATCCTATTGGCGCAGTACTGTTTGTAGGTATGGTCTGGAAAGAAATTGAATTGTAAAAATTTCCAGTCTCGTCTGACGAGGTTACATAGGCTTCAATAATGTCATCTGCAGTATAAAGAACAGGTGCAGCAGTTGCAGCCAAGCTTAAACTAGACACTGTTTTAGTACTAACTAGATCATAGGTAGTAATTCCTTGTGTAGGAACATCATATTTTTCGTCATTATTTACACAACTTGAAAAAGTTGTGGCAATCAATGCAATAGCTAGGCTAAATTTTATTAATCTTATTTTCATTTTTACTATTTTTATTATTAATAAAATATTCTAATGTTATCTATTTGGTATGTTCCTGTTAAGTTGGTATTTGTACCAGAACCTCTAACTCTAAAAGCAAAATAAAGCGTTCCAGAGTATTGCGATAAATCAATTTCTCCAGAATTGATAAAAAGATATTTTTCTGTTTCGGGAGTTGGTACAATAGCATTTAGTTTTTCCCAACTAGAGGTTGAAAAATTTGTACCGTCATAGTCAGTAGAAACCATAAGCTCTAAACTATTATCGGCTAGTTTTAGGAAATTTTGAGCCGATTGAAAAACTAATTTTTCTCCATCTTGTTTGTTCATGTCAATAGGAGGAGAAATAAGCCAACCAACGTTTACTGCTTGTCCAGATTGATATGAAGTGAATTCAGCATATCCATTATCACTATAAACTTGTTCAGACCATTTTTTAGTTCCTGTTTGAGCTACATTTGCCCATAAAGGCGTGTCTAAGATTGTACCGTCTTGACTGTTAGTAAACTCTTCGTGAAAAATGGTTTTTTTTACGCTATACAATTCAAAGTCCTCGTCTTTAGTACAACCAGTCAAAGAAAGAAGACTAATTGCAAAAAGTGAAAATAATATTTTTTTTGTATTTTTCATTTTTATTACTTTTTAGAAGTTAATATATAAATTTAAGAAATAAGTTCTTCCGTATCCATAAAAATATTTAGGAGCAAAAGCAGGTGTTCCGCTAGAAACATCTTGATTTAGTTGTAAATAACTTGAGTTACGAGCTTGTTCAAAACCACCAGTTTTGTAAACAACATCAAATACATTGTTTACTGAGGCAAATAATCCAAACGTGTAACTTTTAATTTTCCATGATTTTCCACCAGTCAAATTTACTAAAGTAAAATCATTGAATTTTTCTTGTTTTAATAATTCTCTTGCTCTTTCATCATTGGCATCTATCAATGGAACACCATTTCCAATTGCAGGATCATAGAAGAAAACTTTCGTTCTTGTAATAGGCGCAACGTCTATATATGAATTAGCTAAATAATTAACATTAGCACCAATCCACCAAAACTTTGGATCTCTATATTCTAAACCTAATGCAGCTGCCGATTGAGGCATACCAGCTAGTTTATAATTTTTTAAAGTAGCTTCTCCATAATCTGCTACAGGATATGTGTCTGCTGCTGTAGCTCTTGCATCTACGTTTAATCTAACTGTTGGGTTGTTATCATAAATATATTCACCATAATTTGCTGCAAATGTAGCTTTTATAGTACAGGAAATTTGATATTCTAATCCTAACTCTACACCAATATTTCTTTTACTAATGTTGCTTACCGTTTCTGCTACGAAAGCACTAGTAACATCTACAGTATCTGGATTTCCATCATCAATACTTACACCGTCAGCAAAGAAAAATGAAGTTTCGGTAGCATGTTTTGTTTGTGTAAAAAATCCAGTTAATCGTGCCTTAAAAGTAGGGTTTTTTATAATATAACTAGCGTCAAGACTGTTAATGTTTTCGTTTTGAACATCCAATGTTATATTGTTGTTTATTCTTACATTACCAAACACGTTTCTTAAAGTTGGCGCTTTTGTCATGTAAACACCATTCAAGTTTATGAATTGTCTTCCAGTTATCTTATAAGTTATACCACCTTTAAATCCAAAGTTTTCATATTTAGCTTTTTCACTTTTGCCAAATGAATTGGTAGGATAATAACCGTTTTTGTATAAACCTTCTCTTTGATATTCGGCTCTATCATAAGATTGACTTAAGTAAAAATCTACTTTTTTATAAGTAAACTTGAATTGAGTAAAAGCTGTAATTTTATTGGCTGTTAAGTTGTAGTTATACCCATAAGTATCACCAACTTTAATAACTCTATTTGGATTGTTTAAATCAGCCTGTGTTTGATCTGGTGTTGTTCCATAATTATCATAATCAAGAAAATAACTACCTCCCAAAAGATCTAATAAATTTTGAAAGTTATGAGATTTTAATCTGTTATATGTTGCACCACCATTAAAAACGATATTGTCTGCCAATTGAGTTGATAAAATAGTATTAGCTATCCAAGTTTTATCATCTGTTCTATCTTCATACAATGTGTAATAACTTCTTTTATCAACACTTTGCGTGTTGGCGTTGTAAAGATTATTCCAATCTATTTGTCTGTTTGTTAAAAATGCTGCAGATTGTGCACCAACATAATCTGGAGCTAAAACACCATTAGTATCATAAAGTGATGTAAAGTAACTTGGCATATTTCTATAATATGTTGGGTCAGGATTTGGCGTTCCTTGATAATCAAGTCTACTGTTACCTATTGTTCCATATTGATGAGAGATAGAACTATTTAATCTAGTTTTATCATTTATTTTCCAATAATGGTTTAATATTAAAATAGGTTCAACTAAATCTTTTACTCTAGAATTTCTTTTTTTACCATCTTGGTAACCCCAATAAGAGTTGTATTTTTCGCCAGCAATATCTGTAGTTTCTTGTGTGTTAGGAGAATTCTTAGCTCTACTGTTTTCTGCATATATTGATGTAAAGTTCAAAGAGTGATTTTCGTTAATTTTTTTCTCAACACTAGCAAAAAGTGAATTTGCGCTATAATTTGTTCCTTCAAAGTAACCTTCTTGTGCCCATCTTCTAGATGCCGAAACTACAAATGCCCATCCGTTTTTGTTCATTCCAGAGGCATGAGTTCCCATAGTTCTCCAACTGTAGTTGGTATTTGTTCCAGAAAAAGAGATTCTTGATCCTGGTCTGTATATAGAAGCACGAGTGTTTATTTCTTGAGTTCCAAGAATTCCGCCAAATGTGTAATCTGATGGTGCAGATCCAGAAGTGAATTCTTGATTTCTTGTAGCATCATTTAATCCACCCCAATTGCTCCACTGTGGTCTTCCATCATAAAGTTTATTCATTGTAACACCATTTATCATAGTGGTAGAACTTTCGTTATCTAAACCACGAATTCTAAAACGAGCTTGACCCCAGTTAAAGGCTGCAGCTTGTTGAAAAACATCGCGAGAAGCTTGCAATAATCCAGCAGTACTTTCTGAACCACTATTGTCATCGCCCAAGTCATTTTCTGTAATTGTAATAAGACTTAATTGTTGTTCTTGCGTGATGTCTTCCTCAAGAACAATTACTCCAAGTTCTAAAATTTTTCCGTTTTCTACATCAACAGAAATAAGTTGGTCTTTATATCCAACATTTTTAATAAGTAATAGTTGCGTTCCTACAGTTACTGATTTAAAAACAAATTTACCGTTTACATCTGTAATTTCGGTTAAATTGCTGTTCTGAATTGTTGCAACTACATTTTGTATTGGTTTTTGGGTTTTAGAATCCAAGACTTTACCAGAAAAACCGGTACCTGATTGGGCAAAAACTAAAACCGCTTGCAATACAAATAAAATACTAAAGACAAGTTTTTTCATAAAAAAAGTTAAATTAATTTTCTAATTGTTAAGACTTAATACAAACTTAACAGACGGCAAATGTACATTATTTTAATAATAGTATTACTTTTGGCTCGAAGTTTGTAAAAAACTTGACATTAAATTAATATACAATTTATGAAAATTAAAAACTTAATTGCCCTTTTTGTTGTTTTATTCGCATTATCAGGGGCAAATGCACAAGCAAAAAAGTACATTGTGCATACTGTAGCATTCTATAACTTCGAAAACTTGTTCGACACAATCAACGAAGCCAATAATGACGAAGAATGGTTGCCTAGCGGAGCACAACATTGGACTTCTAAAAAGTATAAGCAAAAATTAACAAACCTATCAAGAGTTCTAACCGAAATTGGTACTGGAGAAAATCCTGCAAATTCACCAACATTTATTGGAGGTTGTGAAATAGAAAATAGAGGTGTTCTTGAAGACCTTATTAAACAACCAAAAATGATTAACTTAGATTATGGTATAGTGCACTTTGACTCGCCAGATAAAAGAGGTATTGATGTTGCTTTACTGTATCAAAAAAAACATTTTAAAGTTATCAGTGCTTCTAATATTCCTTTATTAATCTATAGAAAAAAAGAAGTCAAGAACGATAAAGAAAAGGATAAAGAAAAAGAAGAAGTTACAGATGATAATCTGGTTCTTGACAATTCTTCCGATAGAGTGTACACGAGAGATCAGTTATTAGTTACAGGTTTTCTTGATGGAGAAGAAATAAATATTATTGTTAACCATTGGCCATCTCGATCTGGTGGCGAAAAGAAAAGTTCTCCTTTTAGAGAAGCAGCTGGTGCATTAAATAGAAAAATTATCGATTCATTAATTAAAATTAATCCTCTTGCAAAAATAATTACAATGGGAGATTTAAATGACGGATCCTATAATAAAAGCGTTAAAATAGGTGTTGGTGCCAAACTTAAAAAAACCGAGTTGAAAGAGCCAGCAGATATCTATAACCCTTTTGAACAAATGGCTAAAAACGGAAATGCTTCATTGTTTTATCGTGACGCAGGTGATATTTTTGATCAAATTATGGTGTCTGAAGAATTTGTTAAACCAGATTATTCTTCTTTTAGATATTGGAAAGCAGGAATATACAACAAACCTTTTATGATAGAAACAATGGGTCAATATAAAGGATATCCCTTAAGACACTCAGCTAATGAAGTTGGCTTTAGTGATCACTTTCCTGTTTACATCTATCTTATAAAACAATTAAATTAAAAATAAAAAGGTTAGTTAACGCTAACCTTTTTTCATGCCAATTAAGAAACAAACACATCATTATGAAAAAATTAGTTATCATTGCTTTTTTATCTATAGCATCCATTTCATTTGCTCAAGAAACAATTACATCGGCTCAAGCCCAAGAAAATATTGGTAAGGAAGTTATCCTAAAAGGAAAAATTGCCTCCTTCAAGTTGGCATCCGAAGGAAAATCGACCAATTACATCAATATCGATAAAGCCTATCCAGACAATGTTTTTACCATTGTAGTTTCCAATAAATATCTTGAAGAACACAAACTAGATATTGCTAATTCTCTTGGAAAAGAAATCACCGTGAAAGGAACAATTACCGTTTATGAAAAAGATCCTAAAAAAATTCCACAAATTTTCAATCCACTCGAAATTGAAATTAAATAATAGTTGTAAAGGTTAGTTCGCGCTAACCTTTTTTTAGGCTTATAATTTAAATTTTCTAAAAAAATATAGTGCCTTAGCGTCTTTGTGGCAAAAATCCGTAACTTCGTAAAAACAAATTTCTCATGGCAATTGCAAAACCTTTCAACCTCAATAAATGGATAGAAGAAAACCGCCATTTACTAAAACCACCAGTTGGAAATAAAAATATATATGTCAATTCCGACGATTATATCGTTATGATTGTCGCTGGTCCAAATGCCCGAAAAGACTACCATTACAACGAAACCGAAGAACTTTTTTACCAACTCGAAGGCGACATAAAAGTCATCATTCAAGAAGACGGTGAACGCAAAGAAATGGCAATGACCAAAGGCGATATGTATCTCAATCCAGCTAAAATACCACATTCACCAGTACGATCCGAAGGTTCAATAGGATTAGTAATCGAAAGAAAACGCGCCGGAAAAGGCTTCACCGATGGACTACTTTGGCATTGCGATAATTGTAATCACAAACTCTACGAAGTTTATTTTGAACTCCACGATATTGAAAAAGATTTCCTACCACATTTCAAGCATTTCTACAATTCCAAGAAATTAAGAACCTGCGAAAACTGCGGCACAACAATGGAATCCGACCCAAGATTTATCGACAAAGACAAAGATTACGAGTCTTAAGTTGTACTTATTTTTAGAAGCTAATCCAGCCATACATTCCAAGTTTTTAAAAAGAAACACTATTTTTCTAAGCCATAAAAGGAGCTTCTAAGGTCGCTCTTTTCTGTCAAGAAAAAGTAGCATTTCTTTTTTAAAAAGCTTTCCATTTCTGTCTGGGCTAATTACCAAAAATTCAAAATAAACCACTATTTTTACCAAAAATTTATAAATCACAAATAAAAACATACAAATGGCATCAATTGCACAACAATTCGGAATGACCGAAGCATTAGAACTATTAGGCGTTAAATCCATCAACGAAGGAACTTCAACAGGAAATGTTAATTTTTCTAACGGAGAAATTATTGAAAGTTATTCGCCAGTAGACGGACAACTTATTGGAAAAGTAAAAACTACAACTGCTGCAGATTATGAAAAAGTAATGCAAACTGCAACAGCTGCTTTCTTAACTTTTAGAGCAATGCCAGCACCACAACGTGGTGAAATTGTTCGTCAGTTTGGAAATAAATTAAGAGAATTAAAAGAACCATTAGGGAAATTAGTTTCTTACGAAATGGGAAAATCATTGCAAGAAGGATATGGCGAAGTGCAAGAAATGATTGACATTTGCGATTTTGCAGTTGGTTTATCACGTCAATTAAACGGACAAACTATTCCGTCTGAACGTCCAGGTCACGTTATGAGAGAACAATGGCATCCAATAGGTGTTGTTGGAATTATTTCGGCTTTCAACTTTCCAGTAGCGGTTTGGGCTTGGAACACAGCATTAGCATGGATTTGTGGTGATGTTTGTGTTTGGAAAGCTTCAGAAAAAGCACCTTTATGTTCTATTGCATGTCAAAATATTATCGCCGGAGTTTTAAAAGCAAATAATTTACCTGAAGGAATTTCTTCTATCATAAATGGTGATTATAAAGTAGGAGAAATGATGACTACCGATGCTAGAATTCCGTTGATTTCTGCTACAGGTTCTACAAGAATGGGAAGAATTGTTGGAGCAACAGTAGCACAACGTTTTGGAAAATCATTATTAGAATTAGGTGGAAACAATGCTATCATAATTACACCAACTGCCGACTTAAAAGTAGTTGTTCCTGGTGCTGTTTTTGGTGCTGTTGGAACTGCTGGTCAACGTTGTACTTCAACTAGAAGATTAATCATTCACGAATCGGTTTATGAAAAAGTAAGAGATGCCATTGTTGGAGCTTATGGTCAATTGACTATTGGAAATCCATTAGATCAAAAAAATCATATCGGACCATTAATTGATACAGATGCTGTAAACACTTATTTAGCTGCAATTGAAAAAGCTAAAGCTGAAGGTGGAAAAGTATTGGTTGAAGGCGGTGTTCTTTCAGGAGAAGGATACGAATCGGGTTGTTATGTAAAACCAGCCATTATTGAAGCCGAAAACTCTTTTGAAATTGTTCAACACGAAACTTTTGCACCTGTTTTATATTTAATGAAATACAGTGGAGAAGTTGAAAATGCAATTGAAAAACAAAATGGAGTTGCGCAAGGTTTATCGTCTGCAATTATGACCAACGAAATGAAAGAAGCTGAAAAATTCTTGTCATTTTCAGGTTCAGATTGTGGAATTGCTAACGTAAACATTGGAACTTCTGGAGCTGAAATTGGTGGTGCTTTTGGAGGAGAAAAAGAAACTGGTGGCGGAAGAGAATCAGGTTCTGATGCTTGGAAAGTATACATGAGAAGACAAACAAATACCGTTAATTATTCGGATCAATTGCCATTGGCACAAGGCATTAAATTTGATTTGTAGTTTTTAAAAAAATAGAGAATTATTTAAAAACGCTTTTTCTATTTAGATTAAGCGTTTTTTTTATAGATTTATCAAATGAACAATTTTGAAACAACATTTACTGAAATAACAGATTGGCAAAAAATTCTTTATTATAATACTGGAGGAACAAGAAGCAAAAAAATTATAATTCACCCATTTTCAAATGAAGAATATTTTTTTAAAGGTTCAAAAATTAATAAAAAAAATGGTCAAACTTTATATCCTACAGAATTTTGGTCTGAAATTGTTTCATCCAAAATTGGTCAATTATTAGGGTTTAACATGTTAGACTATAATATAGCATATGACAAAAATGACATTCAAAAAATAGGCTGTATCTCAAAATCTATGATTTTAAATTCAGAAAATAATTTAACAGAAGGGAAAACTTATTTAACTGGATTTGATTCTAAATACAATCCAGATATTGATAAGACCAAATACACTTTTCAGTTTATTAAAAATTCTTTAATATATTTTCAATTAAATCCTTACATAAATAATATAATTGAAATTATTGTTTTTGATTCAATAGTAGGGAATTCGGATAGACACCAAGAAAATTGGGGTGTAATAATGTTTTATAGGAAAGCAATAGAAGAAATAAACAAAAAATTATCTAATAAAGAATTGAGTTTTTGGGGGAAAATTGATATGAAATTCAAAAGATTTTTAAATGAATTTTTTATCTTACTTCATAAAGAAGATAGAAAAATAAGTAAAAGTAATTTAAAGCTTCATTCAGAAATAACTCTTCATAAGTTTGCGCCTATATATGATAGTGGTTGTTGTTTAGGATGAGAATATGAAGAAGAAAAGGTTGAAAAAATGATAAATGACTTACAAATGTTAAAAGCTTACATAAGCAAAGGTAAATCTGAAATTCACTGGGACGGTTTAGGCGAAAAATCAAAACATTTTGAGTTAGTTGCTCTACTTCTAAAAAATTATCCAAATGAAACTAAATCATTTATTAATAGAGTTAAGTATAAATTTGACAGCAAAAAAATCAATGAAATAATTGAAAATATTGATTCAAATTTGCCAGAAGAATTAATTAACTTTAAATTATCAGATTCTAGAAAAAAATTGATGTTTAAATTGATAACTTTGCGAATTGAAACTCTTTTTAAACTAATATGAAAGCAATAGGAAACATACAACTTGTCTGGAGACCAGGAAAAGGAAGTAGCAGAATTTCAATTGGTACTATTAAAAAAAATGAAACTGAAGGTGTTCGTTTTCAATATAATGTTTTAGGAGTGGAAAAAGCAAAAAAATTAGGTTTTGAACACTACGAAGGTTTTCCTGATACTAATAAAACATACACAGAAAATGTTCTTCAAATCTTTGGACAAAGATTAATAAAAAGTGAAAGAACGGATTCTAAAGATTTTTATGATTTTTGGAATGTAGATGTTAGCAAAGCAAAACATAAATTTTATATGTTAGCGTTTACTCAAGGTCTCTTACCAACGGATAATTTTGAGTTTTTAGCAGATTTTAACCCTGTTAAAAATTTATCATTTATTACTGAAATTACAAATCTAACAGAATCTCAAATTAGCTCTGAAAATATTAATATTGGTGATTTTTTAAGATATGAGTTAGATCCAGAAAATCAATATGATAAAAATGCTGTAAAAGTTTACAAAGATGATTTGTATTTAGGGCATATTAAGCTAATTCATTGCAATGTTTTCCATAAAACAAAAAAAACTTTTAAACTTCAAGTTCAAGGAATTGAAAAAAATGGAGTTTTAAAAAGAGTTTTTGTAAAAGCAAGTTTGTAGTTAATTAGACTAAAAGTTTATCTTTAGCACAAGGAATTAAATTTGATTTGTAATCTTTTTTAGAGAATAGAATATAGAAAAAGCGCTCTGAAATTTTCAGAGCGCTTTTTTATTTTTTAAAAGCTTTGCGAACTTTGCGACAATACTTTGCGCCTTTGCGGTTAAGTCTTACTTAGTCTTCTTAACATATTGCGTTAAAATAAAAATAGTTTGGCTTTCAACACGACCTTCAATAAGGTTAGCATCATCCCAAACTAGTTTTATATTATGAACAGCAGCACCACGTTTTGCAGTGAATGTTGCGCCTTTTACATCTAAATCTTTTACCAAAACTACCGAATCTCCATCTTTCAAGATATTTCCGTTAGAATCTTTGTGTACAATTTTACCTTCATCATCATCTGCTTCTCCTGTTGCTTTTGCCCATTCTAAAGCATCTTCATCAAGATACATCATTTCTAACATATCATTGTTTTTTAAACGTGCATGCATTCTCCATGAAACAATTTGAACCGGAAGATTTTCGTTCCACATACTATCGCTTAAACTGCGCCAATCGTTGGCATTGGTAGTTTCTGGATTTTCTATTTGGTCTTTTAATGTTTTTGTGATTAAAATACAGTTTTCTGGAATGTCATCTGTCTTTGGTTCAACTAGATAGACTACTAAATTCTCATCGCTTCCGCTAATTTCACATTTAGAACCACTTCTGTCTTTTAATCTTTTTTCGGTAACTACGCTCATTTTATTTTAAAATTGAATATTATAAATTGAATGATGCTCCAAATTGAAAAACAAATTGATTGTTAAATCGTTCATATCCAATAGCATCAGGATTGAATTTTGCTAACGGAATTCCAGCTTCAGTGTAGATTCCGAAACCACTTGTGAAGAAATATCTTGCACCAATATGTGCGCCAAAATTTCTTATTCCTAAGTCTAGTCCTGGATACAAATCAAACTTGTCGCTAATATTTAAAACATTACCAATATTGGCGTTGAAACGTGCTTTTGCATCAAATCGATCATCGAATTTTGGTGTTCCAATTGCGTTTGTAGTATTCAATAAATAAGAAACTGCAAATCCGTATGAGATATTTTCACCTACACCAAAGTCGGCTGTGGTTCCAATTCCTGTTGCGTGTTCTTGAAATGTTGCACCAACTTGAAACTTAACGTCTCCTTTTCCTTTAAACGCTTGCGCATTTGCAAAACCAAAAAAGGCAAGCATCGCTATAATAATTATTTTCTTCATTTTATTTTTAATTTATTTCTGCAAAGATAACTAAACCTATTTAATGTCAATATCAAAAATCAATTTCAACTCGAAACCTTCAGTTAAAAATTCCTACCCTTTTCGTCAAAATATAAATTATGCAATGGTTCGCTTTGCCAAAATTGTTTAGTTTCAATATCCATAATCGTTAACGAACCTTTAAAAGCTGCGCCAGTATCAACATTCCAAACACAAGCTTTTTTAACAGGTGTTGTTGCTCCAAATCTAGTTACTGGCGTGTGACCAATATAAATTTCTTTGTATAACAAAAATCTTCTTGGATAAAAATCACTAGTTTTTTCGATAGTTTCATCAAGAGCCAAAGCCGTTTCCCACAACGTTCTGTCCCAATAAAATAATTTTGGAAAATATTCATATAAAATGCCATTCATATTGGTAAAACCTGCATGAATGAACAATCGGTTTTTTTCGTCTAAATAATAATTTTGCAACGATTTCAAGAACGCAATATGTTCGATTTTTTTAGTTTCAGAAACTTGAGAATACGCTGTTACTGTTGCTTCACCGCCGTGTTTAAACCACATTCCTTCGTCGATGTTTTCGTTTCTGTTTTGGAGCCAATCTAGAAGTAATTCATCATGATTGCCACGAACGAAAATACAGTTTTGCTTTTTCCCTAAATCAATTAGATAATCAATTACTTGTGGTGATTGGCTCCAACCGTCAACATAATCGCCAAGAAATATTAAAGTATCGTTGGTGGTAACTTCTGCTCGTTCTATTATTTGATGCAACGCTCGCAAACCTCCGTGAATGTCGCCTATTACTAATGTTCTATTCATTGTTATTTTAAGTCTTTTACAAAAGTAATTCAAATTTTAACATTTTTTACACTTTTAACGTAAAGTCAACATCTTCGATCAAGGTAGTTTAGCTTTGAAATATTTCTGATATTAAAAAATTTAAAAATCTAACAACCTCATTATTCTATGAAATTTTTTTATTTTTGAAAAGATTAGAACAACCAATAACATGAAAAAAACCATTACAATCTGCCTTTTTATTATTACTAACTTTTCGTTTTCACAAACAAGAACAATTACTGGAGTTGTTAAAGATGTAACTACCTTATTGCCAGTAGAAAGCGTTTCAATAAGTCTTATCGATTCCAATATTGGAACAATTTCTAATGAAGAAGGTAAATTTAGAATCACACTACCAGAGAATTCAAAAGCAATAAATTTTAGCCATTTATATTACAAGTTAGAAACGCATGTTCTAAAAGGAAACGAAACCGAAATAGAGATTTTTCTTGAGCCTAAATCATTTGTTCTTGACGAAGTTGTAATCAATCAAAAACCTGGGAAAACATTACTTGAAGAAGCTGTTGATGCCTCCAAGTCTAAACTTGAAAAATCATTATTACTAACTACATACTACAGAGAATTTATAAACGTAGATAGTAAATACACCAACTTCTCCGACGGAATTATTGATTATTATGTCAAAAGAAAAAATGGTGCTTCAGATTTGTATGTAAAACAAAGTAGAACCTTTGATTTGAAAGATGAAAACGCATCCGAAAGAGAGAAAGCAATACTTTCAGTTAATTTAAATGATGTTAGAAAAGCAGTTTCTAATGCGTACAGTTTTAAAATGGTGGCTCAAATATTAAAAAGCGACAAATACAATTTTGGAGTAGAAACCAAATCAGAAACTGGCGGAAGTAGTATTGAAATTATAACTATTGAACCCAAAGAAAACCTTGAAGACGAGTTTATTTATGAAGGAACAGTTACATATGATTTTAAAACCAAACTGATTTTGGATATTAATTTAAGATTTTCTCCAGAGCACAAAAAATACAGTGTAATTCATAACATTTTAATTGCCAAAGTTAAATTTAATGACATTGTTAGAAGAGCCAGTTTTAAAATTGATGGCGATAAATATGTAATGATTTACAGCCAAGTTAAATCTAATGTTTATTTAAAATTTGGAAAAAAAATAAACAATACCTTCGAGAGTTTATGCGATATTACTACTCTAAATTATAAAGAAGGCGAATTTGATTTGGATAAAAGTAAAAAGTATAAAGAAAGTAGTTTGTTTACAAACGGAAATAAATATACCGAAGAATTCTGGAAAAAATATGATGTAATACTTTTAAACGATGCCGAACAAAAAATCATCAATACCTTTAAGTAGTTTTGGAATTATATTTCACTTTCCTTAAAACACGCATAACTTCTTTAAAATTGACATAAACAACAGCGTTTTTATGTTGTTTTAATAACGATTTTGCATCAATCAATTTATGTTTTGCATCGTCAAAACCATTAAGGAAACAAATCATTAAAGTCGATGGAATATTTTCTAAATCTTGTTCTTCACGATCAGATAGTTCTTGTGATTTCTGCAATTTAGTCAATAAAGACAAGGTAGAATTGTAAATGTGATACAATACTTTCCGATTGTATTGCGGTGGTTCAAAGAGCATTTCGGTTTCAATTTTGTAATAACCATTGTCGTAAAACGAGATCTTTTGTTGCTCCAAAGGATAATAACTGGTTTTGTCATTTAGTCCAAGCGGAACATATTCAGTAATAGTAAAAGTATTTTCGTCAAACGAAATGGTAACATCATCTTGTGCAGAATAAAACAATTTTACTTGCTCGTTAATTAACTCAATATCAACTCTTGAAAAGAAAGTTGCATCACGAACTTTTTTGGGAATTCCAGCCCAACATATAACAAACAATTCCTTGAAAACTTTGTATTTAGAAGGCATGTCTTTGTGACGATGGTTTACAAAATCAATCACACTATCTAAGGTATTTGAAATACTATTTCTAGAATTGTTTTCGATGCTAATAACGGTTTCAATATTCTGTTTTGTGTACGGAATTTTATCTTCAGTAGGAATAGAATTGCTGCCGCGACGCACAAAAACCGTATTGGCTAAAATGGTATGAATGTTTTTCTTGAAATAAGAAGTTTTAGATTTGGGTTTAATGGTTACCAAACCAACCACTTTGTCTTTTGGCAAATTAGGAAAAGGCACATTTTCATATTGAATCTTAGGTGGATTTTCCAAAAAAGCATTCACTAAATTCTGAATCCTACTGTCGTCAAAAAAATCGTCGCCTGTAATCTCATTATCCTGATCTTCAACGCCAACAACAATATAGGAATTATTAGAAGGATTAGAATTAGATAAGGCACAAATGTGTTTTAAAAACTTGGCTTTTCCTTCCTTAGTATGCAAATTCAACTGACGTTTTTTGTCATAAAAACTACTCTCATCGTTGTGAGCAAGTAAGTTCTTTATGAGCAAACGTTTATTTATCATAGTTTAGTACGATTTAGAAAATACGAAGCACAAGATTTTTTCTCGTACCTCGTACTTAAGACTTCGTAAATTTTAAGGTACTTTATTTCCCATACTTTCGGTCCAAATGGCAAACCAATCTAAATTATCAAGTTGCAATTCAACAGCTTTTATCAATTGCTGAATTCTGGCAATATTTACTGTTCCAGCAACTGGGAAAATTCCTGATGGATGTTTTAATATCCAAGAAAGCAAAATGGTGTCAGATCCAACGCCATATTTTTCAACCAATTGCACCAACAGTTTTTTCAACCTGCGTGTTTGGTCAATATCTTCACGAAAAACAGTTCCAAGCGGATTCCAACTCATCGGACGAATTCCATGAACTTGCATGTAATCTAAACTGCCATCTAGCATTGCCTCATGATGCGTAGCCGAAAACTGAATTTGATTGTAATTTACTGCTGTTTTTTGACGAATTAATTCTGTTTGAGACGAAGTGAAATTAGATAATCCAAAATCAATAATTTTTCCCTCTTGCTTTAATTTTTCTACTGCTTCTGCAATTTCATCGGCAACCATCAAAGGACTTGGTCGGTGCAAAAGCAAAACATCCAAATAATCTGTTTGAAGGTTTTTCAAGGAGTTTTCTACCGACCAAATAATGTAGTCTTTACCATAATCGTAATGTTTTATTTTATTAGCTCTTCCACTAGTCATTTGGATGCCACATTTAGAAATAAATTGCATTTTGTCACGAGAGATTTCGCTTTCGCCAAATGCTTTTCCAAATTGCGATTCGGTTGTATAATCACCATAAATATCGGCATGGTCAAAAGTTGTAATTTTATTTTCAATACAGATACGTATTAAATGTGCCATTTCTGAAGTGGAAAGGTTTTTGTCCCAAATTCCCCAATTCATAGTTCCAGCAATGATTTTAGACAAATTTGTTTTGAGATTTGTATTTTCTGTTTCGAGATTTTGAGACATATTTTTAAATTTAATTTTCTAGGTTATTACTATTTTCAAATTTTCTACATTTTGTCATCCTGAGCGCAGTCGAAGGAACACAATCAATATAAATTCTTAAAAACCTAAAATTACTAAAACAAAATCATAAATCATCCTTAAAAATAAGATTTGCACATAAGTTTTAACGCATTATTAACATTCTATTCGTGTTAAAATCTTCAATTTTGAAATGTTAAATTTTTGAACCCAAAGAGTAGTATAAAAATAGAATTTATGGAAGAAAATGTTGCCGCTTTAGACATTAGAGCAATCAATGAAAAAATTGAAAGAGAAAGTGCTTTTATCGATTTACTTACTATGGAAATGAACAAAGTAATTGTAGGTCAAAAACACATGGTAGAACGATTGCTAATTGGACTTTTAGGTCAAGGTCACATTTTGCTAGAAGGCGTTCCTGGTTTGGCAAAAACATTGGCTATTAATACGCTTTCACAAGCCATTCACGGTAGCTTTAGCAGAATTCAGTTTACACCAGATTTACTGCCTGCCGACGTTATTGGTACCATGATTTATAATATTAAAGCCAACGAATTCTCTATTAAAAAAGGACCGATTTTTGCAAATTTTGTTCTTGCAGACGAGATCAATCGTGCTCCAGCCAAAGTACAATCGGCTTTGTTAGAAGCCATGCAAGAAAAACAAGTAACTATTGGCGATACTACTTTCAAATTAGACCGACCATTTTTAGTTCTTGCCACCCAAAATCCAATTGAGCAAGAAGGAACTTATCCTTTGCCAGAAGCACAAGTTGATAGATTTATGCTGAAAACCGTTATCGAATATCCAAAAATGGATGAAGAACGAATGGTAATTCGTCAAAACTTGAAAGGTTCTTATGAAAAAGTAAATCAAGTGGTTTCTGTTGACCAAATTCTTCGCGCTCAAGAAGCAGTTCGTGAAGTGTACATGGATGAAAAAATCGAAAAATATATTTTAGATATTGTTTTCGCTACGCGTTTTCCAGAAAAATACAAATTAGAAAGTTTAAAACCATTAATCAGTTTTGGAGCTTCACCTCGTGGAAGTATCAATTTAGCAGTTGCTGCTAAATGTTATGCTTTTATCAAACGCCGTGGTTATGTAATTCCAGAAGATGTTCGCGCCGTTGTTCATGATGTGTTGCGTCACAGAATAGGAATCACATACGAAGCTGAAGCCGAAAACATCACTTCTGTTGACATCATCAACAAAATTATAAACGAAATTGAAGTACCTTAATTATTAGGTTGCGAGTTAAAAGTTGCGAGTTGAAAGTTATCTTCATCAACCCGAAACCCGAAACCCGAAACCCGAAACTAAATTATGGAAACAAAAGACTTACTAAAAAAAGTTCGTAAAATAGAAATTAAAACCCGACGATTGAGCGATCATATCTTTTCGGGTGAATATCATACGTCGTTTAAAGGACGCGGAATGACCTTTTCTGAAGTACGTCAATACCAATTTGGCGACGATATTCGTGCCATCGATTGGAATGTTACAGCACGTTATAACGAAGCACATGTAAAAGTTTTTGAAGAAGAACGCGAATTGACCATGATGTTAATGGTAGATATTTCGGGTTCAGAAAGTTTTGGAACTAAAAATCAATTAAAGAGCGAAATTGTAACCGAAATAGCCGCAACAATGGCATTTTCGGCTACTCAGAATAACGATAAAATAGGTTTGATTTTATTTTCCGATGCAATTGAATTGTACATTCCACCAAAGAAAGGAAAATCTCATGTATTGAGAATTATTCGTGAGTTAATTGAATTTCAGCCTAAAAGCAAAAAAACCGACTTGTCACAAGCATTGAAGTTTTTGTCGGCAACGCAAAAGAAAAAAGCAATTGTATTCATGATTTCCGATTTTATGTGTGAAGATGATTATGAAAAAACGCTTAAAATTGCAGGAAAAAAGCACGACATCACCGGAATAAGAGTGTATGACATTCGTGAAGAAAAAATGTCAAACATAGGAATGGTAGAAATGGAAGATGCCGAATCGGGAGAAATTATGGTCGTAGATACAAGTTCTAAAAATGTTAGACTAAACTACGAAAAAAACTACCATGATAAAGTAAATTATTTCAAAGAAATTTTTTCTAAATGCGGTTCAGGAACAGTAAACACAAGAGTCGATGAAAGTTATGTAACCAAATTATTAGGGTATTTTAAATCGAGATAATTCACATTTCCTAACTTATTTTTTAGCTTGTTAGGCACAATAGAACAAAATGAAATTCAAATTATACATATTATTTTTACTTTTTTCATCAATACTTTTTGCTCAAAAAGTAACGACTTCTATCGATACAACTCGAAATAAAATTGGAGCCGAGTTCAAGTTAACCGTTAAAGTAGCCGCTAATAAAACCGACAAAGTTGTTTTTCCAAAAGCTAAAAATATTGGTGCTTTAGAAGTTATCGAATCTTATAAAATTGACACCATTAAATCGAATGACAAATATGAATTAATCAAAAAATATGGATTAACGCAATTCGATTCAGGAAAATACACCATTCCAAGAATTCAAATCTTAATCAACGGAAAACCTTCTTTTTCGGATAGTTTAAAAGTTGAGGTTAACGATGTAAAAGTCGATACATTAAGACAAAAAATGTATGATATAAAAGATGTTGCACAAGTTGAAACATCAAGCGATTGGTGGAAATATCTTTTAGGAATTTTACTTTTACTTGCCATTGCAGCATTGGCTTATTGGTTAATTAAAAAATACCAAACTAAAGAAAAACCAGAAGAAATTATATACAAATCACCGATAGAAAAAGCGACTTCTTTGCTACAACAATTGGAGCTTAAAGAACTTTGGCAACATGGTGAAGTAAAGTCATATTATTCGGAGTTGACCGATATTGCTCGAAATTATATTGAAGAAGAAATTCATATTCCGGCGATGGAAAGCACTACTTCAGAGTTGATAGTTGCCATTCGAAAAGTAGCAAATCAAAAGAAATTGAAACTTACTGCTGCAACATTAGAAAATCTTGAAAAGGTTTTAAAGCAAGCCGATTTAGTGAAATTTGCCAAAGTAACACCTTTAGATTTTGAAATTGAACAAGACAAGAAACGCATTTCAAGTTCTATTGTAACTATACATCAAGCCATTCCAACTGTGGTTGAAAAAGACGACGAACTCGAAGCATGGAATGAGCAACAAAGAGAAATTGCAAGGCTACAAAAACTTAAAAAACAAAAGCGAACTCGAATAATTATTACAATCGGAATTGTTTTGTCAGTTCTAATGATTTCTTTATTGACGCTAATTTATTTTAAAGGATTTGATTACGTAAAAGACAATTTAATTGGTCATCCAACCAAGGAATTAGCCGAAGGCGAATGGATTTACAGCGAATATGGAAATCCAGGAATAAAAATAGAAACACCAAAAGTTTTGAAACGATTGGATGCTACTAAAATGCTTCCAAAGGACGCTTTTGCAGTTTTAAAAGAAATGCAAATGTTTGGTTATGGAAGTTTGATGGATTCGTTTAATGTGATGGTTTCTACAACAAAATTCAAAAAAGAAACCGAAATTAATTTTGATACTGTTCTAGAAGGAAACACGAAAGTTTGGGAAACCATGGGCGGACAAAATATTATTTTTAAACAAGAAGAATTCAATACTGATAAAGGAATTACAGGCGTGAAAGCCTACGGAACAATGACAATGTTGGATAAAATTCAGAACAAAAGTCAGAAATTATATTATGAAATTTTGCTTTTTAAACAAGATGGCGGTTTGCAACAAATTGTAGTTTCTTACAAAGAAGGGGATGAATATGGAAAGAAAATTTTGGAACGAATCATCAATTCTGTCGAACTTAAAACTGCGCAACAATAATGGATAAAGTAACCTTTTTAAACCCAGAGTTTTTTTGGTTGTTTTTACTAATGCCATTAGCAATCGCATGGCTTTTTATAAAACGCAAGCAACAAACGGCAACATTAAAGATAAGTACCATTAAAGGTTTTAAATCGTCCAATTCCTTTCTGGCAAAATTAAAACCGTATTTAAATGTGCTCCGATTATTGGCTTTAAGTTCTTTGATAATTGCTTTGGCGCGACCAAGAACAGTTGATATAAGTAACCAAACTAAAACCACCAAAGGAATTGATATTGTAATGGCAATTGACCTTTCAAGTAGTATGTTGGCTAAAGATTTGAAACCAAATAGAATGGAAGCACTTAAAAAAGTGGCTTATAATTTTGTTGAAAATAGACCAAATGATAGAATAGGAATTGTGGTTTATGCAGGCGAAGCTTATACAAAAACTCCAGTAACTAGTGACAAAGCAATTGTTCAAGAAGCAATTAATGATATTAAATTTGACAATGTTCTTCAAGATGGAACAGGAATAGGAATGGGATTGACAACGGCAGTAAACCGATTGAAAGAAAGCAAAGCCAAAAGCAAAATCATCATTTTGTTGACTGATGGAGTAAATAATTCGGGATTTATTGAGCCAGAAACTGCATCAGAAATTGCAAAAGAATACGGAATTAAAGTTTACACAATTGGAATAGGAACTAACGGAATGGCCGAATTTCCTTATGCTTTTGCGCCAAATGGTAAAGGTTTTTTATACAAGATGATGCCAGTAGAAATCGATCAAGAATTGATGAAAACCATTGCGAAAAATACAGGAGGAAAATACTTTAGAGCCAGTAGCAATAGCAAGCTAGAAAGTATTTATAACGAAATAAACAAGTTAGAAACTACTGAAATTCAAGAGTTAAAATATTATGATTATGACGAAAAATTTCGCCCATTTGTATGGATTGCTGGAATTTTATTGTTGATTGAAATTTTATTAAGAAATACTGTTTTTAGAGGTTTTATTTAGAAATTGAGCATAAAAAGAATTTAGTATTAGAAAAACATCTAATATCTGAAATCTAAAATCTAATATTAAATGTACGAGTTAGAAGAAAAAGGTTATTTATATTTATTGTTTTTGATTCCAATTTTGGTACTGTTATTTCTATACATTCAGTTTTGGAAAAGAAAAAAGCAACGCGAATTTGGTGATTTAGATTTAATCAAAAAATTAAGTCCAGAAAAATCTTTTTTCAAGCCTGTTTTGAAACTTACCATTGTTCTTTTAGGTTTTGCATGTCTAGTAATAGGTTTGGTAAACCCTAAAATGGGAACCAAAATGGAAAAGGTAAAACGTGAAGGAATTGATATTGTTTTTGCTGTTGACGTTTCTAAAAGTATGTTAGCAGAGGATGTTGCACCCAATAGATTAGAAAAAAGTAAACAATTGGTTTCACAATTAATCAATCAACTGGGAAGCGATAGAATAGGAATTGTAGCGTATTCAGGAAGCGCTTTTCCAGTGTTACCAATGACTTCTGATTATGGTGTTGCCAAAATGTTTTTGCAATCTATGAATCCCGGAATGATTTCGTCACAAGGAACTTCAATAGATCAAGCAATTGAATTGGCGTCGGCTAAATTTTTCAATAAAAAAGACAAAACCAATAAGTTATTAATAATAATTTCTGATGGAGAAGATCATACCGACAATGCAGAAAGTGCTGCCGAAGAAGCTCAAAAATTAGGAATCAAAATAATTACTGTAGGCGTTGGAACTGAAAAAGGCGGACCAATTCCGTTAAAAAGAAACGGAATTGTAGAAAGTTTCCAAAGAGATAAAGACGATCAAGTTGTCATTACTAAAAGAAATGCTGAGGTGCTTTCTAAAATTGCAAAAAGCACTAAAGGTGGTTATGTTGATGGAAATTCAACAAAATTGGTTTTAGATTATGTGAAAAAAGTATTAGATAATACCGAAAAAACCGAATTTGGAGCAACTCAAATGGCCGACTTCAAATCGCAATTTCAATGGTTTTTAGGTTTTGGATTTTTCTTATTATTTTTGGACGTTTTTTTAACAGAAAGAAAAACAAAATGGGTACGAAAAATGAATTTGTTTAATGAGGAAAAAGAAACTAGAGAATAGATTGTATTCTTTTGTGAATTTGTAAAAAATGAAAAAAACACTAACATATATAATAATTCTAATTTCTTTTGTAATAAATGCGCAAGAGAAAGATGCTTATTTGCCAAAAGGAAACGAAAATTTTAAAGAAAAAAATTATGTTGATGCCGAAGCAAATTACAGAATATCTCAAGCTAAATTCAAGAAAAAAGCTATTGCATCCTACAATTTAGGAACATCAATATACAAACAAAATCAACCTATTGAAGCCAAATTTCAGTTTGAAAAAGCTATAAAAGACGCTAAAACAAAACCCGAAAAGCACCAAGCATTTCACAATTTGGGAAATTCATTGATGAAAGAGAAAGAATATTCTGGAGCAGTTGAAGCCTATAAAAATGCCTTACGAAACAATCCAACGGATGAGGAAACACGTTATAATTATGCTTTGGCCAAAAAAATGTTGAAAGAAAATCCGCCAAAGAAAGACGATAACAAAAAGGACAAAGACAAAAAGAAGGACAAAGACAAGAAGGACGATAAAAAAGATCAAGACAAAGATAAAAAAGACGACAAAAAAGATAAAGGCGATAACAAAGACAAGGATAAAGATAAAAAAGACGGCAAAGACAAGCAAGATAAAGACAAAGGTAATGGCGATCAACCACAACAACCAAAACCAAGTGGCGCATCTAAGCAACGAATAGACAATCTTTTGGATGCCGTAAATAACGAAGAGAAAAAAGTTCAAGAAAAAGTAAACGCACAAAAAGTTCAAGCCAAACCACAAAAACCAGAAAAGGATTGGTAGTTAATAGAATTCCGAAAAAGAAAATGAAAAGATTAATTGTAATACTAGTTTTGTTTATAACCAATGCATTGTTAGCTCAAGTAAAATTTGAAGCCAATGTAAGCAAGAATTCTTTGGGATTAAATGAAAGAGTACGCATTGAATTCTCAATGAATGAAGACGGCGATAATTTTGTTCCGCCCAATTTTGAAGCATCAGGATTTAGAGTAGTGGGTGGACCAAGTCAGTCCATAAGTCAATCATGGATTAACGGTAGAAGCTCTTTTCAAAAATCATATACCTATATTTTGTTGCCTTTAAAGAAAGGAAATTTAATTATAAGACAAGCCGTTATTGAAATTGACGGACAACTTTACAAAACATTGCCTATAAAAATTAGTGTGTCTGATGCTGTTAATTTACCAAATGATCCTAACGAACCAGCAACAGTAAGAGCTGACAATAATTTGTATTTGGTTGCCGACATTTCTAAAACCAATCCTTATGTAAACGAACCAATTACGGTGGTTTATAAATTATATTTTAGCTACAACATAGGAATTAGTAATTGGCGTGAATTAAACAAACCAAAGTACAATGACTTTTGGAGCCAGAATATTGACATCAAAAATCTAGTTGCCGAAGAAGGAATGTTTAAAGGCGAACGCTATCGATTTGTTGTTTTAAGAAAAACAGTTTTGTATCCGCAAAAAGCAGGAAAATTAGAAATAGAACCACTTTCTTTAGATATTGATTGTCAAGTTCCTAGGGGAAGACCAAACTTTTTTGGACAAGTACAATTGGTTGATGACAGCAAAAGAGTTTCAGCTGGGAGCAAAATTATTTCGGTAAAAGCATTGCCAGAAGCAGGAAAACCAGCTAATTTTTCTGGCGCTGTTGGTAAATTTAATTTTAGTGCACTTCCTTCAAGAACCACTTTAAAAAATGGAGAATCACTAGATTTAGAGGTAAAAGTTACAGGAACAGGAAATTTAAAATTGTTTAATTTGCCTAAACCTGTTGTGCCATCAGATTTAGAAATGTACGATCCAGAACACACCGAAAATGTTACAACGCCACTTTCTGGAATGACAGGAAGCATTTCTGATAGATATACAATTATTCCGCAATCTAAAGGCAATTTTCCGATTAAAGGATTACAATTTTCATACTTTGATTTGAGTTCTGGAAGTTACAGAACTATTTCCTCGCCAGATATAATGCTGAATGTTTTAGATGGTCCAGGAGTTGCAAGTTCTAATCCAAATGCAACGAATGATGTATCAAAAGTGCCAGTTTCGGCCAGTAAAGCATTTGCATTTATAAAACAAAAAACAAACTTGTCCAATATGGAATCGGATGATTTTTTGGGTTCAGGATGGTTTTATTCGTTGATGATTTTACCGTTTTTAGGAATTCCAGCGTTGATGCTCATTCGAAGAAGAAAAGAAGCAGAAGATGCTGATGTTGTTGGAAATAAAAAGAAAAAGTCGAATGCTTTAGCAAAGAAATATTTATCGGAAGCCAAAAAACAAATCAACAATAAAGAGCCCTTTTATATTGCTTTGGAGAAAGCGATGCACAATTTCTTGAAAGCCAAATTGAGCATTGAAACATCAGAAATGAGCAAAGATAAAATTACAGAAATACTGCTTTCGCGAAATGCAAATTCCGAAACCGTGAAAGAATTTATAAACTTGACAGAAAGTTGCGAATTGGCTCGATATGCGCCATCAACAAGCGTAACTATTCAGCAAGATTATGACAAAGCTGTCGAAATTATATCCAGTTTAGAAAAGCAATTGGCATAAAAAACTTTGAAATAAAATATAGAAATTATAAAGTTTGATAGATTAAGAAAAAGTCTTTCTGCAAATAGCAACTATCAACTTTTGAATAAAGTGAAACGCCTTAATGAATCAAAAAAAAGCGGTAATTCTATGTGTTTAAAAAATAAAATTATGAATAAGTTTGTTTATATACTCATTTTAATATTCCAGTTTTCATTGGCACAAACTGCTTTTGAGAAAGGAAATCAATTGTATCAAAAAGAAAATTATCAAGAAGCTATCACCAATTATGAAAGTGTTTTAGCTTCCGGAAAACAATCGGCTGATTTGTATTTTAACCTTGCCAACACCTATTATAAATTGCACAAAGTAGCGCCAGCAATTTATAATTATGAAAAAGCATTACAATTAAATCCTAACGACGAAGAAATAAAAACCAATCTAGATTTTGCACGAAAAATGACTATTGATGATATTAAAATCATACCAAAAGTAGGGTTTAACAAACTCATTGAAGATTTCACAAGCAACTATTATTACGATACTTGGGCATGGATTGCAGTTGGTTTTGCATTTTTGTTTCTAGCTTTTTTTGTTGGATATTATTTATCTGCTACAACCTTAAAAAAGCGAATTTTCTTTATAGCAATGTTTCTGGTTTTAATTTTAATTGGAGTCAGTACGGCTTCAGCTTTTTATGAAAAAAACAGAAAAGCTACTGAAAAAGCAGCTATTATTTTTGCTGAAACGGCATCGTTAAAAGGCGAACCAAAATCAACTAGCGCAGAGACAAGTTTACTTCACGAAGGCACAAAAGTTTACATTCTAGAAAGCATAGCCAATTGGAAAAAAGTACAACTTACAGACGAAACTACAGGTTGGATAAGCGATGAAGCTATTAGAGAATTGAATTAGTTTTTGGTCGCAGTCGGTGTTTTGAGTATGCTAATCACTGAAAACTGTGACTTAAAACTAAATTTTACTCCTTAAATCCTTGAACCAATCGGTTAAAACTGGCAATAAAACCTCCGAAGTTTTTAATATAGGATTAAAAAACAATGATTTTTCTTGAGTTTCTTTGCTAATTAGTGCGTTGTTAAAATTCACTTTTTGAAACAAACTCAATACTACGCCAAGTAATAAAGTAGTTTTTAAAACGGCAAAAAAAGCGCCGCCCAATTTATTCAACCAGCCCAAAAATAAGGTGCTTGCAACTGTCGAAAACACTTTGGCAAGAAGATGAATAGCAACTACTACAAGAATTAAAGTAATTACAAAAGCTGTAACTTTCGCTGTTTTGCTATCGCCAATAAATCCGCCAACTATATAGGAGAATTTTACTGCAATGTAAATTCCAACAAAAAACGAAATCAACGAAGCCAATTCTACAAAAAGTCCGTTTCTGAGTCCGCGAATTAATCCAAAAACTAATAAAGCGCCCAAAACAATATCAATAAAACCCATAAATTTAAATTTAAGGTACAAATATAACTGAAATTTCAAAAGGCAAATTCCAAATCCTAAAATTTCAGTTTTGATAAACTATATTTGCACTTTGTTTTGGCTTTCAAAAAACCCGAAACGCGTAACCCGAAACCCGCAAACAAACATGTCTCGAGATATAC
>NZ_JAYWFT010000122.1:0-3945 GCF_043778725.1 Flavobacterium sp. | reverse complement strand
ATAGTCAAAGTATAAGTCAGAAAATAGTTGTAGAAAGAGTGAAGTAATTTTTTTAAAATATTTTTTAACAGGTACTCGCTTTTGTGAGTACCTTTTTTTATGATATAAGTATTATGATTATTAACTTTGTAAAAAATAATAATCTTGAAAATAATAACACAAGAGATTTTGCTTCAAGACACCACTATCAAACTATTCATTCGTCGAGAAGATTTGATTCATCCATTTGTGTCAGGAAATAAATTTAGAAAATTAAAATATAATTTACTCAAAGCCAAAGAAGAAAGTAAGAAAACAATTTTAACTTTCGGTGGTGCTTATTCCAATCACATTGCCGCAACAGCTTATGCTGGACAACAAAATGGGTTTAAAACAATTGGTGTCATTAGAGGTGAGGAATTAGAATCTAAAATTTTTGAAAATCCCACATTAAAATTTGCCCATCAATGTGGTATGAAGTTTGTGTTTGTATCTAGAGAAAAATACCAATTAAAGACTTCTACTTTTTTTATTAAAGAGTTGCAACAAGCGCATGGAGATTTTTACTTAATTCCAGAAGGCGGCACCAACGATTTAGCAATAAAAGGATGCGAAGAAATTTTAACTGAACAAGATAATAAATATGATTTTATAGCTTGTTCAGTAGGAACAGGAGGGACAATTTCTGGAATTATAAACAGCTCGTTAAATCATCAAAATATTTTAGGTTTTCCTTCGTTAAAAGGCGATTTTTTACAAAAAGATATTTGTAATTTTGTAAATAATAATAATTGGAAATTAATCACCGATTATCATTTTGGTGGTTACGGAAAAGTAACGCAAGAATTAATTGAATTTATAAATTTGTTTTATAAAACAAATGCAGTTCCATTAGACCCAATTTATACAGGAAAAATGGTTTATGGCCTTTTAGATTTAATAGGAAAAAAATATTTTTCAGAAAACACTAAAATACTAATAATTCATACTGGCGGAATTCAAGGAATTGAAGGAATGAATTTAAAATTAAAAAGTAAAAATTTGCAAACTATAAAATTTGATGATTAAGAAAATAATCCTTTATTGTTGTGTCAGTTTTTTTATCTCATGCGGGTCTAATAAAGCCGTTGTGCGAACCTCTAGAAGCGTTGTGTCTCCTTCTAAACCAGTTGCTAGAACAATTAGAAAGCCAGTTGTAAAGCCAGTTACTAAACCAATAGTTGTAAAAGTATTAGATACAAAACCTGTAGTAGTTGGCGACAACAAAGATATTTCTACAGAAATACTTGAAGCAACTACTAGAGTTAAAGTGACAACAGCTATGGTTCTAGAATATATAGAAAAATACAAAGAAATTGCTAAGAAAGATATGATTGAATATGGAATTCCTGCAAGCATAACTCTTGGACAAGGAATTCTTGAGTCGGGAGCAGGAACTGGACCATTGAGCGTACAAGCCAATAATCATTTTGGCATAAAATGTCATAAAGAATGGACAGGTCCAAGTGTTAAATATGATGATGATGAAGCTCAAGAATGTTTTAGAAAATATGACAATCCTAATGATTCATATAGAGATCATTCCTTGTTTTTAACCACAAGAGAACGGTACTCTAGTTTGTTTAAATTAGATAAAAATGATTATAAAGGATGGGCAAAAGGACTTAAGAATGCGGGTTACGCAACAGATATTGCTTATCCAACTAAATTGATTGGATTGGTAGAACGATATCAATTGCAAAAATATGACGCCGAAGTTTTGGGTGTTGATTATGTGCCTACAAAAATAATAAATACTATAGATACTACTAAGATGGTAGGATTATCTGATGCAGATTTACATCAAGTCATTAAAGGCGACACACTTTATTCAATATCTAAGAGGTACAATATTTCTATTGAAGAGCTAAAAAAGAAAAATAATATTTTAGACTCTGGAATCTCGATAGGACAAAAAATAATTGTGAAATAGTTTTCATCATTAAAAAAATAAATTAATGTTATACAAAAGAAGCAGTCAGTTATTTGAACAAGCAGAAAAAGTAATTCCTGGAGGAGTAAATTCGCCAGTTAGAGCATTTAAAGGAGTAGGTGGAACACCAATTTTTGTAAAAAGTGCCAAAGGTGCCTACCTTTATGATGAGGATGGAAATAAATTAATAGATTATATTAATTCTTGGGGACCAATGATTTTGGGGCATGCCTATGAGCCAGTTATTGAGGCTATAACCAAAAGAGCTAAGCTAGGAACTTCCTTTGGAATGCCAACCGAGTTGGAAACTAAAATTGCAGAATTGGCCGTTTCAATGGTTCCAAATATAGATAAAATACGTTTTGTAAATTCGGGAACAGAAGCTTGTATGAGCGCAATTCGTCTTGCAAGAGGATATACAAATAGGGATAAAATAATAAAATTTGCAGGTTGTTATCATGGTCATTCCGATTCTTTCTTAATTCAAGCAGGAAGTGGCGCAAGTACATTTGGCACGCCAAATTCGCCTGGTGTTACCTCTGGAACAGCTAAAGATACTTTGCTGGCAAACTATAATGATATTGATAGTGTTCAAGAATTATTTAATGCAAATAAAGATGAAATTGCAGCAATAATTGTAGAGCCAGTTGCAGGAAACATGGGTTGTATTCCTCCAATAAATGGGTTTTTAAATCAGTTGAGAGATATTTGCTCTGCCAATGGAGCATTATTGATATTTGATGAAGTTATGACTGGATTTAGACTTGCTAAAGGCGGTGTTCAAGAATTATTTAATGTCAATGCAGATATTGTATGTTTCGGAAAAGTAATTGGTGGTGGTTTGCCTGTTGGAGCGTTTGCTGCTCGAAACGAAATCATGAATTATCTTGCGCCAATCGGCCCAGTTTATCAAGCAGGAACTTTATCAGGTAATCCTTTGGCAATGGAAGCTGGATTAACAATGCTAAATTCCTTAAATAATGACAGTGATGTTTTTGTAAGATTAGAAGAAAAAACGGCTTACTTAGAGAAAGGAATTCACAAGGTTTTAACCCAAAATAAAATTGTATTTACAATTAATAGAGTGGGATCTATGATATCAGTTCATTTTGATGAAAATCCAGTAATTAATTTTCAAACAGCTAAAAATGGAGATAATGAAACTTTCAAAAAATTCTTTCATGGTCTATTAAATGAAGGAATTTATATTGCTCCATCGGCTTATGAAACTTGGTTTATAACAGATGCACTTACATATCAAGATTTAGATTTCACAATAAATGCTATTGATAAAGTGGCAAAAAGTCTATAATATAAAAAAAAGGCTTCCAGTTTTTTGGAAGCCTTTTTTTATTTATTTACTATTATCTTTTCAATCTTTCAAATAAAACTTTGTTAGATTCTAATAACGTCATTTGTTTATCGTTTAAGGTTGCTCTAATTTTAGCATCCATTACTCTTTCAAGTTCTGTTTTTCTCTCTACAGAAAGTGTTTTGTCTTCAAGAATTTGATACTTAGTTTCGAACAATCTATAAAAGTCTTCTACTTGATTGTCTTTTAATCCAACTAAAATAGCCAATTCTGCAGCGTCTTTCTTAGCAGCTTCTTGAGTAGTTAATCTCTTTTCTTGAGCAGAAGCATTTATAGTGAAAACACATACAAGAGCGAAAATTGAAAGTATTTTTTTCATGATTTTTATGAATTTATTTAAAGTACAAGTATCAAAAATAAATTATTTATATGAGATTACAAAATTTATTTTTGTTCTTCTTGTGGTTTTTTCCCTTTTTGTTTCTTGTCTTTTATTCTTTCTATCATTTTTTCCTTTCTTTCTTCAAGATTCTGCTCCCATTTTGTATATTGTTCTGGTGTAAGAATTTTTTTCATTTCTGCCTTCATATTGGCCTGTTCTTTTTGAACTTCTATTTTTCTAGCTTCAATTTCCTCTTTAGTAGGCTTTTCCATTTCGTCTCTCTCTGCTTTTTTCGCCTTC
>NZ_JAYWFT010000121.1:0-28076 GCF_043778725.1 Flavobacterium sp. | reverse complement strand
CATTAAAAAAGCTTTTCATTCCTTATGCCAAAGAGGAACTCACAAATCAAACTTCTTTTAAGAAAGTTAACGAAACTAATACCCATTTAAAAGAGTATAAAATTCAAGTAAATCCTAGAGAAATAAACTTGTTTTACATAGAAGATAAACTTAGAGAACGAATTGTATTAGAAAATGGAATTTTTAAAGTTAATGCTACTAAAATTGAATTCTCACAATCTGAAATTATAAAAGAACTTGAAAATCATCCTGAAAAATTTAGTCCAAATGTAATCTTGAGACCATTGTATGAAGAAGTAATTTTACCTAATTTATGTTATATTGGTGGTGGCGGAGAAATTGCTTATTGGCTAGAATTAAAATCCAATTTCGAGGCTAACAACGTCACATTTCCTATTCTTTTACTTCGTAACTCTGTTTTATTGGCTACAAAAAAGCAAGATGAAAAAGCAGAAAAATTGGGATTAAATTGGTTCAATTTATTTACGAATCAACAAGAATTATTTGATAAAAAAACAGAAAGTTTTTCAAAATTTAAAATTGATTTTACAGAACAAAAAGAGTTTTTAAAAAAACAATTTGAAAACTTATATACCATTGCTAATAAAACAGATAAATCATTTGCTGGTGCAGTAAAAGCTCAAGAAACTAAACAAATAAAAGGATTAGAAAATCTAGAAAAAAGATTGTTGAAAGCAGAGAAAAGAGTTCATGCAGATGAGTTGGAACGTATATTATTGCTTCAAAATGAATTATTTCCTAACCAAAGTTTACAAGAGCGAAAAGCTAATTTTAGTGAATTTTATTTAGAGTTTGGAGAAGTTTTAATTACTAAATTATTAGAAAAATTAAACCCATTAAAACAAGAGTTTGCAGTTATTGTACTTTAGCTTTATGAATTTTTTTTTTAAATATCCTTAATTTTTAAATCCTTTACAATTTAAAAAACAATGTCTATTAGAATTTACATAACCATAAAAATACATACTTTAACTTATAATTAATAAACTAATAAACAATATAAATTTAAAAAATTAACACTACTTTTGCACCCAAATAAAAAAAATAAAACAAAAAAAATGGCTACAAATAGAACATTTACAATGATTAAACCCGATGGTGTTGAAAACGGACACATTGGCGGAATATTAAACATGATTACTGAAGGAGGATTTAAAATCATTTCTTTAAAATTAACACAATTAACAGTTGCCGATGCAAAGGCGTTTTATGCTGTTCACGCTGCAAGACCATTTTATGGTGAATTAGTAGAATTTATGTCACGTGGACCAATAGTTGCAGCAATTCTAGAAAAAGAAAATGCAATTGAAGATTTTAGAACTTTAATTGGTGCTACAAATCCTGCAGATGCTGCCGAAGGAACTATTCGTAAGAAATATGCAACTTCTATAGGCGAAAATGCAGTTCATGGTTCAGATTCTGATGAGAATGCTGCTATTGAAGGCGCTTTCCACTTCTCTGGTAGAGAGCAGTTTTAGTACTTAGTTTACTATAGCAATTGGCAGTTGAGTTGATTGTAAAAAATATAAAAATCTCGTTTCTTAAGTTGAAGCGAGATTTTTTTTATCTCAAAATTAAATCTTTAACTACATCTTTTCGTAGTTCTTCATTGAGCATTACCATTATTTTTTGTTTTCCATAACTTAATTCTTCACGCAAAACAGCCGATGTTAGTTTGACATACAAAGTACTTCCTCTTAGAATCACTTCTTGAGTATAACTGTTAACGCCGTTTCCCATAATATTTTTCCAAGCTTGTTCTACATCAATTTTATCCATTCCTGCTTCAAGCTTATTAACCTGAATAAATTGTTGTAAAACTTCTGAAATTGAACTTTCGTTACTTAATCGTTTTGCCATGTTTATAAAATTGAATTCAGTATTATTTTAATGAAAAAGGAATTTGTCTTTTATAATGGTACTCAAGATTGTCATTATTTTTTAAAACTAAAACAGAATCTTTAATTTCGAGAATTTCTTCTTTCCATTTACCATATTTGGTAGAATAATTAATAAAATAATCACCACCTTTAGAAGAAAGAGTGATGTTTTCTTTTATATTGTTTGTTAAATAAGTTCCGTCAAATTGAGGCATTACCTTTTGGCGAAAGCCTTTTTTATCTTTCATTTCAAAGAAGTCTATTGTTTCGTTTACTTTGTAATCCTTCTTGTTGCCATCCTTTAAAATGACTTTTTCTATTTCCCAATAGCCGTTAATTTTGGTAATATCTTTGTCAGATATTGATTGTTTGCAAGAAACTAATAGTAATCCGAAAAGTAAAAATGTGATTGTTTTTTTCATATTTAAAATAAAATATAAAATTACAATTTATTTCAAAGAATAAAAAAGTATTTTTGATTAAACCTTTTTATTTATTCCAAGTCTTATTTGAAAATCGACCGTTATGAAAAAAATTTTTACTTTACTTATTTTATCTGTCATTAGTTTTGGTTGCAGTTCTGACAATAGTTCTGAAAATCAAGTAACTCCGAATGAAGCAATGTATTTTCCACCAAGTGATGGAAGTTCAACTTGGGATACTAAGTCAATTTCGGACTTAGGTTGGAATCAAACTGCCGTTCAGCCATTATTGGATTACCTAAATTTAAAACATTCCAAATCATTCATTATTTTAGTAAATGGTAGAATTGTGATGGAAAATTATTTTAATGGACATACTTCAACTACACCTTGGTATTGGGCAAGTGCAGGAAAAACATTAACATCTACTGTTACCGGTATTGCAGAACAAGAAGGTTTATTGAATATAAACAACAAGGTTTCTGACTATTTGGGAACAGGCTGGACAAGTGCTCCTCTTGCAAAAGAAAATTTAATTACTTGCAAAAATCTTTTAACGATGACATCTGGACTAAATGATGCATTGGGTGATGATGTTTCTCCTTCAAACCTTCAATATGTAGCCGATGCAAATACACGATGGGCTTATCACAATGTTTATGTAAAACTTCAAGATGTTGTAGCGCAAGCAACTGGACAGACATGGACAAATTATTTCAATACTAAATTGAGAGATAAACTTGGAATGACTGGTGGAAGTTGGATAAATAATGGTGATGGACTGAGTGTTTATTGGAGTACTACGAGAAACATGGCGCGATTTGGATTGATGGAATTAAACAAAGGTAGATGGAATGGCAATCAAGTGGTAAATGAATCCTATTTTACTACAGCAACGAATACTTCACAAACTATAAATCAATCCTATGGATATTTATGGTGGTTAAATGGTAAATCAAGTTATCACTTACCACAAAGTCAATTACAAATACCTGGAAGTATAATTCCGAGTGGTCCAACCGATATGTTTATGGCTTTAGGGAAAAATGATCAAAAGATATATGTTATACCAAGTAAGAAAATGGTAGTTATCCGAATGGGTGATGCTGCTGATAATGTAAATTTAGCTTTATCCGATTTTGATGATGTTCTTTGGCAAAAAATAAGCGCGTTATATCAATAGCGCGCTTATTTTTAAATCTTATTTTTATATTTCTTACATATTAAATTGAATCATATTTTTACTCTTTTACAAACTTACTATTAAAAACGCCATCCTCACTAAAAACTTGCAATATATACATACCAATAGACAAACTACTCACATCAATAGTTTCATTATATAGTTGCTCATATACTTTGGCACCCAATAAATTGTAAATTATTGTTTTTTGAAGAGCTGTGGTAGATGTTATATTTAGAATGTCTTTTGTTGGATTGGGGTAGATTGTAATTTTGGGTTTATTAAATTCGTTTAAACTAAGTGGAGCACACAATAATTGCGTAGGAATTTGAATAATTGAATTTGTACCATCTCCAAGTTGACCAACATTATTAATACCCCAAACATATAGTAAATTATCATTTGTAATAGCCATTGAATATCCAGCGCCTGCAGAAATTTTAGCCCAACTTAAAGAATTTCCAATCTGTATTGGTGAATTTCTATTAATTGTTGAACCATCACCCAATCTATAGCCGTTATTCCATCCCCAGCTCCATAATGACCCATCATTTTTAATAGCTAAAGTGTGTCCATAATCAGAATCTAAACTTTGCCAATCATTATTGCTACCAATTTGTGTAGGAACTTGTTTATTAATAAATGTACCATCACCAAGTTGACCAACTTGATTATTACCCCACGACCAAATAGACCCATCATTTTTTAAAGCTATTGAAAATTCATAACCCGCATAAACATTAACCCAATCATTTGAAGATCCAATTTGAATAGGAAAATTTTTGTCAATCAAACTATTATCTCCAAGTTGACCAGAATTATTTCTTCCCCATACCCATAATGTTCCATCGTTTTTGATTGCAAGAGAGTGCGAGTATCCGCTCCTAATTTTTTGCCAATTAGTATCAAATCCAATTTGAACAGGAATGTTTTTATTCATAGTTGAACCATCTCCTAATTGACCATAAGTGTTATTTCCCCATGCCCATAATGTTCCATTTAACTTTAAACCTAATACATGTGTACTAGTTGATGAAATAGTATTCCAATCATTGGAAGTTCCAATTTGAGTTGGTGCATTAACATTACTTGTCTCAATCAAACCTAATCCTAACTTCCCAAAACTATTTCCTCCTAACGACCATAATGTATTGTCATTTTTTAGTAATATTGTATGACCACTACCAGAATTAATATCTAAATATAAATTAACATTCTCAATTATAGTTTGATTCAAACACTGATTATTGATGCAATTTATTGATCCTATTTGACCAACACTATTATCACCCCAACCCCATAAACTCCCATCTAATCTAATTGCAACAGTGTGTGAACTTCCACAATTAATTTTTGACCAACATTGAGCCTCAATTTTAATTGAAAATAATAAAAATAAAAGTAACGTTAATTTTATATTTTTCATTTTATCATTTTTTTGGTTATTACGTTTCCATCTTCAAGGATAACTTTTACTGAAATAATTTTATATTTTTCATCTATACAAACAGAGATGTTATTACAATTTAAATTTTCTAATTGCTCAATTTCAGTTGAATTGAAAGATTGCGTGTATATGTCATTTAATACTATTTTTTTAATTTTTTTTGTTGCCGAAATAATTTCAAGGTAACTATTGTTGAAAATAATATTAACTTCATTTTTAGATACTTCATTAGATGATTTTAAATTATTAAATTTTAATACAAATCTATCATCAATAAATTTTAAGTCTGATTGAAATGTGTAAGGTTTCTGTGTTATATCTGCAATTATTTTTAATAATTTATCTTCTAAATAAATAGTCTTATTCTTTAAATCTCCTGTAACTTTCTCAATAGAAATTGAAAGTTCTTGATTAGAATCTTTTAGACAAGTCACTCCTAATGGAATTGTATTATCTACATTAAAATTACTTTGAGTATCAATAATTAAATCTTCAAGAGTTGATTTTGTATAAAAACTTAAGCTTCTACCAACTATGTTTTTCACATCTTCTTTAGAATTATATTCATTATGTCCTTTTTCTAAAAAGGCAATACCTAACTGGGAAGATGCTTTATCATTTTTCAAATTCAACCAAAGTTTATTATCTTTTTCAACTGATTGATGATTAGAATTTTTCGCAAAGTTATTGTTCGCTACTTTGGTTCTTATACTGTTGTTAAAAATAAGGTTTCCAGATGCAGTTGTTGTTTGTACAAAAAAGGATTGACAGGATGACAAATCACCACTATCACTAATACCATCACCTAGTGGGTCATCAAAAGCTGCATTGCCAAAAGAATTTGGAACAATTATCATAGTGGGGTTATAAATCAGATAACTGTCTTCATTATAACTTAATGGATAAGGTCCAGGGTTACCCGAAATTGGCGTATCATCAGTAATTAAAGACCTTCCCCAAACAAATGCAACTGGATCAATCAACCCAGCATTTACCTCGAAAAATCTGTCTAAATTTATTGCACTTGGGTATGGGTTACCTACTAAATTGGTGTAAGTATTACTTGGTGCGTTGTGATAAACAGGCACAGTGATTTCACCATTATTAGGTGTGCCGCTAAAAGTAATTGTATAATTACAATTTGTACCACAAGCGCTTGGTGGCCAAGTAATATAACCCAAACCAGCGTTGAGTTGTTGTGCTCGTTGGGTTGGAGTAAGTATAAAATAATCATCAAGGTTGTCATCATAGCCATTGGCATAAGGTGATGTACTTGATGCACCATTAAACCAATTAGGAATGTCTTGAAAATTGGCATTTTCAAAACCATAAAAACGAGAACTATTAAATGGTGGCGAAGGAAATAAATTATTTGCTGTATTAGTATTGTTGTTTATAGGCAAGTTTGCCAATGGTGTTGACCAATACACATAATCGGTATAGGCATCAAGTCCAACTGTAGTTCTAGAAATGTTAATTTGGCTGTTAGTACCACGAGTAATTAAATCAGTTCCTACTGTGCCTTGAAACTGGTCTTTTACTTGAACTAATGAACCGTTGTTTTCAACATTGATAACCGCATTGTCTTGTACATTTACAAATCCTTCTGAACTTACGTAATCATTTGCAGTAATTTTTAGTATTTGGTTGTCTAAAACGGTTAGAGAACATGCTTCAAAACTTCCACCATCTAAAGAAGTATTATAATTGTTAGCTATATTGATACGGCGAGAACGATCTGGGTTACTTTCGTCTGTGCTTCCATCAGTCCAGCTGGTATTCCAAGTTAAAGTGTCGTCATTATGTCTTCCTAAAACGGCATTGGTTTTGGAATTTTCACCATACTCATTTTCTATTTCGTCTAATGTAAATTCAACCCAATCTTCAAGGTCGAAAGCATCAATTCTTGGGTATTGTACGGCACAATTACTTCTAACTAAAGATTTATCTAAACACCAATCTGTGCCATCTGTGCCAACTAAATCAATTCGGTCATTAAAGGCTGTAATTCCATTTGAGGTTGACAAAACAAGAACATCGCTTTGTCCGTCAAAAGTAAAATCTATAGGAAATAGATTTAATCCTATTGCAGCATAGTTAGGTACCGATGCATTTGGCGTTTGAAATACTTTTACTTCACCTGGTAATAATATTCCTATATCAAAACTACTTGTTGGCATTCCACCAGTATTAACTCCATCATAAAGCACAGCAAAATAAGTTCCTGCAAATATAGTTTCTGTAGTGCTAGGGTTTTTTATTTCAATGTAGGTACTTTCAGTACCTTTAGCATAGGTTTGAGAAATAAATGGTTTTGGACAAACTGATGTTACCTCAATTTCTCTTTTTATTATGTATGATGGACAGCCAATTGTACTATTAACAAGATATTCTATAACATGACTTCCAATTCCTGCAATTGCAGGATTAAACGAAAATACACCGTTAGTATTTACCACACCATTTCCAGAAAACACTCCATTTGGGTTAGCATTTAGTATGTAATTACTTAAATCAGGTATTATACTGTTGTTACAAGAAAATACATGAGTAGATAAGATATCTTCCTCTTGTAAATCTCTTTTAAGATTTAGATCAATATCTTTTAGTTCGTACTTTTTACCAAATCTATCAAAAATAACTGGCTTATTCCATTTTGGCAAAAGCTCTTTGCTATTGACTTCTTGAGAATATATTGGATTGATAAATAAATTAAAAATCAAAACAAACAAAATAGCAATTGTTATTTTTAATAGTTGTTGGTAGTTAATTAAAACATAGAAAAGTTTCATAAATTAAAAAGATATTAAATTAAAATCCTTAAAACTATAAAAAAAATCTCAACAACCTTATATACAGATGCTAATTTTTTGTAACTAATTGAAATTAATTAGTTATTTCCAACCATTATATTGCTTTTTTAACACCTAAACAACTATTTACAAATTTTTTGAGTCAAATTTATATATAGTTTAAATTTCAAAACTATTTAAATCTAGAATTAAAGTATTTTACAATACCATAAACAAATAGTATAAAAGTTATCAATTGTAAACCCATTGCTACATCGGGAAATTTCTTTTCTATTAGTTTAGCTAAAACTCCAATTCCAAAACTAATGAGTACTAGAATTAATGATGATGGTGTTTTAAAAAAGGATAGAAATTTGTTCATAAGCGATTATTTGAAAAAACTATCAACAAACTCATATTTATTAAATACTTGTAAATCTTCAAGACCTTCACCTACTCCAATATATTTTACAGGAATTTGAAATTGATCTGAAATTCCAATTACAACACCGCCTTTAGCCGTTCCGTCTAATTTTGTTACAGCTAAGCAAGATACTTCTGTTGCAGCTGTAAATTGTTTAGCTTGCTCAAATGCATTTTGACCAGTAGAACCATCAAGAACTAAAAGTACGTCATGAGGTGCATCATCTGTTACTTTTTGCATAACGCGTTTTACTTTTGATAATTCACTCATTAAACCCACTTTATTGTGTAAACGACCAGCTGTATCAATAATTACTACATCAGCATTTTGTGCAACAGCACTTTGCAAAGTATCAAAAGCTACCGATGCAGGATCAGAACCCATTTGTTGTTTTACAATTGGAACACCCACTCTATCTGCCCATATTTGCAATTGATCTATGGCAGCAGCACGAAAAGTATCGGCAGCACCAAGAACAACTTTATATCCAGATTTTTTAAATTGATATGCTAATTTTCCTATTGTTGTAGTTTTTCCAACACCATTAACGCCAACAACCATAATTACATAAGGTTTTTTATTGGCTGGAATTTTAAATTCAGATTCTTCACCCGATTTAGTTTCAGATAAAAGTCCAGAGATTTCTTCTCTAAGAATTTGATTCAATTCGTCAGTTCCAAGATATTTATCGTTAGAAACTCTTTCTTCAATACGTTTGATAATTTTTAAAGTCGTTTCTACACCTACATCGGAAGAAACAAGTATTTCTTCAAGGTTGTCTAAAACTTCGTCATCAACTTTAGATTTTCCTGCAACAGCTTTTGTTAGCTTAGAAAAAAAAGAAGTTTTTGTTTTTTCTAAACCTTTATCTAATGTTTCTTTCTTTTCTGATGAAAATATTCTTTTAAAAAAACTCATCTTTTTATTCTGGTTAATGATTAGGATTGCATCTCCAATATTTAAAAGGCACTAATTGATTACAAATATAAAAATAAAAAAGCTACTTCCATTAGAAAGTAGCTTTGATATATATTTATTTAAGAATTATTTCTTTTGCAAGAAACCATCAACTTCTTCTGGTGTCATGATACTTTCTTGAAAAGTATATGCACCTGTTTTAGGTGATTTTACCATCTTGATAGCTTTAGTCAATCTTTTAGATGATGTCTGTAATGTTGCAACGGTCTTTTTTGCCATGATTCAAATGTGTATTTTTATTTAAAAATAAATCTTCAAATGTGACCATTTGAATTTTTCTTAAATTTCTAATTATTTAATTTCTTTGTGAACAGTCATTCTCTTTAAGATTGGATTAAATTTCTTAATCTCTAATCTATCTGGAGTGTTTTTTTTGTTTTTATTTGTAATGTAACGAGAAGTTCCTGGAAGACCAGTTCCTTTGTGCTCTGTACATTCTAAAATCACTTGTATTCTATTACCTTTCTTTGCCATCTTGCTTTATTTTTATTGGATAAGGAATTATTTAATAAATCCATTAGCTTTAGCAGTTTTCAATACTGCAGCTAATCCATTTTTATTGATTGTTTTTATTGTAGAAGCAGCTACTCTTAGAGTAACCCATCTGTCTTCTTCAGCAAGATAGAAACGTTTTTTAACTAAGTTTACAGAAAATTTTCTCTTAGTTTTGTTCATTGCGTGAGAAACATTATTTCCTACCATCGCTCTTTTACCTGTAAGGTCACAAACTCTTGACATTATGCTTATCTTTTATCGTTATTCAAATCGAGGGTGCAAAGAAACAAAAAAGAAACCTTATTCACAAAAAAATACTAGAGATTTTTTAAAATTTCTTTTTGAATCATTTCAAATGCTTTGTTTACGGCTCTATCTATCACTTTTTCACGTGGTTGGCCAAAATTAAATTCTTCAACAATAACTCCACTTGGTGTTGCTAAGGCTATAAAAACAGTTCCAATTGTTGCATCTGCGTCTCCTTTTAATGGTCCGGCGTTACCAGTTGTAGCAATTGCATAGTCGGTTTTCATCAATTTTTGAACTCCTAGTGCCATTTGTGTTGCAACTTGACTACTTACAACAGAAAACGCATCTATTGCTTGTTGTGAAACTCCTAAAACCGAAACCTTAGTCTCTGTGGCATAAGAAACTACGCTTCCTACAAAATAACTAGAAGCACCTGAAACTGATGCAAAAACTTGTGCAATTTTTCCTCCAGTACAACTTTCGGCAGTAGAGATAGTTTTTCCTTGTTGGGTTAATAATCGTCCTAAAACAACTTCAATTGTTTCGTCTTCATCAAATCCGACGATGATGTCGCCAATTATTTTAGTTAACGATATTACGTTTTCATCGATTGCTTTTTCTAGGATTTCTTTGTTTGTTCCTCGTGCAGAAAGTCGCAAACGAACTCTTCCTGGAGCAGGTAAATAGGCTAATTTTATAAACTCTGGCAAATTATTTTCCCAATCTTCAATTCGCTCAGCTACAAGGCTTTCACCTTGCCCATAGGTTAAAATTGTTTTGTGTAAAATATAGGGTCTTTTGTATTCGCGAACTACTTTGGGTAGTATTTCATTTTCTACTAAATATTTCATTTCGTATGGAACTCCAGGCAACGAAATAAATACTGTATTTTCTTTTTTCATCCACATGCCTGGTGCTGTTCCTACTTTATTAAAAAGCACGTGACATTTAGAAGGAACAAGAGCTTGATCTTTGTTCATTTGGGTAATTGGACGATTGAATATTCCTTCTATCAAGGCTGTAACATGATCCAAAACTTCATCATTTTGAATTAATTTATCGTCAAAATATTCGCAGAAAGTATGTTTGGTGATATCGTCTTTTGTTGGTCCTAATCCGCCTGTTATAACTACTAGATCGACTTTATTTTGTAGTGATAAAAAAGTGTCTAAAATTTGTTTTTTATCGTCGGAAATGGAGAGCATTTCAGTAATTTGAATTCCAATTTTATCGAGTGATTTGGCTATAAAACCTGAATTTGTATCTATAATTTGTCCTATTAGTATTTCATCTCCAATAGTTACTATGGTTGCTTTCAATGGGTATTAAATTTTAGCTGTTTAAATTAAATCTTATTTAAGAGCAAAGATAATACAAAGAATACTATGGAATGCTTTTTTAGCCCCGATTGTAATGGAAATCCTTTTTTAGTTTTCTTGGGTTAATGCCCAAGAAAACTAAAAAAGATTGTAATGAAAAGCGGGAATTACCACTGCTGATAATTCCCGAGCCATTCGCTTCTAATTATTATAAATCAAAGTCTTTTTTTATTTCTTTAATTGCTTTTTCTACTTGATCATGAATGCTATCAAAGGTTGCTTCAATTTCTTTTTTCTTGCCTTCTGCTCTTGTCCATGCTTCTACTTGAAGAATTTCTTCGTAGGCCATTGTCATTCCTAATAAATCTAGGGTTGGTTTTATTTTGTGTGCGTAGGCATAGGCTTGTTTGTGATCTTTGGTTTTTATACCAAGTTCAATTTGTTTTAAATCTTGAGGTACTTCTGTCACAAAAAGTGTGATAATTTGTATTACAAATTCTGGATCGTTATCCGAAAGTGCATAAACTTTTGAGAGGTTATAATTTATTGCCATTACTTAACTTGTATTCTAAATGATTTTTTATTTTCTATGAATCCTTCTAATATATCGTTGGGTTTTACAGCGCTTACTCCTTCTGGTGTTCCTGTAAAAATAATATCGCCTTTTTTGAGTGTAAAATATTGAGAAACATAAGCAATTAGTTCGTCAATTTTCCACAGCATGTGACTTGTATTTCCTGATTGAACAACTTGTGAGTTGTTTAATAATTCAAAATTAATATTTTCTAGCGAAATGAAATCTTTTTTCGGTAAAAAGTCTCCAATAACCGCTGAACCGTCAAATGCTTTAGATTTTTCCCATGGTAAACCTTTTTCTTTGAGCTTGGTTTGTAAATCTCGAGCTGTAAAATCAATTCCTAATCCTATTTCGTCGTAATAATTGTGTGCAAATTTGGGTTCAATATATTTTCCTACTTTATTTATTTTTACTAAAATCTCTACCTCATGATGTACATCGTTGCTAAACTCTGGAATAACAAATGGATGTTGCTTAAGGAGTATTGCTGAATCGGGTTTCATAAAAATAACTGGCTCATCGGGTCTTTCATTGTGAAGTTCCTCAATGTGTTTTACGTAATTTCTACCAATGCAGATTATTTTCATAATTTTCAGTCTCAGTTTTCAGTCTCAGTTTTCAGTTTGCAAACTGTGATGATAGCTTATTTTGTATTTAATTTTCTTAGTTTGATTGCCGTTAAAACCTTTTTTGTATATAACGGAAAATCAGCACCTTGAATCCAACCGTAATATCCTGGTTCTTTTTCAAGTATTTCTTCTACTAATTGTCCTTTATTTTTTCCGAAAGTGAAAATTTCTTTTCCTTCTTTATTTAATGCTATGAATCCTGCAAAATCTACTGATTTTTTTCGTGTTGTAAATTCGGATAACCATTTCATATCGTTGTCTAAATCTTCGTATCTGTCTAGTTGTGCTTTTAGAATTTCGTAGGTTGCCATGGTATCGGCTTCGGCGGAATGCGCATTTTCTAAATTTGTACCGCAATAAAATTTTAATGCTGCGCTTAATGTACGTTCTTCTTTTTTATGAAAAATAGTTTGAACATCAACTGAAACTCTATTTTTCATATCAAAATCAACCTCAGCACGAAGTAATTCTTCGGCAAGAAGTGGAATATCAAATCTATCGGAATTAAATCCAGCCAAATCAGAATCCTTAATCATGTTATGAACTTGAGAAGCTAATTCTTTAAATGTGGGTTCGTTAGCTACTTTTTCGTTTGTAATTCCGTGAACCGCTGTTGTAACTGCAGGAATTGGAATTGTAGGATTTACCAACCATGTTTTACTTTCCTTGTTTCCGTTTGGATATACCTTGAAAATTGATATTTCTACAATTCTATCTTTGGCTACTTCAATTCCAGTTGTTTCAAGGTCAAAAAAGCAAATTGGCCTAGTGAGTTTTAATTCCATATTTTTATATTATCGTTGACAAATATAAAATTTTGTAGTTACCGTTTATCGATATTATGAAAAGTTTTAATCAAAAATTAAGAAACCCTTTCAATTTGTTATTATTGAAAGGGTTACGTTTAAATTTTATTTTAATATTCTCTATTAACGTCAAATGCTTCAAGGTAATCGGCTACACGTTTTACAAAACTTCCGCCGAGTGCTCCATCAACAACTCTATGGTCATAACTGTGTGACAAGAACATTTTTTGACGGATTCCGATGAAATCACCTTCGGGAGTTTCGATTACTGCTGGTACTTTTCTAATGGCACCAAGAGCTAGAATTCCAACTTGTGGTTGGTTGATGATTGGCGTTCCAAACACCGAACCGAAAGTTCCAACGTTTGTTACCGTATATGTTCCACCTTGTGTATCGTCTGGTTTTAATTTTCCTGCTTTGGCACGGTTTCCTAAATCGTTTACAGCTTTTGCCATTCCAACAAGGTTTAATTGGTCAGCGTTTTTAATAACTGGAACAATTAAATTTCCGTTAGGTAATGCTGCAGCCATTCCTAAATTTATATTTTTCTTTTTGATGATGTAATCGCCATCCACCGAAATATTCATTCCCGGGAAATCTTTCAATGCTTTCGCAACGGCTTCCATCATTATTGGAGTAAAAGTCAATTTTTCGCCTTCACGTTTTTCAAAAGCATCTTTAACTTTAGTTCTCCATTTTACAATATTAGTAACGTCAACTTCAATAAACGATTGTACGTGAGCAGAAGTTTGAACTGAAGCAACCATATATCCAGAAATCAACTTACGCATTCTGTCCATTTCGATAATTTCATCGCCACCGTTTACAGAAACTGGAACAGCCTTTGTTTCGGGTTGCGAGTTACGATTTTCGGGTTGAGCAACTTGAGTAATCGTTTGTGTAGGTTGACTTTCGACTTTCGACTTTCGACTTTCGACAAATTTCAATATATCCTCTTTAGTAACACGACCGTCTTTTCCTGAACCTGAAATACTTTCTAGCTCGATAACAGAAACACCTTCTTCTTTAGCAATATTTTTTACTAATGGCGAAAAGAATTTATCTGAACCTGAAAAATCGGCTGGAGCAACACTTTCTTTAGCCGTTTCTACAGTTTTAGCTACTTCAGCTACAATTGGAGCAGCAACATCGGCAGTTTTTGAAGCTTCAACGCTTCCTCCTTCTGTTTCGATAATTGCTATGGTTTGACCAACTTTTACTACATCATTCACTTGGAACAATATTTCGGTTAACGTACCTGAAACTTCACTTGGAACTTCGCTATCTACTTTATCGGTAGCAATTTCTAGTACAGCTTCGTCGGCAGCGATAGTTTCGCCAACATTTTTTAACCAATTGGTAATTGTTGCTTCTGCAACGCTTTCACCCATTTTAGGTAATTTCAATTCAAACTTTGCCATATCTTTAAACTAAAGTTGTGTTTTTTTATAATGATTGCAAAATTAGTAATTTTATCTTCATTTTATAAAGAATATACTAATTTTTTATAACGATAATTTGTCCTCTATCGATTGAATTATTACTTCCAATTGCATAATTAGAATTAGAAATATAATTCTTAAATGTTAAATTCTTGCTTTTATTGAAATTCATGAAATTAATTATCTCTTGAAAACTAAAAGATTTTGTATCAAAAATGATTTCGATATTCGAATTTTCTTCATTTTTAAATTGGGAAAAATTATTTAAAATTGTTGTTTTCTTTGTCAAATTTAATTGTAATTCTTCTTTTGAAAAAAAGATGTATTGATTAATTTCTCTTTTAATTATTTTGGATTGATTTTTCTTGATTAGCGAAAAAATTATAGCTCCAATTTTCATAAAAAAACTAAATAGTACCGATTTTTTGAAATGCTTTTTATAGAAAAATTCCATTGCTTCTTGAAAACGTTTCATGTACTTTTCATCACGAACTGTACTTTCACCTTTATAATGAATTACCGTTGTTTCATGAAAATAATAATTCGATTTTCCTTTTTGCAACGCCATATAACTCAAATCAATATCGTCAGAATACATGAAGCAATTTTCATCGAAACCACCAATTTCATTATACAAATCGCGTTTCATAACCATAAAAGCGCCAACCAAAATATCCACTTTTCCCGATTGATTTTCGGTTAAATGTTGGGCGTAATATTTTCCGAATAGATTTGAAACTTTATACAAACCAAAGATTTTTGTGAAGGCAACCCAAGGTGTTGGAACTCCGCGTTTGCTTTCGGGCAGAAAATTTCCTGTACCGTCGATTAATTTACAACCGATTATTCCGAGTTGCGAGTTTCGGGTTGCGAGTTTCGAGTTTAAAATTGAGGTAAATGTATCTTCTGAAACAACTGTGTCTGGATTTAAAATACAAATAAATTCGCCTTTGGCTTGTGCTACTCCAATATTATTTCCTTTTGGAAAACCTAGATTTTCTTTATTTTCGATAAGTTTTACGTTTGGAAACAATTCTTTCATCATCGCGCAACTATCATCTGACGAATTGTTGTCGATTACAATGATTTCGCCATCAATGTTTTCAAGTGCTTTTTGGACACTTAAAACGCATTGCTCTAGAAAATAGCGCACATTATAATTAAGGATGATTACGGATAGTTGCATGGGACAAATTTAAAGCAACTTATTTAATTCTTCAGGATTTTTTTGATTGTTGAAAAATAATAGTAATTCTATTAAATTTAAATTATTATTAATTGTGTAAAATAAAGTCGTTTGCTTCGATAAAATTAAAGAATAAGAATTCCTCAAATTTACTTTTCCAATAAACGGATTGGTGGAAATTCTATTTATTTCAGTATTTACAAGATTTTCAAAATTTAAAACTTCTTTAAAATTCCATTTATAATAGATGTAATCAATTTCTTCATGATAAGAATTTAAAGCAGTTACTGTCCAAACAATTTTAAAAATCATTTTAAAAATGGATATTTTTCTTTAGTCATTTTCATAACTTCTTCAGTTGTAAATGTCTTTCCTTCTGCAGCTTCTTTGATTGATTTTTCAATTACTTTGATAAATAATGGATGCTCTTCAATATTTGCATAAGTTTTCTCTTTTGAATATTCCGTAATTGGTTCTTCAACTTTATTTAAGTCTAGCTTTTTATCCTTTTTATTTGAATTATCACTCATGGCAAATAGTTTAGAAAACCAAATGTACGAATTAAAATAATTGTTGTTTTGAAATAAGGAACAAAAATAAAAGACAATAACTATTTAGCCCTGATTGTAATGGAAATCCTTTTATTAATTGTTTCGGGTTTAAACCCGAGGCAATTGATAAAAGATTGGAATGAAAAGCAGGAAAATGGATAGCAAATAAAACTTAAGCCATTCGCTTCTGAAACAATTCGTAATTGGTAATTTTTAATTCGTAATTTATAGCTTACTTTTGCAAAAAAAATACACTTGTGAATTACCTTTCTGTAGAAAATATATCGAAATCATTTGGCGAACGAACGTTGTTTAAGGACATTTCGTTTGGAATTAATAAAGACCAAAAAATTGCTTTTATTGCCAAAAATGGGTCGGGCAAAACCCAAATAATGAAAATTATTAATGGCGACGACACGCCTGATACTGGGCAAGTTGTAATGAGAAAAGAAATTAAAATGTCGTTTTTATCGCAGGTTCCACAATTGCAAGATGAGTTGACGGTTGAGGAAAGTATTTTTGCATCTGATAATGAAATTCTACATGTAATTGAGCGTTACGAAAAAGCACTTGAAAACCCAGAAGATAGCGAAGCTTATGAAAAAGCGTTTGACGACATGGATCGTTTTAATGCTTGGGATTTTGAAACGCAGTTCAAACAAATTTTGTTTAAATTGAAGTTGGAAGATTTCAAATTGAAGGTAAAAAACATGTCTGGTGGACAGAAAAAACGTCTATCGTTGGCGATTATTTTGATTAATAAACCTGATTTATTGATATTGGATGAGCCTACGAATCACCTTGATTTAGAGATGATTGAATGGCTAGAAAGTTATTTTGCTAAAGAAAATGTTACGTTGTTTATGGTTACGCACGACCGTTTCTTTTTGGAACGCGTTTGCAACGAGATTATAGAATTGGATAACGGAAAATTATACAGTTACAAAGGAAATTACTCTTATTATTTAGAGAAAAAAGAAGAACGACTTGCTTCTGAAAATGCAAGTGTTGATAAAGCTCAAAATCTTTTTGTGAAAGAATTGGCTTGGATGCGAAGACAACCAAAAGCTCGAACTACAAAGTCAAAATCGCGTCAAGATGATTTTTATGTGATTAAAGAAAAAGCAGAAAGTCGCCGAAAAGAAAACAAAATTGAACTTGAAATTAATATGGAACGTCTTGGTAGCAAGATTATTGAGTTGCATAAAATTTCTAAAAGATTTGGTGATAAAAAGATTTTAGAGAATTTTAGTTTCGATTTTCAGCGTGGTGCTCGAATTGGGATTATTGGTAAAAACGGAACAGGAAAATCGACTTTTTTGAACTTATTGACGCAAACAATTCCGACCGATTCTGGAAAAGTTATTACAGGTGATACAATCAAAATTGGTTATTATACTCAAAGCGGAATTAACCCAAAACCGGGACAACGCGTTATTGATATTATTAAGGAATATGGAGAATATATTCCGTTGATGAAAGGGAAATTGATTTCGGCTTCACAATTATTGGAGCGCTTTTTATTTGACAGTAAAAAACAATACGATTTTGTTGAAAAATTGAGTGGTGGCGAATTGAAACGATTGTATTTATGTACGGTTTTGATTCAGAATCCTAACTTTTTGATTTTGGATGAGCCAACAAATGACCTAGATATTGTAACGTTGAACGTATTAGAAAGTTTCTTGTTGGATTTCCCAGGTTGCTTGCTTGTGGTTTCGCACGACCGATATTTCATGGATAAAATTGTTGATGATTTATTCGTGTTTAGAGGCGATGGAATTGTAGAAAATTTTCCTGGAAATTATTCTGATTTTAGAGCATACGAAGATTCGGCTGAACCAGCAAATAAAGACGATAACAAGGAAAAGAACAATTGGAAACAAGCGAAAACTATTTCGGCTGGATTGAATTTTAACGAGCAAAAAGAATTCAATAAAATCGAAAAAGAGATTAAAGATTTAGAACATCAGAAAAAACAAATCGAGCAATTATTCTCTGATGGAAAAGTTGCTGATAACGAAATTGAAGCTAAGGCAAATGAATTGCAAAAAGTAATCAATTTAAAAGAAGAAAAAGAAGAACGTTGGTTTGAGCTTTCTTCTAAAATGGAATAATTAAAAAGTGTTCAGTTTTGAGTCTTTAGTTGGCAGTACTGAACACTTAAAACTAAATACTGAACACTTTTATTAATGCTATTTCAAATAAAATCATATTTAAATTTCCTTTGGAACTCCAAGAATCAACATGGTGTTCATTCTCCATTTGTATATAATTTGGTAACGAAATGCTTTTACGATAAAAAGAATTATCCTGAATATTCTATTTTAAAAAACTACAGAAATTCACTTTTAGAAAATAAAAACACGATTGAAGTAACCGATTTTGGTGCTGGTTCAAGAGTTTTTAAAAGTAACACTCGTGCCATAAATCAAATTGCGAAAAATGCAGGGATTTCATCTAAAAGAGCTGAATTATTATTCAGAATTGTAAATTATTTTCAACCTGAAACTATTCTAGAAATTGGAACTTCATTAGGATTAGCAAGTTCTGCCCTATCATTAGGAAATAAAAATTCAAAGATTATTACTTTAGAAGGTTGTCCAAATACAATGGCAATTGCAAAAAATCAATGTCAATTGCAAAATCTAAATAACATTGAATTTGTAAATACTGAATTTTCTAGCTATCTAAAAAACCCGAAACCCGAAACCCGAAACTCGAAACTCATCTACTTTGACGGTAACCATTCTAAAAAAGCAACTTTAGAATATTTTGAGCTTTTACTTCCTACAATTACCAATGATTCTGTTTGGATTTTTGACGATATTCATTGGAGTGCAGACATGGAAGAAGCTTGGGAAATTATAAAAATTTATCCACAAGTTACAGTAACTATTGACACGTTTCAATGGGGAATTATTTTTTTTAGAATTGAACAAGAAAAAGAACATTTTGTGATTAGAACATAAAAAAAATGGCAACCATCCCTGATTGCCATTTCTCCACTTGAATTAATAATTGTAGTTATTCTTTTGCTTCGGCAGTTTCTCTACTTTTAGCACCAACTCTGTTTAATTTAAACATTGGTCCAAATTTAAATTTAATTGAAGCAATTTTGGTATTATCATCAGATGTTAAACCTTCTTTTTCAACAGTATTTTTTCTGCTGTCCAATGCTTCATACATCAATTTTATTTCATCATAATCTTCTCTAGAAAAATCACCTTTGTTGTCTTTATAAGCTTGGAAAAAAGTATCATATACTTTCAAAATATTATCTTTATTCACCCAAGCAAAACTCATATCATCGCCAATTTTTCCGGCTCCAAACAATCTGTCTCTTAACAACTGACTTGGACTAGCTGCAGCAACAACTTTATTTTGTGTAGACTTAGCCTCAATAGTAGCTTTCAATTCATCATATTTAGCTGCTGCTGCATCAATTTTTTCTTGTGCTGAAGTTTTGGTAGCTTCATCAAGAGTAGCTAAAGACTCGTTGGCACTTGTGCTTTTTCTATCAAAATCAACCGCTATTTTCTCCCAATTGGTTTCGGCATCGGCTGCAGAAACTGCTTTTAATGAATCAACATAACTTTCCAATTCGCTAATTCTTTTATCGGCCATTTCTTTATCTTTGTTTTGACAAGAAACCATTCCTAATAGAATCATTGAAAACAATCCAAATTTTAATACATTTTTTTTCATAATAAATAAGTTTTAATATTTATGGTAAAATTATCTCAAACATCAACTTAGTCTGTTACACAATTAAAACTTAAACTTATATAAATCGCATTTATTTCTTTTTGAAATTTGTAACTTTATCCAGATTTAAACTACTAATCATTTATTAGTTAAAAATAAATTATGTCAAATCCACTTATAAATATTACCAACATCAAGCGTGATTTCGTTCTTGGAACAGAAATTATATACGTTTTAAAAGGAATCGATTTACAAATCAACAAAGGTGAATATGTTGCATTAATGGGTCCATCGGGTTCAGGAAAATCTACATTAATGAATCTTTTAGGTTGTCTAGACACACCTACATCTGGCAGTTACATCCTTAACGGAAAAGATGTTTCGCAAATGCACGACGACGATTTGGCAGAAATTAGAAATAAAGAAATTGGTTTTGTTTTTCAAACCTTCAATCTTTTACCAAGAACAACAGCGCTAGATAATGTTGCTTTGCCAATGATTTATGCTGGATACTCTAAATCTGAAAGAAATAAAAGAGCGACCGAAGTTTTAACCCAAGTAAATCTTGCCGATAGAATGGACCATCAACCCAACCAACTTTCTGGAGGACAAAGACAAAGAGTAGCCGTTGCTAGAGCGCTAGTAAATAGACCTTCTATAATTCTTGCCGATGAGCCAACCGGAAATCTAGACAGTAAAACATCAGTAGAAATCATGAAACTTTTTGGAGATATTCACGCATCAGGCAACACGGTAATTCTTGTAACTCATGAGGAAGATATTGCCAAATATGCCCACAGAATAATCCGTTTGAGAGATGGATTAATAGAAAGTGACACTCAAAATGTTGATCATTTATAAAATTAAACCTAATTTTTTGAAAAAAAATTTAATCTAAGAAGAATTATATCTTATTTTTTTAATAAAAAATCCCGAAAAATTTCGGGATTTTTTATTTTTTATTTTTATTTTTTTTGAGAAATTAATTATAACTAATTTTTTTAAATGGATAGTAAACTACTCAAAACTCAATCCAATCTGACCATCATCATCCAATTCTGTTTGAATATTTTCAGAAATAATATCATCTTCAGAAACTTCCAATTCTTCTGCAACTACTTCTTCTGCTGCTTCGTAAGGCAACGATTCCAAAAGATTGACTTGTTTTAATTTATCCGAAGTCAATTGATTTCCAATGGCTTTTATTCCTTTTACAGCAATAAATTCCTCAAGATTAATGATTTGATTTTCTTTTTGAAAGCCTTTTACTTTAGCAAAAATAATTTCGGCAACTGGTCGCCAATCGGTAGAAACAATTTCCAATTGTGATTTTTCATGTTCAGTAATAAAAATCTCTTCTTTGTTTTCATTTTCAACCAAGAATCGTTTGATAAAATAACGCTCTTTTTCTCCATCATAATAAATGGTAGCAATTGGTTTCTTCGGATTCCATTTTTCCATTACAATCATATCTTCGTCGAAATGGGTTGTCAATTCTGGAATAATTGTTTTTAATTTACCTGATTGATTGATGATTAAAAGTCGGTCGTTTGGTCTAAATTCACCCAACAACTCACCTCTTCCATCAACATTTAATCTTTGAACTGTATCATCAAACCAAACTTTTCTTGGACGCAAAGTAGAAATTCCTTTTTCTTTCAATTCAATTTTCTTGATAGGATATTTCGTAACGGTATTTCCGCGAGAAGCACGACCTTTTATAGCAATATCAGTAAAATCTAAATCCCATTTTAGTTTTTTTACACTTCCAACTTGGCGTAACAAAATCGTTACAACTTCTGCTTCACCATTTGGATTTGCAGAGAAATACAACACTTGACTTCCTGCTTTTTCTTGTGTTAAATCGTAAAATTTATCACGAGTAACTCCCGAAACATTGAAACGTTTTATAAAAGTAGAACCATTTTTACCATCACGATACATCATGTTGTAGATAGTTCGCTTGTCATTTTTGTCAAAAACAGCAATGTGAATAATATCTTTTCCAACGAATTTCTTATCATCGACTTTGGCAATCATCATTTTTCCATCGCGCAAGAAAACGATAACATCATCAATATCAGAACAATCGGCAACGTATTCGTCTTTTTTCAAACCAGTTCCAAAGAAACCTTCTTCTTTGTTTACGTATAATTTAGTATTTCTTAAAACCACTTTCGTAGCTTCAATATTTTCAAAACTTCTCAATTCCGTTTGACGCTCGCGACCTTTTCCGTATTTTTCTTTTAATCGAGCAAAATAGTCAATAGCAAAATCAATTAGATTGTCTAAATGATGTTGCACTTCTTTCATTTCATCTTCCAATTTAGAAATTACATCATCGGCTTTGTCCGAGTCGAAACGTGTAATACGAATCATCGGAATTTGAGTTAATTTCTGCAAATCGTCATCCAAAATTTCTCTAACAAATGACTTTTTAAACGGTTCAAATGCTTTGTACATGTATACATAAAGCGATTCTCTATCAGAATACAATTTGAAATCAATATACATTTCTTCACGAATGAAAATCTTTTCTAAAGTAGAGAAATGCCATTTGTTTTTAAGTTCTTCCAATTGAATTTCCAACTCTTGACGAAGTAAATCAACGGTTCTTTCGGTCGAAATTTTCAACATGTGCGAAACGCCAACAAAAAGTGGTTTGTTATCTTCAATCACACAGCCTAATGGCGCAACCGACGTTTCGCAAGCCGTAAACGCATACAAAGCATCAATCATTTTATCTGGAGAAACTCCTGGAAATAAGTGAATTAAAATCTCAACTTCGGCAGCGGTATTGTCTTCAATTTTCTTGATTTTGATTTTCCCTTTTTCATTCGCTTTCAAAATACTATCAATCAAAGTCGTAGTATTTGTAGAAAACGGAATTTGAGTAATCACCAATGTTTGCTTGTCTAATTGCGCAATTTTGGCACGAACACGAACACGTCCGCCACGAAGTCCATCGTTATAATTAGATACATCAGCAATTCCGGCAGTTTGAAAATCGGGATAAATTGTAAAGGGTTTTCCTTTCAAAATTTTTATTGACGCATCAATCAATTCGTTAAAATTGTGAGGCAAAACTTTAGTCGAAAGTCCAACCGCAATTCCCTCAGCACCAGAAGCCAAAAGCAACGGAAACTTTACAGGAAGATTATTTGGTTCGGCACGACGACCATCGTAGGACATTCCCCAATCGGTAATTTTAGGAGAATACAAAACTTCTAAAGCAAATTTTGACAAACGTGCTTCAATATATCTCGAAGCCGCTGCGCTATCGCCGGTTAGAATATTTCCCCAGTTTCCTTGACAATCAATAAGCAATTCTTTTTGACCAATTTGCACCATAGCATCACCAATACTCGCATCTCCGTGAGGATGATACTGCATCGTATGCCCAACGACATTCGCCACTTTATTGTAACGACCATCATCCAACTCTTTCAGCGAGTGCATAATACGACGCTGTACTGGTTTGAATCCGTCTTCAATTGCAGGAACGGCACGCTCCAAAATCACATAGGAAGCGTAATCCAAAAACCAGTCTTTGTACATTCCTGTAACTTTGGTAATGGTATCTTCTGGATTTTCGTCGTTTTCGTAAAAGTGATTTTTGCCTGTTGAAACTATGTCTTCAAAGCCTTCGTCAGCAATTTCGTCGTTGGTTGATTCGTCTAACTCGTCGTTAGTTTCTTCGTTACTATTCTCTTCTTCTTCGTCTTTCATTTATGCCTTTTTTGTAGCACAAAGTTTCACTAAGTTTTTACACAAAGTATCACAATGTTTATATAATCAATCTTTTTATACCATCTTTCAATGATCTTTTATAAAAATTTAATAGCAAGCCTAATTTACAATCTGAAAGTCGCATATAAGTTAAACATTGAGCTGTGTGTTCAATTGTAAAATCTTCAACTACTTTCAATTCAATTATGACTTTTTTATTTACAATAATATCAACTCTGTAACCGCAATCAAATTTTATTTCATCATAAATTACAGGATAAGCTTTTTCTTGCTCTACTTCTAATCCACATTTTGCAAGTTCATAAGCCAAGCATTCTCTGTAAACTTTTTCTAGTAAACCCGAACCGAGTTTCGTGTGAACCTTAAAAGCACAATCTAAAATGATTCTACTTATCTCATTTTCTTCAATCATATTTTTTGTATCACAATGTTACTCAAAGTTTTTCACGAAGTTTCTCTATGCTTTTTTTAAAAAAATTATTCAATTTCTGTTCTATCCCAATGTTTCTCAAAGTTTTTTTTATTTTTTTGTGTGACTTTGTGCTAAGCATTGTGAAACTTTGTGCTCCAAAAACTTTGTTCTCCATCAATTACTTCTCCACCAATTCCTTATCCAATTCCACTTTCAAATTATTGATGATAAAAATCTGTCTATCTGGTGTATTTTTACCCATATAGAATTCTAACAACGTTTCTATTGATGTGGCTTTGTCCAACATTACTGGATCTAATCGGATGCTTTCGCCAATGAAATTCTTGAACTCATCTGGAGAAATTTCTCCCAATCCTTTAAATCGTGTGATTTCTGGTTTTGGTTTTAATTTTTCAATGGCATCTCTTCTTTCTTCATCAGAATAGCAATAGATGGTTTCCTTTTTATTTCGAACACGGAATAAAGGCGTTTGCAAAATATATAAATGTCCTTCCTTAATCATTTCTGGAAAAAACTGAAGAAAAAACGTAATCAATAATAGTCGAATGTGCATTCCATCGACATCCGCATCGGTAGCAATTACGATATTATTATAACGCAAATCTTCGATTGATTCTTCAATATCTAATGCTGCTTGTAGCAAATTGAACTCTTCGTTTTCGTAAACAATTTTCTTCGACATTCCGTAAGAATTCAAAGGTTTACCACGCAAACTAAAAACAGCTTGTGTATTCACATCACGACTTTTGGTAATCGAACCCGAAGCCGAATCTCCTTCGGTAATAAAAAGCGTACTTTCTAAACTTCTTGGATTTTTAGCATCGGTTAAATGCACACGACAATCGCGTAATTTTTTATTATGCAAACTCGATTTCTTGGCTCTGTCTTTAGCTAATTTTCTAATTCCAGAAAGTTCTTTACGTTCGCGTTCGGCTTGTAAAATCTTGCGTAAAAGCAAATCGGCAGCTTCTGGATTTTTATGTAAAAAATTATCTAATTTAGTTGTGATAAAATCATGAATAAACGTTCGAACCGTTGGACCATTTGGACCAATATCGTTGGAACCCAATTTGGTTTTGGTTTGACTTTCAAAAACTGGTTCTTCCACTTTTATTGAAACCGCAGAAACGATTGATTTTCTTATATCCGAAGCTTCAAAACCTTTGTTATAATATTCACGAATGGTTTTTACAATGGCTTCACGAAACGCGTTTAAGTGCGTTCCACCTTGTGTTGTATTTTGTCCGTTTACAAACGAATGATATTCTTCGGAATATTGTGATTTACTGTGTGTTAATGCAATTTCGATATCTTCACCTTCCAAATGAATGATTGGATATTGCATATCTTCTTCGGCAATTGTTTCCTCTAACAAATCTTTTAAACCAAATTCTGAAAGGTATTTTTCACCGTTATAATAAATCGATAATCCACGATTTAGATAACAATAATTTTTGAGCATTTTGATAATATACTCATTTCGGTATTTGTAGTTTTTGAAAATCGCTTCATCAGCAATAAAGGCAACTTTTGTACCTTTTCGCTTTGTTGATTCAATTACATCTTCCTCAATTGTTAGATTTCCTTCCGAAAATTCGGCGGCTTTTTGTTGGTTATCACGAACCGATTCTACTCGGAAATAATTGGATAAAGCATTAACAGCTTTGGTACCAACTCCATTTAAACCAACCGATTTTTTAAATGCTTTGGAGTCATATTTTCCACCAGTATTCATTTTTGAAACTACATCAACGACTTTACCTAATGGAATTCCACGACCATAATCACGAACGGTTACCAATTTATCTTTTATGGTGACTTCAATGACTTTTCCTGCGCCCATAACGAATTCGTCGATGCAGTTATCAATAACTTCTTTGAGCAAAATATAAATTCCGTCATCTGGCGAAGAACCGTCACCGAGCTTCCCAATGTACATTCCGGGACGCATTCTAATGTGTTCTTTCCAATCGAGTGAGCGTATATTGTCTTCGTCGTATTTAGTTTCGTCTGCCATTTTAAAAAAAATCGTTTGAGTGCTAATTTAGTGAAAATTGATAGCTTTTAAAGAGGAATTTAGAGAAGTTATTAAGATGATATTGACAATGTAAAGTACAAGGTTAGAAATACGAAATACAAGGTTAAAATCAAAAATAAAAAAGCAAATAAACAAAAAAATAATCCACCATTTTTTGCTATTTTTATTAAAAATGGCGGATTATAATTAAATTAAATTTCCATTTTACAAAATAAATTGTAAATTTGGAAAAATAATTTTTATGAAATCGCCATTAACAAAAAGTTTGCGTAAGCAAACACCAATAAATAAAAAAGCGATACCATATATGACCGCTAAAAAATAAATTTTACATATATGAAAATAATTGGAAGATTTTTTGAAAAAACACTCTTGCAACAAATAGTTGATGACAATAAACCAGCATTTGTAGCAGTTTATGGCAGAAGACGTGTTGGAAAAACCTATTTAATAAAAGAATATTTTAATAACAATTTTACTTTTTATGCCACAGGTTTAGCCAATAGCAACACACAATCGCAATTAATCAATTTTAGTTTGGCCTTGAATCAATCATTTTCTAATGATTTTGAAGTTCCGAAGAGCTGGTTGGAAGCTTTTTTTTTATTAAAAAAACAATTAGAAAAAAAGAAAGGGAAAAAAGTAGTTTTTCTAGACGAATTACCATGGTTTGACACAAAAAAATCAGAATTTATAACCGGTTTAGAGTGGTTTTGGAACAGTTGGGCAAGTTCACAGGAAAATCTAAAACTAATTGTTTGCGGATCTTCGGCTTCGTGGATGCTCAACAAATTGATTGCTAATCGTGGTGGTTTGCACAATAGAGTTACACATAGAATGAAAATTGAACCGTTTTCGCTTTATGAAACCGAACTATTTTTAGAAAGCAAATCTATAAAACTGGATCGATACCAAATAACCAATTTATACATGGTTATGGGCGGAATTCCTTATTATTTGGAGCAAGTAAACAAAGGAATGAGTGCTACACAAAATATTGAGAAAATCTGTTTTGACAAAAATGGACTTTTGCGAACCGAATTTAATTATGTTTTTGCATCACTTTTCAATAATGCAGCATTTCATGAAAAAATCATTAGAACTATTTTTGAATTGGGTGCAAGAGCAACAAGAGAAGAGATTTTACACAAAATGAACATTGGTTCGAGTGGTGAATTTTCTAAAAAAATAAAAGAACTAGAAGAAAGTGGTTTTGTAAAATCGTATGTGCCATTTGGTGCGAATAAAACCAAAAAAATATATGCCATAAGCGATTATTACACTTTATTTTATTTGAAATTTATTGAAAATTCTAAAAACAGTTCGTGGCTAAGTAAAAGCAACAATCCTGAGGTTATTATTTGGAACGGATTAGCATTTGAGCAAATTTGTTGGGATCATACTAAAAGCATCAAAAAAGCATTGGGAATTGATGGTGTTTATACGGAAACTACGATTTGGAATAAAAAAGGAACAGCTCAGAATAAAGGTGCACAAATAGATTTAATTATTGACCGAAAAGACCGAACCATCAATTTATTTGAAATAAAATATTCTATCAATGAATATGAAATTACCAAAAGCTACGACGAGGTTTTGCGTAACAAACTCACTGCTTTTAAAACATTTACCAAAACCCGAAAGTCTGTTTTTGTCATGTCCTAAAATACGTTGACCATTTTTAGGTTATTAATTGAATCAAAAATACGGATTTGTAATCGGAACATTGATAACTTTTTTTAAAAA
>NZ_JAYWFT010000120.1:0-4013 GCF_043778725.1 Flavobacterium sp. | reverse complement strand
GCAAACTTTAAAGTTGGTTTTGTACTTGGAAGTTCGGTCTTTAATTTATAAATTTGGCTTACGAAATCCCCAACTGACGCCAAGCCACAAGACGTTAGGCAACATTTTACCTGAACGAGAAAATTTATAATTAACTATGGCAAAATTCACTGAAGACACATTATCAAATTGGACAAAACCGCCTAGTGAAACTGAACAGACTAAACTAGAAAACTCTGAAAAAATGGTTCGAGATGCAATATCATCTGATCCAAAATTGAAAACTAAATCAACAGAAACTTTTGCACAAGGTTCTTATGCAAATGATACAAATGTAAAGTTGAATAGTGATATTGACATTAATGTAAGATTCACTGGAGGTTTTATGTTTAATCTATCAAAAGATGTTGATGAAAAAGATGCTGGTATTGATAAATTACCACCTAGCGATTACTCTTACTCTGAATTTAAAGATGACGTTGAAAATGCATTGGTTAATAAATTTGGGAGTGAATATGTCAAAAGAAAAGATAAATGCATAACAATAATTGCAAATTCAACAAGAATTCAAACAGACGTAGTTCCAACATGGAATTACAGAAGGTATGACAGCAAAAGCCCTAAATATATATTAGGCGCTAAATTTATTTCTGATACTTATTCTAGTATAATCAATTATCCTAAACAGCATATTGAAAATGGTAAAACCAAGAATAACGAAACTTCACGCAGATTTAAAAGGTTAACTAGATTACATAGAAAATTGCGATACAAAATGATTGAAGATGGAAAAAATGTAAATGATAACATTACATCTTTTCTACTTGAATGTTTGGTTTGGAATTTACCAAATAATATTTTTAATAATTATGACACTTGGACTGAACGATTAAGACAGTCGATTGTATATATTTACGACAAAACAAAAGAAGATAAAGATTGCTCTGAATGGGGAGAAGTTTCAGAACTATTATATTTGTTCAGAGAAAGTAGAAAATGGTCTAGACAAGATGTTAATGATTATATGGTTTTATTATGGAATTATTTAGAATACTAAAATGAATAATATTAAAAATTACTTAACAAAATCGTATGAAAAGTTCAAACAAGATGGGCTTTCTAAAATCATTTACGATGTTATTAAAGCTATAGCTATTTCACTTTTTATAATTTCTCCAAAGTTCATTCCGCAAGAAACCTTGCTATGGAAAATAATGTTTCATGAAATTTCAGTTTCAATATATATTGTTATTTTATTTTCTCTTTTTATTATTGTTATTACAAACATCATAAAAAATTTCAGTTTCAAGAAGAAGTATTTGAAACTTGAAAAAGATAATTTTAATGATGAATTAACGGGGTTGAAAAACTATAAAGCATTAAATAAATATTTGGACAATAAATTGATTTTTGCAAATCAAAACAACAAAACTTTATCAGTAATATTAATTGATATAGATAATTTTAAAAAATTCAATATAGATGAAGGTTATAACACATCTGATAAAATATTAAAAAAATTAGGCGAATTATTAAACAATGATAAAAGAGCAACTGATGAAACATTTAGATTTTTTTTAAGAGGCGATGAATTTTTAGTAGTTGCAAACGAAACCAATCTAAACCAAGCATTTCAAGCAGCTGAAAGAAAAAGAAAATTAATTGAAACAACAAGTTTTGAAATTGAAAACAAAACCTATTTTTTAAATGTGTCTTGTGGCGTAACTGAAATGAAAAAAGATGATGATTTTAAATCAATTACAGATAGAGTAAATTCTGCATTAATTGAAGCGAAAAAAAGTAAAAATTGTACTAAAACAATAATATAGATTATGATAAAACACAATATTAGAATGTTCGCTTTTACAATTATTGGTTTTGCTTTTTTTGTTTATGCAATCTTATTTCTATTTACTCAAAATATACAAAGTATTGATTTTCACAAAGCAATTTCAAACATATCAACAACTATAACAATTAATATAATAGTTTGGACTTTTTTTATAAGTTATGCTTGGAAATGGAAAATATTTTATTCTTGGCTTGTACAAATGCCGGACTTATCTGGCGAATGGGAAGGAATAATTAAATCAAATTGGAATGGAGGTCAATTAGAAACAATAAAAACAGAAGTGAAAATAGAACAGTCTTTTTTTCATATTCAAGTTAGAATAAAAACAACTGAAAGCCAAAGTTATAGTATTGGAGCATCTTTTGACATTGATAAAGAAAGAGGTATTAATCAATTATTTTACTCTTTTTTAAATACGCCAAAATCTGGAATTAGAGAAAGAAGTTCAATTCATTATGGTTCTACTCTATTAGCTTTTGAAGGCTATAAAGTGGAAAAAATGGAGGGAGAATATTGGACATCAAGAGAAACAACAGGCGAAATTACATTAACCAAAAAAAACGTTGCCTAACAGCCGTTTGGCAAGATTGCGAATTTTGTGGTAAATTCACGTTTGCGTTCCGCAAGAAATTTTATCTTTAGTGGAAAATATACGGTTACGAAGTTCGCAACCTCGCCAAGCGGCGGAACGTTGTGCGTCACTTTCGAGCGACAGAAAAACGAAAGAAAACTGAAAGAAAATCGAAGGAAAATAGAATAAGAATAATGATAGATATAAAGTACAAATTAACGGAAGAAGACTTTTTACAATTAAACTTGTATCATTTTGACGTTGAAGGATCATTGAGAAAAAACTCAAGGAAAATAATGGTTATATTTTTATCAATTATTTTTATACTGATTGCTGTAACAATTTATAAAAATGAAAAACTCTATGCTATTACATTAGCATTGGTTGCTTTATTTCTCGTAATATTTCATAAAAGAGAAACGAAAAAAAAGTTTAAAAAAATATTTAAGAAAAATATTCAACAATATAAAAACAGATTTGACAAATTCGTGGAGTTAAAATTTACAGAAACTGAAATTGAAGTCAAAAGTGTTGCTGGAAATACTCAATTTTATAACTCTCAAATTAAATCTATAATAGAAACGAAAGAATATTTTTTTATTCGATTACAGCCTGAAGCAATTATAATTCCGAAAAGAGAATTTGAAAATACCGAAAACATAAGTGAATATTTAAAATCGTTTTCTAAAAAGTTAAACGTTGAATATAAAGAGAATTTTGAATGGAAATGGTAAAAAAGCGAACGCACAACAGCGGTTTTAAGAAATTGGGGTTTTTGGGCTTAATTTAAAGTTTGTTTTGTACTTTTGAACTTCGGTGTTTAATCGAAAGTTTCGGGCTTACAAATCCCCAACTTCTTAAAGCGGCGGAACGTTGTGCGACAATTTGCTCGAAATTCCGGGGCGGAATTTACTCTGAAAACAAGTTGACTTTTTTAGTTAGTAAGTTTTGGAATTATGAAACATTAAGTTGCGAACTTCGCTCCTATTTTTCTAAAAGTTATTAAAAGTTTTAGCAAAAAATATTGGTAAAAGAAAATAACTGAAAGTTTTAGTTGGCAATATTGGGAAAAGAAAATTGTGGAAAAGTTTTAATTCAAAAAATTGGCTGAAATATTGGGAAAACTAAATCGTAGAAAAGTTTTTGTTGACAATATTGGGAAAAATGAATGTTGGAAATTTATTAGAGCAAAAATAAAAAACATAAATCGAAATAAATTATCAACAGAAAATGAAAATCGAAATAAGGTTTGTCCAAATCGAACAAAGCATTGGCTGAATCGAACAAGGCTTTGGCTCGACTAAATAAAGCATAGTTTAAACCGAACAAAGGTTTGGCGCAATCGAAATAAACAATGGCGTAACCGAACAAAACAATGTGTAAATAGAAACAATTAAAGTCTCAACAAAACAAATGAAAGGCAAAATAAATTGAAGCATAAACCAAAATAAAAAAGAAAAACAAAAAAATAAAATCGTCGCACAACAGCGGTTTGGCGCAATTGGGGTTTTAGGCAAACTTTAAAGTTGGTTTTGTACTTGGAAGTTCGGTCTTTAATTTATAAATTTGGCTTACGAAATCCCCAACTGACGCCAAGCCACAAGACGTTAG
>NZ_JAYWFT010000119.1:0-28507 GCF_043778725.1 Flavobacterium sp. | reverse complement strand
ATTTTTCAAGAACGATATTAGCGATTTTCACGTGTTCCATTGGTTCTCTATCGAATGTTGACGCGATAACTTCTCCACGAACACTTAACACCAATATTTCCTCAAGAAAAATTCAATATTGCAGGCAAGCAAGCAAGTACTTCTACACGAATTATCGACCTTTTTTCTCCAATAGGAAAAGGACAACGTGGAATGATTGTTGCGCAACCCAAAACGGGTAAAACAATGTTGTTAAAAGACATTGCCAATGCTATTGCTGCCAATCATCCAGAAGTGTATTTAATTGTTTTATTGATAGACGAACGACCAGAAGAAGTTACCGATATGCAACGTAGTGTTCGTGGAGAAGTTATCGCGTCAACATTCGATAGAGAACCAATGGAACACGTGAAAATCGCTAATATCGTTCTTGAAAAATCTAAACGTTTGGTAGAATGTGGTCATGATGTAGTAATTCTTTTAGACTCAATTACACGTTTGGCAAGAGCATACAATACCGTTCAACCTGCTTCTGGAAAAGTACTTTCTGGTGGAGTTGATGCCAATGCATTGCAAAAACCAAAACGTTTTTTCGGTGCGGCTCGTAATGTAGAAAATGGTGGTTCACTAAGTATAATTGCAACAGCATTAACCGAAACTGGTTCTAAAATGGACGAAGTAATCTTCGAAGAATTTAAAGGAACTGGAAATATGGAATTGCAATTAGACAGAAAAATTGCCAACCGTAGAATTTTCCCAGCTATCGATTTGACCTCTTCAAGTACGCGTCGCGACGATTTATTATTGGATCCAAATACACTAAAACGCATGTGGATTCTCCGTAAATTCTTAGCCGACATGAACCCAGTAGAAGCAATGGATACCATAAACGATAAAATTAAAAAGACTAGAAATAACGAAGAGTTTTTGATTTCTATGAATGATTAATTTTAATTTCTTATAAAATTTAACCGAGCAGCAATGTTCGGTTTTTTTATTTTTAGAAGCGAATGGCTTGGGCATTTTTGGTTTCCATTTTCCTGCTATCCATTGCAATCTTTTATCAATTACCTTGGGTTTAAACCCAAGGCAATTGATAAAAGGATTTTCATTACTATCAGGGCTAGTTAGTAATCTTTAAAAAACTAAATTCAGTTTTCAAAAGATATTTTCCAAATAAAAAAGCCATTCCAATAAAGGAACAGCTTCTGTAATTTATTTAAAAAACTTTGCGACTTAGCGTCTCCGTGGCAAATTACTCCTTAGCAGCCAAATATCTTTCAGCATCCAAAGCAGCCATACAACCAGTTCCTGCAGCAGTAATTGCTTGTCTGTAAACATGATCAGCTGCATCACCACCAACAAAAACTCCAGCAACATTGGTTTTAGTCGTTCCAGAAATATTTACAATGTAACCAGTTTCGTCTAGTGTTAAGTAGTCTTTAAAAATATCAGTATTTGGTTTGTGTCCAATCGCTACGAAAAATCCAGTTGCAGGAATATCTTTTAATTCTCCAGTAACTCTATTTTTTACACGCACACTGTTTACTACTTGACCGTCGCCAATAACTTCATCTGTTTCAGTGTTTAATAAAATCTCAATGTTTTCAGTTTTTTGAACACGTTCTGCCATAATTTTAGAAGCTCTAAATTGTTCACTTCTTACCAACATGGTAACCTTTTTACATAATTTAGATAGATAATGCGCTTCTTCACAAGCCGAATCTCCGGCGCCAACAATTACAACTTCTTGATTTCTATAGAAAAATCCGTCGCAAACGGCACAAGCAGAAACGCCACCACCAGTTTGTAAATAATGTTGCTCAGATGGTAAACCAAGATATTTTGCAGAAGCACCAGTAGAAATAATTACTGTTTCACAATGAATTTCTTTTGTATCATTAATCCATACTTTATGAATAGCACCAGAGAAATCTACTTTTGTAGCCCAACCATCACGAACATCAGTACCAAATCGTTGAGCTTGCTCTTGAAGTTGTACCATCATTTCTGGTCCAGTCACACCATCAGGATATCCGGGAAAATTTTCTACTTCATTTGTTGTTGTTAATTGTCCACCAGGTTGCGTTCCTTGGTATAAAACCGGATTCATATTAGCTCTGGCTGCATAAATTGCTGCTGTATATCCAGCTGGACCAGAACCTATTATAAGACATTTTACTTTTTCTATTGCGTCAGACATAATTTGTTTGTTTTTAAGAATTGCAAAGGTAAGTTTTTATTAAAATAGTTTAATAGAAACTCATTGACAAAAATCTATTTAGTTATAAATTCAATTTATTGTATATAAAAAAAGCTGAACTTTTTAAAGTTCAGCTTTTTGTCGGGGTGGCAGGATTCGAACCTGCGGCCTCCTGCTCCCAAAGCAGGCGCGATAACCGGGCTACGCTACACCCCGAAATTTTGTTACAAATTCCGAGTGCAAATATATAACAATAATCAACTTTTCAAAGACTAAACAAAATAATTTTCAAAAAAATTATTTTGTTGGTTTTTTCATTAAAATGGCGCTATCAACAAAACGCTTTAATTCTATTTTTTGATCACCAAATAATTGAATTTCCGATTTTCCTGAGGCTTCTATAATTATACTTGTATCGACTAAAATACTTACTTTCGAATATAATTCTGCAGTTAGTTCTGCTGTTTTAGTGATTAATTTTTTACCTTCAAATGCCGCATTGTTGTCAAGTCGAAGTTTTAAACTGTCTATATCACCTTCAACAACAGCATCAGTTTTTTGATACATATCAAATGTTAGTTCTTTAGAAGTGATTAAAGCTTTAAGTTTTGCATTTTTACTTAGAGTAATGTTTGTCTTTTCTGCTTTAGAATTTAATTCTGCTTTCGATTTATCATCCATTAAAATGGTTATGTTTTTGGATTTAGAATTTAAAAACAAGTTAGATTCATCATAACTTTTAAAAGTAACCGAATCTAATTCTACATTGGCAAGCGCAGTAATTGAAGCTTCATTTCGTGCAATTACAGATTTAAAATCATCTGTATAAGTAATTCTGATGCTTAATTTTTTATAGCCAAATGCACTTTTTAAAGTTGATAATTTTAATGTAGATCCGTTTAAAACTATATCTATTGCGTCATGAAGGTTGTCGTCGGCTTCAATTTCTAATCCGCATTGAGTTCCTTTTACTAGAAAAACTTCTAAATTATCTAAAACTTCAAGGGCTTCAAAATTTTCTATTTTTTTTATTTCTGTTGTAACAATTTTAGAACCTTTTACTTTTTCTTTCTTTTGAGAAAAGGCTGATGAACTTATAAGGACTAATGCAAGTAGTAATATTGATTTTTTCATTCTTATTTTAATTTGATGTCAAATTTATAAAAAGCTTTGTTAAAAGAATTATAAAATACTTCTTATTATTTTACGCGAACACTCCATTCAAAATCCATTTCCGAGACTTGATCGCCTTTTTCATCAACACCAATAGATTTTAACCAAAGCGTTTCTCCTTGGCCAGTCGCAATTGTTTTTTGTATTGCCGCCTCTATTAAATGACCATCATTGCATGTAAAAGTTATCCTGCCTTTTGCTTTTTTTGTAAAACTACCTTTATTGTTGGCTACTAACATGGATATATTTTTGCCACTTTTTTTTATTTGATACATTACTAGAGCTCCAGTTGTAAGTTCGGCTGCCATTGCTTGCACTGCAAAGTACATCGAGTTAAACGGATTTTGATTTAGCCATCTATGTTTAACCGTAGCTTCACATTTTAGTGGAGAAATTGTTTTTACTCTTACACCACACCAAAAAGCAGAAGGTAATTTAAAGAATAAAAAAGTGTTTAATTTAGCAGGTGAAAATTCCATGAAGTATTGATTTTGTTGTAAATATACAAAAAATACTATGCATTCATACTAAAACTCATTTGTTAAAAAAACGTTAAATTTAAGTACTTTGTAATACATGATACCTTTTTTTGGTTGTATCTTTGTATAAGAAATTAATAGTCTATATATAGTATTATTGATTTTGGGTTTCAATCATCAATTTTAAATCAAACAAAATGATCACATCTAACGAAAGAACAATTTCATCATTAACACATTTAAGTGCTTTGACTCAGTATTTTATTCCTTTTGGAAATTTTATTTTTCCAATTATTATTTGGAGTTCAAAGAAGAATGACTCAGAATTTATTGATTACAACGGAAAGCAAGCGTTGAATTTTCAATTGAGTATTTTTCTTTACAGTTTAATATTGTGTTTAATTGCAATTCCAGTAATCATTTATTTGGTACTAAATAATATTGCTTTTAGAACTGCTTTTCATGGATGTGATTTTGAATTTCATGATTTTAATTTTAGTGCTATTTCTGGAAAAATAACTTTAGTAGTTATTGCTGCATTAATCTTTGGATTTCTAAAAGTTATAGAATTTATACTTATAATATATGCCGCTGTAAAAGCAACTAATGGAGAGCGTTACAAATATCCGCTAAGCATTCCGTTTTTTAAATAATATTTAATCATCATCAATCAAAAAATGAATAGTTTAATCAAAAAATCAAAATCGAATTATGAACATTGAAAACACAAAAGCTCAAATGCGTAAAGGTGTTTTAGAATTTTGCATCTTATCTGTTTTAAAAGAAAAAGAAGCCTACACATCTGAAATATTAGACACTTTAAAAAACGCTAAATTGCTTGTAGTAGAGGGAACAGTTTATCCGCTATTGACAAGATTAAAAAACGATGGTTTGCTCAATTATCGCTGGGAAGAATCTACATCTGGACCACCAAGAAAATACTATGAGTTGACTGAATTAGGAAAAACATTTTTAAACGAATTAAACAGTACCTGGACAGAGTTGTCTGACGCTGTAAACATCATAACCAATCAAAAATAACAATCATGAACAAAACAGTAAATATTAATATAGGTGGTTTATTTTTTCACATAGATGAAGATGCATACCAAAAGTTATCAAGATATTTTGACGCAATAAAACGTTCACTTTCTAATTCTTCTGGTAAAGATGAAATCATGAAAGATATCGAAATGCGTGTTGCCGAACTTTTTACAGAAAGACAAAAAAGCGATAAACACGTTATCAATAATAAAGATGTTGATGAAGTTGTTAAAGTTATGGGTCAACCAGAAGACTATAGAATTGACGATGATGCTGAGGAAACAAAAACTTTTAATTATACATCAACTGGTAAAAGAAAATTATACAGAGATAAAGATAGAGGATTAATTGGTGGTGTTTGTACTGGACTTGGACATTATTTTGGAATTGATTCAACTTGGATTAAAATTTTATTTTTAATTTTATTCTTCGGATTTGGAACAGGTCTTATTGCATATTTAGTTTTATGGATTGCCATGCCTAAAGCAATTACAACATCTGAAAAACTTGAAATGACTGGTGCTCCTGTTACTATTTCTAACATTGAAAAAAAAGTTAGAGAAGAGTTTGACAGTGTTTCTGAAAAAATAAAAAATGTAAATTATGACGAATTAGGAAACCGAGTAAAATCAAGTGCAGAATCTGCAGGAAGCAGATTAGGTGATATTTTTACTAGTATTTTTAGTGCCTTTGCAAAAGTCTTGGGAGCAATAATTGTGGTTATTTCATCAATTTCTTTACTAGGAATATGCATTGCATCTATTGTTTTAATGTTTTCATCATCATTGCCAAAAAACACTATAATCAATCACATTAGCACACCAATTGGGTTAGAAACTCCGCTTTGGGCACAAGGAATTTTATTTTTGTTGGCAGCAGGAATTCCAATGTTTTTCTTCTTGATATTAGGATTGAAATTATTGGTAACTAATTTAAGATCAATAGGAAATATAGCAAAATATAGTTTGCTTGCCGTTTGGATTATTGCAGTTGGAATATTGATTTCACTGGGAATAAATGAAGCCACTCAAATTGCTTATGATGGAAAAGAGGTAAAAAAGGAAACTATCAATTTGACTCCAAATGACACTCTTTTTATTAAAATGAAAAACAATGATTTTTATTCTAAAGATAATTACCGTCATTCAGATTTTGAATTAACGCAAGATGAAAATAATAATGAAGTAATTTATTCAAACAATGTAACTATTGAAGTTTTAAAAACTGATGAAGTTGCTCCTTATATTCAAGTTGAAAAATTAGCAGTAGGAAAAACAGCAGACGAAGCTAAAAAACGTGCAGAAAAAATTAAATACAGTTATAAAATTGTAGGAAATCAATTAATCCTTGATAACTATTTGTTGACTGAAGTGGCAAATAAATTTAGAAATCAAAGTGTAGAATTGTTCTTGTATTTACCTAAAGGAACGATTTTAAAAGTAGATGAAACAGTTCAAAACTTTGATAGATCTGACGACGATTTTTTTAATATCCACTTTAGTTCAGGTAAATACGTTTATAAAGTAGGCGAATCTCAAGTAAAATGTTTAAATTGTCCTGCCGATGAAAATGAATATGGCGATGTTGAAACAGAAGATGTAAATGTAACTCAAGATAACGATTCGATTAAAACAATTTCAGTAAAAGTAAACGGAAAAGAAGTTATTCAAACTACTAAAGGAAAACCAGGAAGTTTAACAATTGACGAACACGGAATAATCATTAAAACTAATTAATCATGATAAAATTTATAGTTTTTTGTACAAAATTTTTAATTGCAGCTATTGTTGCATTATTGTTCACCTCTTGCAATCAAGTTTTTAATGGAATAAAAGGAGACGGAAATGTTCAAACTGAAAAAAGAACTATAACCGAAAAATTCACTAAAATATCGGTAAGTCGCGGATTGGAAGTACTTGTAGAGCAAGGAAATGAAGTTGCTGTAGAAGTAGAGGCAGATCAAAATTTATTAAGTCACATTACTACAAAAGTTGAAAACGGAACTTTAATTGTAACCTCTGACGATAATATTTATAGTTCAGAATCTCAAATTGTAAGAGTAAAAATGCCAACAATTGAAGGATTAGAAACTACAAGCGCTTCTAACATTAGCTCTAAAAATGTATTGAAAGGACTATCTTTAAATGTAAAATCTAGCAGCGGAAGTGAGATTACTATAAATTCCGAATTTGACGAAATATCAAGTGAATCAACAAGCGGAAGTACTATAAAAATACAAGGAAAAGCGCTAAAATATACCACAGCATCTTCTAGCGGAAGCGAAATTGATGCGAAAGATTTGTTGGTTAATGAGGTAATTGCTCAATCAACAAGCGGAAGTTCAATAGATGTTCACCCAATTGTTAGCCTAAATGCAAAAGCATCAAGTGGCGCATCAGTAGATTATGTTGGAACTCCAAAAACCATTGTAAAAGAAGAAACTTCTGGCGGAAGCGTTTCTAGCCATTAGAATTATTTATTGTTTAGTTGTATTAAAATCCCAATGTGAGTTGGGATTTTTTTTATGATTTACTGTTTTTACCATTTTTGTATTGAACTTTCTCTACAATTTCAATTTTTTTGGTAGGTTTTTTATCTTTAAAATTTGGTTTTGAATCTGGTTTTTTCTTGAAATCGGTTTTAGGTTTGAAATCTTTTTTTGGACTTCCTTCAGATTTTGTAAATTCTTTTGGTTTTGCTTCTTGTTTATGAATAGCAATTACATCCATCGGATTTTTTGGACTTTCTTTCGTTCCACGTAAATGAATTACCAATCCATTTAGGAAATTACGGAGTACTTGATCACCACATTCCATATAATTTTCATGTTTTTCATCACGAAAAAATGCACCTAGTTCTGATTTTGTCATTCTAAAATCTACCAATTGTAGAATTTCAACTATTTGGTCATCACGAAGCATTAATGCTACTCGTAGTTTTTTGAAGATATCGTTATTTGTCATTTTATAAATTTATAATTAGTGGTTTACAATTTGTTTTTAAAAGCAAACTATTAACAATTAAAAAAGCCAAAGATACGCCTTTTTAAATCCTTCACGCCATAATTTTTCGTTGTGTTGACCGCCATCAACGATGATTTTTTTATTTAACATTTTGCAACTGCATCGTTTGGTGTTGACTTGATATTCCATTGCGTTTAAATCGCGAATCATATCATCATCGCCTTCGTTGTTGCCGCATAAAAAATAAATTTTTGTTTTAAAGGTTTTAGTTTTTTTCATTAACTCAAAAATTTCTTTTCTATTGAACCAAAAAGAGGGTGAAAAACATCCAATTTTTCCAAAAACCTCAGGGTATTTTAGAGCACCATAAAATGAAACCAAACCACCAAGCGAACTTCCAAAAAGTGCTGTGTTGCTAGCATTTGTTTTAGTTTTATAATTTTTATCAACGTAAGGTTTTAAAGTTTTTACAATAAAATCAAGATAATTATCGGCATTTCCACCTCCGTATTTTTCATTTTTAAATGGTGTTAATTCTTCCATTCTTTTTTCATTTCCATGTTCAATTCCTATTATAATTACTTGAGCATTTATACTATCTAAAGTTTCATCAATATTCCATTCGCCTACAAATGAAGTTTTTGTATCAAATAAATTTTGGGCATCGTGCATATAAATTACAGGAAATTTCTTAGTTGAAGCGCCATAATTCTTTGGAAGATATACCCAAATTTTCTTTGAAGTTTTCAATTGTGGAGCTTCTATTATAAAAGTAGAAACTTGTTTGCTTGCCGTGCTTTGCTTTGTTATTTCTGCATTTCCTGAGGTGGTTTGTGCAAATATAAACGTATAAAAAAAGAGTGAAAAAACGAAAATTATATTTTTCAAAATGATAAATTTTAATGTTTTATAAATAAATACTAATTTAGCTGAAAATAAAATCAACCTATGCCTACAAAAATACAAAAATTGAGTCTGCTTTCTGATATGATTTCTTTTGCTCAAATAGACGGAAAACTTCACGATAAAGAATATCTTTTTTTATCAATGATTGCTGTACAATTGGGAATTGATAAAGCTACGTTTGATCAGCTTTTTCATCAGGAACTAAGAACTGAAATTATTAAAAATGAGTTTGAACGTATTCAACAATTTTATAGATTGGCTTTGTTGATGCATTGTGACGGCGTTTTACATGAAAAAGAGAATATTGCAATTCATGAAATAGGAATTAATATGGGATTAAACCCTTTTGCAATAAAACGTGTTCTTAAAGCAATGGAACAATCACCAACAAAAATGATTTCTCCCGATTATTTATTGGAAGTTTTTCAGGAGCAATTGAATTAATTTAAATAGGTAAGCTTTAGTTTTTGAGATTATTTATCTAGAATACCAAAGTTCATTATTGATATTTAGCGCATCGATAATTTCTATACAATGTTTAAGTTCTTGATGGGTTTCTTTAATCAAATCAAGTTTTACATCTTTCAAACTCACAGAAATATCATAAGGTTCCATCATATTTGCACCCCAATTGATGGTAAAATACATTTTAGAATCTATAAAAACAAAATTCATATCGTAGTTATACCTTTTTTTGAAATTTAAAATTCGCTCAATCAAAGCTGTAGATAATATGTATCTTGCCTCAATTTGATTGGAACTGTAAACATCAAAAAGACTATTAAACATTGTATTTTCTAGAATAACATCCTCAAGTTTTTGAGTTCTATAGAAATTTCTGTTTTTTTGATATTGATCATAGTTTCCAGTAGTTTCTGTGAAATTAGTTCCATCAAGAATTCCGCCAATATCTAATGACGTTTTTTTCCAAACTTTGGTTAATACTTTCGTTGTTTCTTTAAAATTCTTATTAAAATTAGCAACCATAAACAATCCAGAAACTCTTCCTGTTGTAAATTCACAAAATTCTACCTGTGTATTTCCAACCATTCCCGAAATATAATCTTCGCCAGAATAGCCATTTGAGAAAAGAAAAGTACTATCATAGACTTGCATTTGTTCAAAGTCAAATCTAGAAATGGCTTTCTTAGGATTGTATTCAAATGACGAATTGAATGATTTTATGATTTCACTTATAATTTTTTCTTTAATGGTGAAATAATATTCTTTAGATATTACTTGGTTTTCATCTTGCTTTGTTTTCACTCTCATGAATTTTTTTCGAAACAATAGAATCGGAATCAAAAATCCAGAAACTAAAAGAATTCCTGCAATAATGAACACCAAAAACATAAATATTGGTGTGTCAAAAACCATTGTTAAAAATAAACAACCCAACAATGCAATCACCATTATCACAAAAAAAGCAATAAAACCAACAACTGAAGCGCCAATAAAACCAAAGAACATAGTAAAATTATCCTTTCTGTTTTCTTTAGAATTTCTATTGATTATTGTTGCACCTTCTTGTCTTTTACTCTCTAATTCGTTTAAAAGTGCATCAAACTTTTTTTCGTCAAATATATAATTAGTTTCCATTGAACAACTCTTTTACAGATACAGTTTCTCTTTCTGAAGAACTAATTTCGAACGAAGTTTTTCTTTTTGCGCTCATAAAATTTGCAACAATATTAGAAGGTACTGTTTCAATTGTATTGTTGTATTGCATCACGCTAGCGTTGTAACTTCGTCTTGCTGCCGAAATTTGTTCTTCAATTTCCATTAACGATTGTTGCAAATGAAGCATGTTGGAATTCGATTTTAGATCGGGATAATTTTCTATAGAAACCATAACTTTTCCTAGTAATGAAGTCAATTCGGTATCTTGTTTCATTCTAGCTTCTTCCGTTCCAGATTTATCCATTAAGGAAGATCTTAAAGACACAATTTTACTTAATGTACTTTCTTCAAATTGCATGTATTGTTTAACAGAACTTACTAAATTCGGAATTAAATCATATCTCTTTTTCAATAAAACATCGGTACTTGCAAGTGCATTTTCAACTTGATTTCGTTGTTTGATAATTGAATTATAAGATTTGAAAAACGTATAAACAATAAAAATTAGTAATAATAATGGTATAGTGATCATAGCTTTTTTTTAATTATTGCGAAAATACATAAAAAAAGCCAATCATTATGACTGGCTTTCACTTGTATAATTAGGTTTTACTTATTATTATCAATTACATAATTCAAAACTTTGGTCATCAAATGTACTCTGTCTTTTCCTTGAACATTGTGTTTTGCCATTGGATAAGGAAAGAAATCTACTTGTTTTCCTGCTTCAATAAATTTTTTCACTAACGCTAAATTGTGTTGCATTACCACTGTATCGTCACTTGTACCATGAATTAAAAGTAGTTTTCCTTTAAGGTTGTTTACATAATTTAAAGTGCTTGCTTCGTCAAAACCTTTCTGATTTTCATCTGGCGTATCCATATAACGCTCGCCATACATAATTTCATACCATTTCCAATCGGTAACTGGTCCGCCAGCAACACCAACTTTAAAAGTATCTGGTTTTCTTAGCATTAACGATGTTGTCATGAATCCACCAAAACTCCATCCGTGAACTGCCAAACGATTTCCGTCAACATAAGGTAATGATTTTAAGTATTCTACGCCTTTTAATTGATCGTCCATTTCGTTAACACCCAACCTTCCGTGAATGACACTTTCAAAAGCAAATCCTCTATTATCTGAACCGCGATTGTCAACTGTAAATACCAAATAACCTTGTTCTGCCATCCAATACATCCATAAATTGGCGCCGTCCAAAAACGAATTTGTTACCAATTGTGCATGCGGACCACCATAAACATAAACCAAAACTGGATATTTTTTTGTTGCATCAAAATTACTTGGTTTAATTAATCTTGTAAATAAATCGGTTGTTCCATCGGCAGATTTTATTGTTTTGATTTCTGCGGTTCCCATTTCATAACCTTCATATTTGTTTTTGCTTTCTAACAAAGTCGTTGCTTTCAAATTCTTATTGTACAATAATGATTTTGATGGTGTGGAATGATTAGAATATTCATCAAAAAACCAATTTCCATCTGTAGAAACTATAACATTGTGAACGCCCAAATCTTTAGTAATCAAGGTTTGTTTTCCTTTTAAATCAACTTTGTAAACCAACATATTGGTCCCGATTTCGCCAGTTGCTTTGAAATAAATTTCGGTTCCTGCTGGATTTGATCCAATAATTTCTCTTGCTGGAAATTTATTGTTTGTTAATTGCTTAATCAATTTTCCTTCGATAGAGTAGTAGTATAGGTTTTGGAAACCGTCTTTTTCGCTAAACCAAATAAAATTATTAGAATTGGCATTTGGAAAATAAGCATCGTGCTCTGGTTCTACCCAATTAGAGTTTTTTTCGTTCAAAATTGTTCTAACAAAAACACCAGTGTTTGCATCATAAACATTTAAACTCATATCGTTTTGACCGCGATTTAATTCGGCAATCAAAATATATTTCTCATCTGATGACCAAGAAAGATTGGTTAAATAATCATTTACATTACCACTTTTTGGTGCAATAAAAATTGTTTTTCCTGAAGCTAAATTATAAATTCCAACACTTGGCTTTTCAGATTTTTGGCCAATCATTGGATATTTTAGATTCACCAATTTACCTGGAGTTTCAGTAATATCTAATAATGGATAATCGGCAACTTCGGTTTCATCTTTTTGGTAAAAAGCCAAGTAAGTTGATTTTGGTGACCAAAAAATTCCATTAGAAATTCCAAATTCACTTCTAGAAATTGTTTGTCCTGAAACAATATTTTTATCAGAATTGGAAGTTACAGCAACTTTGTCCTTATTTTTATTAAAGAAGTACAAATTGTTCTCTTCTGTAAAAGCCAAGTTTTCTTTTTTTGAATCAAAAGTTTGATTGTCTGCATTTTCAGAAGCGATTTGAATGTTTTTTCCAGATTTGGAAGTTAACGAATAAGTGAAATATTTGCCATTATCTGATACTAAGATTGTAGTTGCATCAATCCACTGTGTGCCTATGAAATTTTTAAGTTTAGTTCCTAAAGCAGCATTTACATTGGATAAAGTTACTAGTTCAGCAGTTTTTGCATCGGTTGTAGTTGCCGACATCATTTTGCTCCAAGCATCAGTATAATAAACGTATTTGTTTGTGTTTGGAATCCACTGAAAACCAGTTAGTTTATCGGCTCCAAATTTTCTTCCTTGTTGAAGAACTCCGTCTTCTAGCGTGATTTTCTTTAATTGTGCTTGAGTTGAAATCGCAAGAAATAAACTGAAGAACAGTATGATTTTTTTATTCATAATTTTATTTAATAATGGTATCTGCAAGATACGATGATAATGTTATTATTTTGAAAAGTGTAAACTAACCTGTGTTCTGAATCAATTCTTCTAGACCAAAAACCTTGTAGATCGTGTTTTAAACTTTCAGGATTTCCAATTCCTTCTAAAGGAGTTCGTAGACAAGATTTTATTAATTCATTGATTCTTTTAAGTTTTGATTTGTCCTTTTTTTGCCAAAAAAGATAATCTTCCCATGCTTGATTTTGCCAAGAAAGAATCATAATTCAATTAAATCATTTTGAATTAAACCTTTATTTTCTCTAACATCTTTAACAGAATTCAATAAGATTTCTCTGTTTTTTCCCGACAATAAATAGTTGGTTTCATTTAAAGAGTTGTATTCGTCTAGTGAAATTAAAACTAAGTCTTTATTGTCTTTTCGCTTTACTATAATTTCTTCACTATCGTCTGTCACACTGTCCATCCATTTTTTTAGATTTAAACGTAAATCAGTATAATTTATAACTTTCATAGTTTTATTTTTATCAAAAGTAAAAAAAAAATAACTTAAATAAGTACTTATTTAAGTTATTTATATATTTTAATCTTCTTCGATTTCAAATTCGGCGTCTTTTTCCCAAATTTCCATTTCGCATGGTTTGCAGTTGAATTTTAGTTTGTATTCTAATTCGCCTTGTTTTAATACTAATGGTTCTTTTAGTTTGGTTTCCATCGTATCTTTATGATATTTCGGACACTTTTCTAATTCGTATTTAATGCAATATTTAGTTGTCATTACGCGTGATTTTCCTGGATCCCATTGTAATTCAAATGCTTTTTCAATTTCGGTTACGCCATGACGTTCATAGAATTTTCTTGCTAATTTATTGGCTACATTGTACATGAAATCCAATTTAGTTTCTGGATAAGGATGTGATGTTTTTACCAATTGATGTTCTTCTCTATGATAATTTACTAATCTAATTTCTGACAATTGTTCGAAAACTGTTCTTCGCATTTCATTAATTTTTGAAATAGGAAGAAACCAATTTTGAGAGAAAACAACACTTATTTCATCGGCAACATAAGGTGTAAAACCAGTTTTTGCTAAGTTTATTTTAAAGTTTTCTTCTATAGATTCGTTATTTTTTGTAGTTTCTTTTGTATGAACTAAGGTTACTGAACTCACATTTCCGTCTTCATCAGTAGCAGTTAATTCGAAACCATTTTCGTTTTCAAATAACAATAATGAAGTACTAATTTTTCTAACCGCACTATCTTCACGTTCTACAATTTTGATAAAAGCAGCATCATTATTTCGGTAAATGAAAGTTCCGTCTTTAATTTCTTTAAGAACATTTGGAAAAACAAATCCGTTTTCGGCACGATTTACATAAATTCCGTCGGCTTCGTTATTTTCGTTTATAAAGCAAAGTCCATCGCCATTATTTAATAAATTTCCATTTTCAATTTCATACGATTTTCCAACTGTTTTAATTAGTTTTCCAATGTATTGACCTTTAGATTTTGGACTTTCCCACGAACCTATTGATTGATGTCTTTCGTTTACAAAATAATCGGTATAACCACGATTGAAACTTTTATCTAGCGAAGAATCAAAGGTAAACGTGCATTTTCCTGAGGAAGCTTTAGCGTATTTATCGCCATTTTGTTCTAGAAAAGCATCTAATTTTTGACGTAAGTAGGAAACATTATTTTTTACATAAACAATGTCTTTCAAACGACCTTCAATTTTAAATGAAATAACTCCGGCTTCAATTAGATTCGGAATTTGATCAGAAACATCAAAATCTTTTATAGAAAGTAAGTGACTGTTTTTTATTAAAGTATCGCCGTGACCATCAATTAAATTGTAGGGCAAACGACAATTTTGTGCGCACGAACCACGATTGGCTGAACGTTCACCATTGGCAACACTCATGTAGCAATTTCCGCTGAAGGAAACGCATAAGGCACCAGTTACAAAGAATTCTAATTCAACATCACTTGCTTCGCTGATTTCTTTTATTTGATGTAAATTCAATTCGCGCGCCAAGACAACACGTTTCATTCCGGCATCTTTCAAGAATTTTATTTTATGTGCGTCACGATTATTGGCTTGCGTACTTGCATGAAGAACTATTGGAGGTAAATCCATTTCCATAATTGCCATGTCTTGAACGATAAGTGCATCAACACCAATAGCATACAATTCGAAAATCATTTTTCGACACGTTTCTAATTCGTTATCATACAATATAGTATTGATAACTACAAAAACTTGGGCGTTAAATAAATGGGCATATTTTACTAATTCTGCCACATCTTCAATAGAATTGGTAGCGTTGGAACGAGCTCCAAATTGTGGCGCGCCAATATAAACGGCATCGGCACCGCTATTTATTGCTGCCATTCCATGAATTAAATCTTTAGCAGGAGCTAATATTTCTATTTTTTTCTTCATATAATAAGTCCTTAAATAAAAGTGTGCAAAGGTCTTATATTTATCTGAGAAATCTAATGCTAAATTAAATTTTTATGAAACAATTGCTTTGAACTATTCTTGGATTAAAATTTAATTTATTGTTAAATATAAATTTGTTGAGTTACTATCTGCTGAACCTTTATTGGTAGTTTTAAATTGAGGTTCAATCCAATATTGTTCATCAATTACAAATTTGAAATAACCTTTGTAATCTTTTACTCCAATTTTGCTTTTTTGAACTGTAATTTGATAAGAATTATTTGCCGTTTTGGTAAGTTTGAATTCTGGATTTTTGAAATCCCATTTGTTGAAATCCCCAGCTACATTTATTGTTTTTATATTTTCAAGATCTTCTTTTGTGAAAATTTTAGTTTGGTTATTTCCGTTTCCAACAATTTTTTTTGACAAATCAAAAATGAAAGTTATAGTTTCTTTATTTTGAATAAATCCTTCAATTGTTTTTTTTGTATTTGGCTTAAAACCAATTGATTTTAAATGCTTTTCATATCCTGATTTTTCAAAAAAGTTTGCAACAGCAATTTCATTTTCATAATCTAATTCGATTATTTCTTTGATTGCAAGTTGTTTGTTTTTTGAATTATTATAGTAATTTTTACAAATTTTGTATCCTATTGCATAACCCAAATCGGAACAAGGTAATAATGGATTTCCACCTGTTCCAATCCAATTTGATTTTGCTTTTCCGTTCATTTCATTGTAAAAAACAGACCAAATTTCTAATTCGTTTTTTTGATAAAACGGAATATAATTAGTTGAATAATTGCCGCAAACTAATTCTGAAATAAAATCGCACGCACCTTCAAGAATTGCATTTCCAAGTAAATTAGTCTTGTTTTCGTTTTCTAATTTTTGTTGTGTGTGTACATATTCATGAATATTTAAACTCACTAATCTATTGTCATCGGATGCGTCAAAAATTTCTCGTAGCCAATTACCATCAAAATCAGATGTAATAACAGATTTATCTCCAAGTGCAATCTCGCTACCAATTAAAACTTTGTCTTTTTGAGTAGTTCCACCCGAATTAATTCTTCCAATTAGAAAATAAATTTTTGAATCTTTTAGATCAGGATATATTTTTTTAAACGTAAGAATTTTAATTTCAAGTTGTTCTTTTTTCTCTTTTAAAAGCTTCATTCTTGGACGAAGTGACTCCCAATATTTCGGTAATTCTAAAATTAAATTCACTAAAATTTCAGGAGATGCATGACGTTCCTCTACAAATGCTTTTAAACCTTCAGAACCTTTATCAAAGTAAAGACGCTTCATGACATCTATTTTTTTGTCTTTGTTAGGTTGAATTTTGACACTATCAAATGCAATCCAAAAATGATCAACATCGTCCATTACAATTTTTTGCGATTGACTAAATACCGTTAAAGTATTAAGAAATAAAATAATAAAAAGTGTGATTTTTTTCATAATTGATGATTTACTATAATAGACACTAGAAATTAATTTTTGTTACAAATATCATTTACAATTTTTAAATGATGTTTAGTATGCATATTTAGAAACCACATTGTTGATTTTTTATTCAAATTTCCGAAAAATGGATGTTGAAAATGAGCATTTTTATCTAATGAATCCCATTCGACTAGTGTAGTTTTTACTTTTTCTAAACTACTTTTTATAGATTCCTTGGTTATGATTTCATCTGGTAGAACAATTTTTGGAGCATTGGCTTTGCCTCGTGGAAAAAAACCAAGTATAGAAATAAGTATTTTATTTTTATTAAATTTCCATTTATACTCTTTTGGATTTGAATTTTTCACAACATTTACAACTTTATATATAGTTATAAAGCTGTGTTCAATTTGCCAACCAATAGTTGAAGTGGATACCGACGGATTTATTTTGTCATGCAATTCAATTTTAGATTCTAATTGGTAAATTAATTGGTGAAGTTGTTTCATTAGTTATTGATTTTTTCCTTTAAATTATTCATAAAATCGTCTTTCATATTGGGCATGTTTTGAGTTTGATCCTTTATTTTGTCATGTAAAGACTCAAATTTCGACTCGTTATTTAGCACTTTTAATGCATATTCAAATGGGTATAACGATAAAACGGCTCCATTAATGTCGAGTTTTAAAGTCATTGATCGCATTGGAAATTCTGGTTCACTGTCTTTATAAAACTTGAAGTTGTTGTTTTTAATTAAAAATTCAGCAAAAGCATACGCCAACATAAAAATTATTTGACTGTCTTCTTGATTAAACGACTTGCAATACAAGTGAAAACCCATTCCGTTTTCTACAATTTGGTCTAAATTGGCTGGATGATTTATAGTATTTTGATCGTTGCGCTCTATTTTATTATCCAAATAATAACTTTCAATCATTTTAAAACAACCCTCAACTATATTTTTTTCGTTATCAATATTTATTTCGTTGTAGCGTTTTGCAAAATATTCATCAGTAAAAATCTCTTTGATGCCAGTTTGTTCTTGACTACTTTTGTTATGGTTATTTTCTTCCTTATTAGAAGAGAATATTTTTTTGAAAAAATTCATAGTATTATTGGTTTCGAATTATTACAAATAAAATGATTTTTATTGTAGTTATGATTTATTTTTATTTCTTCTTTTACGAAGTAGGATTTGTATAACTATTGTAACTAAAAGTAAAAGTAGCATAAAAAATCCAAAATCAAAAAGTGCAGCTGTAGGCATACCACAATTTATTTTTTGATTTCTGGTATCATTGGTTCCATTTTCAAACCTCTATAGATAGCAATAAATTGGCTGAAACAACTAATTAATGTGCAATATTCAAAGGCTATGAAAGTAGTTTTGTATAGTGCTTTACTTCTATAAATTAGTTGAAAAAGTAACGGAAATAGTATAAGTAATGCTGAAGTAGCAAATAAATTCATCAGATAAGTAGATTAAATTGTAGTTTTTTGTCTCCAATTATTTATCAAGGCACTTACTTTTTATCCTAAGAAACCGGTATATTTCGTTCTCTGTATTTGCTAAGAAATTACTATTGAATATCGTTTGCTAATCTTGAAATATAAGAAAATGAACTAGAAATATTTTGATTTTTCTCTTTGTTATTTAAGCAAATTAATATTAAAATTCTAACAAAAGAAGTACTGCAGTTGACATCAAGATAAAAACATGAAGCTTTTTTAAATAGAAACCAAGAACCTTATTTGTGTTGATTAACGCTCATAAACTATGTCGCTGTCAAATCGTATTCAGTATCTAAATTAAGCTTGAAGTAGCCTTTTGCTTTCTTTTTTGTTCTGTCAACAACAATTACAAGGTAATTATTTTCTTTTTCTGTGGTAAGTAAAATGTGTTCAAATTCGTCATTAACATCCCTAAAGCCTTTGTGTACTAGTTTACTTTCATTGATTTTATTGGGTAATATTTTGACTCTTTTTAATTCACTTACAAATGGCCAAATATTGAACATAGTTTTTATTTTATCGGTAACTTCTTCCATTTCACTAGTCATGGTAGCATGATATTTTTCTATGGAAAGTTCCTTTGGCCCTTTTTTGTTTTTTAATTGTTTGTAGATAACAATTAAAAATAAAATTACAACAACTACATACAACGAAATAAAGTGTAAATGAACAAGTTTGTTAATTGTCATGACGTTTAATTGTTTAGTTATTAAATGTTTGCTACTGCAATTTACTAAAAATAAATAACATCTTAACTGATATTAATTAATTCTATAATGTAAGTTATGATTTTATAGTTGTATGATAAAAAAAATCCCAAAAACCATATTGGAATTTGGGATTTCATAAATTGATATTTATTTTTTAAATATTTCCTTCTTCGTTTTCTTTGTCCAAATATTCTTGTACAATATTAATTGCATTAGTAACAACATCGCTTAAAGCTGTAATAAATGTTCCATCTTCGGCATTATCAATGGCGTGTTTAATGGCTTCTACTTCTTTACTAATAATTTCGTGAGTAACCGTTCGTCCAGAAGCAGCGATACCTTCCATGATAAGTCCGATAATTTCTTCTTCGGTTCTACCTCTTAAGTATTTTTCTTGACGGATAATAATATGGTCAAACATTCGTGCAGCAATTGTCGCACATTCTTTAATGTCTTCATCACGACGATCACCAACTCCGGCAATAATTCCTATTTTTTTGGTAGCCTCAACACTGCTTAAATATTCTTCGACACCTTTATATCCAGAGGGATTGTGTGCAAAATCAATTAATACTTTAAAACGTTTAAATTCAAAGATATTCATTCTTCCTGGAGTTTGAGCTGCACTTGGAATAAATGTTTGAAGCGACAAACTAATATCTTCGGTTTTAAATCCTTGTAAATAGGCTGCTAAAGTTGCAGCCAGAACATTGGCAATCATAAACCTAGCTTTTCCGCCCATGGTTAATGGTACATGTGTAGCGCGTTCAACTCTAATTTTCCACTCGCCTTTTTTAATTGTGATGAATCCGTTTTCGTAAACTGCTACAATTTTTCCTTCTTTGGCAAATTGAACTACTTTTGGATTGTTCTCATCCATAGAGAAATAGGCAATATTGCAGCTCAATTCGTTTGCGATTTTCAAACATTGATCGTCTTCGGCATTTAAAATTGCCCAACCATCTTTTTTAATGCTTCTAACAACGGTTGCTTTTACACGAGCTAAATCGTCAAGAGTATGAATGTCTGATAATCCTAAATGGTCTTCTTGAATGTTGGTTATAATTCCGATATCACATCTGCTAAAGCCCAGTCCAGCACGAAGAATTCCGCCACGAGCCGTTTCTAAAACTGCAAATTCAACTGTAGGATCTTTTAAAATATATTCGGCAGAAATTGGTCCAGTAGTATCACCTTTTTCCATCATGTGATTTTGAACATAAATTCCGTCAGATGTTGTGAAACCAACTTTATAGCCATTATTTTTAACAATATGAGCGATAAGTCTAGTTGTAGTAGTTTTTCCGTTTGTTCCAGTAACTGCAATAATCGGAATTCTACTTGGTTTTCCTGGAGGATAAAGCATGTCAATAACTGGTGCAGCTACGTTTCTTGGTAAACCTTCACTTGGTGCTAAGTGCATACGAAATCCTGGTGCAGCATTGACTTCTAGAATACAACCGCCATTTTCTTTTAATGGTTGTGTTAGGTTTTCTGCCATAATATCAACACCACAAATATCCAATCCGATTACTCTTGAGATACGTTCGCAAAGGAAAATGTTTTCAGGATGCATCATGTCTGTAACATCAACAGAAGTTCCGCCAGTACTTAAATTGGCTGTCGATTTTAAATAAACTACTTCATCTTTTCTAGGAATTGTTTCTAAAGTGTAGCCTAATTTTTCTAATAAATCGGTTGTATCTCTATCAACATCAATTTGAGTTAGTACATTTTCGTGACCATAACCACGTTTTGGATCAAGATTTGTTTCATCAATTAATTGTTGAATGGTGTTAGATCCATTTCCTTTTACGTGAGCAGGTTCTCTTTTGGCAGCAGCAACCAATTTATTATCGATAATTAAAACTCTAAAATCGTAACCAGTAATAAACTTTTCTACAATAACTCTATGACTGTATTTTTTTGCGTAAGCTAAACCATCTACTGCATCTTTATAATTTTTCACATTAATAGAGGCGCCTTTTCCATGATTTCCATCCAATGGTTTTAGTACTATAGGATAACCAATTTTATTGATAATACCTTCTAAATCTTCTTCGTCAACACAAATTCCGCCATTTGCAACAGGAATGGATGCTGCATCTAACATTTTTTTAGTTTGCTCTTTATTGCAAGCAATATCTACAGCAATGCTACTCGTTTTACAAGTAATAGTTGCCTGAAAACGCATTTGATTGATGCCATAACCTAGTTGTACAAGTGAATTTGTTCCTAGACGAATCCAGGGAATATCTCTTGCAACGGCTTCTTCAACAATACTTCCAGTTGATGGACCTAGACGTACACGTTCACGAATTTCACGCATTTTTTGAATATCACCTTCTACATCATAATCAGTTCCTGCAATTAATGATTCGGCAATGGCAACAGCACTTTCTGCAGCGAACATTCCTACATTTTCTTCGGTGTAACTAAAAACTACGTTGTAAACACCTGGAGTTTTTGTTTCTCGAGTTCTTCCATAACCAGTTTCCATTCCGGCAAGGGTTTGAATTTCTAAAGCAATGTGTTCAATGACGTGTCCCATCCAAGTGCCTCTTTCTACTCTCGAAAAGAATCCACCACGGCAACCTTCAGAGCAACGATGTTCTATCATTGTAGGAAACATAGCTTCAATTCGTTCACGAAAACCTTCAATTTTATTTGTAGGTCGTTCTTCCATTTCTTCCAAATCCAATCGCATTTGGATTAGTTTTTTTCTTTGTACACTCCAAATATTTGGTCCACGTAATGCTTGAATTTTATCGATTTTCATAAAAACAGAAGGTTTGAATTATAATAATAAGTTGATAATTAATGTTTTAATAAATAAATTTTAATAAGATTCTATAAAATAGTTAGAATAGTATAGTGTTTTTGTTAAAAAATTTAGATATAATTCAACTAAAATAGATTTTTTTAATTGGTTGGCAAAATTTATTTCGACTAAAATTATCAACTTTTATTGGTTATAAATTATTTGAAAAAAAAGAGGTCATTAATTGCAAGTTATATCTTTTTATTTATTTTTACAAAATGAACATACGAGGAAAATTAATAATAATTGGTGGTGCTGTCGATAAGGGTAGTTTTACCGAAACAGATTTAGATAGAAATGCTCCGAAGAATTTGAATTTCTTTGAAGAGGGTATTTTGAAAAGAGTAATTAAGGAATCTAAAAATAAGGAACTTTCTAGAATTGAGGTAATCACAACTGCGTCAAAAATTCCAAAAGAAATAGGACCAGAATATGTTAAAGCATTAAGTTATTTGGGAGCGAATAATGTTGATGTTTTGGATATTGTGCGTCGTGAAGAAGCAATGGATCCAGTTATTTTAGCCCGATTGAAAGCTGCAGATGTAGTTATGTTTACCGGTGGAGATCAACTAAGATTGACTTCTATACTAGGAGGAACGCCATTTCACGATATTTTATTAGATAAATATCAAAACGAAGATTTTATTTATGCAGGAACTTCTGCTGGTGCTGCTGCTGCTTCTAATAATATGATATATCAAGGAAGTAGTAGTGAAGCTTTGTTGAAAGGTGAGGTGAAAATCACATCAGGATTAGGGCTTATTGATGGTGTAATTATTGACACCCACTTTGTACAACGCGGACGAATTGGGCGATTATTTCAAGCCGTGGTTGGAAATCCAAAAGTACTTGGAATTGGTCTTGGAGAAGATACTGGTTTGTTGATTTTAAATGGTCGTCAAATGGAAGCAATTGGTTCAGGATTAGTTATTTTAGTTGACGGTCGCGAAGTAAAAGACACCAATCTAACACAAGTAGAATTAGGTCAGCCTATATCAATAAATCATTTGGTTACGCACGTAATGAGTAAAAATGACACTTTTGATTTAGATACTTTTAAAATGACTATTAAATCTTCACAATACGTTTAATTTCATATAAAACATTAGATATCTGATATCTGATATCTAATATTTAAAATCTAATATCAAAGATGAAAATAATAATTCATGGCGGTTTTTTTTCAGAATCTTCTACTAATCATGAAACTAAAGTTGCTAAGCAAGAAGCTTTGTTGCGAATTGTAAAAGAGTCGTATGCTTATTTGCAAACTCATTCGGCAGTTGAAACGGTCGTTTTTGCAGTTTCTTTATTAGAAGACGATGCGTTGTTTAATGCAGGAATTGGTTCTCAGATTCAAAGTGATGGAAAAATTAGAATGAGTGCTTCTTTAATGGATGGAAAAACATCGAAATTTAGCGGTGTTATTAATATTGAAGAAGTCAAAAATCCGATTCAAGTTGCTCAAGTTTTGATGAAAGTTGACGATAGAGTTTTGGGAGGAAGTGGTGCAACTAATTTTGCAAGACAACACGGATTTGAAAAATTTTCTACAGAAATTCCACAACGCAAAGCCGAATATGAAGCAAAACTAGCTGCAACCGGAACAGGAACTGTAGGCTGTGTGGCATTAGATAAAGAAGGAAATCTTGCTGCGGCGACTTCTACAGGAGGAAAAGGATTTGAAATTCCTGGAAGAATATCTGATAGTGCAACTGTTGCTGGAAATTATGTGAATGAATTTTGTGGAGTGAGTTTGACTGGAGTAGGCGAAGATATTGTAAGTAATGCAACTGCTGCCAAAATTGTAACTCGCGTAACCGACGGATATTCTTTAAATATAGCTTTTGAAAAAACATTTTCCGAATTAAAGCCTTATGATGGTTTTGCCGGAGCTATTGCCATTGATAAAAACGGAAATATGTTTCACCAAGATTCGCATCCTAGTATGGTTTTTGCGAGTTTTGATGGAGATAAAGAAGAAGTTTTTGGCTAATATTTAATCTCCACCGCCACAACCACCACAACCACTAGAACATCCACCATCTCCAGAGCAACCGCTATGTCCTGAGCATCCACTTTGTCCAGAATCTGTTGAACATCCAGAAGAACAACCCGAGCCTCCATTTTTGTTGTTTTTACCATTTCTAGCTAAATATAAAATTAAGGCAACGGCTATTATAAGTATTATTGTAGGAATTGAGTTTGTATTTTGACTAGTTGCTTGTATAAAGAAGGAAGAAGTAAGTGAAACAATTACTGTATAAAAAACGCTTTTTTGTTTCCCGGTTGGTTTTTTGATAATCCAATTTTGAGATGTATTGATTCGTTTAAAATGAATGTCACTGAATCGATTTTCATTATTTGGCCAAATCGTTACTGGTGGTTCTGCATTGAAAATTATTTTGTAATCTTCATTAGTTTTCGAATAAAAGAAATCAAATTTAATGGCTTCAGAGATTCCTCCTTTGGTTGGATTATGATGAATTTCTTTCTCTAAAGTGTTTTTGCATAAATCTATCCAATATGATTTTGTGTAAGTTAAATGTAGATGCCAAGCTTGATCTACTTGGTCTGAAGGTATTATTCCTGTAGTTGTGACACAACATAAAAACAGAAACTTTTTATATTCTTCTATCACTTTTTTCGCATAATTGAGAGACCAATTGTTTTCTCTTGCTAAACGATCTGAAAATTTGAAATCGTTTCCTTCATCGTTAAAATTAAATTGAGAAATTTTATCCCATAATTGTTTTTCGTTTTTTGTCATATAATTTAATTATCACAAAGTTTATTATAGAATTGTTAATTGAAAATTAAGTAAACGTAATTATTTTGTTATATAAAAAAAATCCCAATCTTTCAATTGGGATTTTCTTTATGTAAGTAAGTTAAACTGGTTGTACAAACGTTTTTTATTTTACTTTATTCACGACAGCTTTAAAAGCTTCTGGGTGATTCATCGCTAAATCTGCAAGAACTTTACGGTTCAATTCGATACCGTTAGCTTTCACTTTACCCATGAATTGAGAGTAACTTAATCCTTCTAATCTTGCACCAGCGTTAATACGCATAATCCATAGAGCACGAAAGTTTCTCTTGTTTTGTTTTCTATCGCGATAAGCATAAACCATCGCTTTTTCAACTGCGTTTTTAGCAACAGTCCAAACGTTTTTACGACGACCAAAGAAACCTTTGGCTTGCTTCATTATCTTTTTTCTTCTTGCTCTTTTAGCAACTGAATTTACTGATCTTGGCATAATTTTCTTGTTTTTTTGTAGCAGGCGTCCCGAATTAAATCAAGGGAACTTATGGCCGTACTCCAAGGTTATTTAAAATTGTTTTAACCGAAAGAAATCTTTAAGACTGTATTTGTAGTTTTGTATATTGTATAGCTGTCAGTGACATTTTTACATTATACGATTTACAATTTTACAATTTTTAGATAATTCTTAATTGTTGTTTAATGCTTTTCATATCTGTTTTGTGAACCAAAGCAGAATGAGTTAAAGCTAATTTACGCTTTTTAGATTTCTTGGTCAAAATGTGACTTTTGAAAGCGTGCTTTCTCTTAATTTTTCCAGAACCAGTAACTTTAAATCGTTTCTTGGCACTAGATTTTGTTTTCATTTTAGGCATAATTTTCCTAATTTATTTAAATTTAACTTACTTACTATTTTGAGTCTAGAGTCAAATGTCGAGAGTCTTAAAGACCTCAAGGATCTTATGACTTTCCAACTTCCAACTTTTAACAGTCTTATTTTTTCTTCTTAGGCGCAATGTACATTATCATTCTTTTACCTTCAAGAACTGGTAAAGCTTCAACTTTTCCATGATCTTCAAGATCTTGAGCCAAACGTAATAATAATATTTGACCTTGCTCCTTATAGATTATTGAACGTCCTTTAAAGAACACAAATGCTTTCAATTTAGATCCTTCTTTAAGGAATTTTTCAGCATTTTTTCTTTTAAATTCATAATCGTGCTCATCTGTTTGCGGACCAAAACGAATTTCTTTTACTACGATTTGTGTTGATTTAGCTTTTAATTCTTTATCTCGCTTTTTCTGCATGTAAACGAACTTTTTATAGTCCATAATTTTACATACTGGTGGTTCAGCATTAGGCGAAATCTCTACCAAATCTAATTCAAATTGGTCTGCAAGACGCATAGCATCTGCTGTTTTAAAAATACCTGGTTCTACATTGTCTCCAACAAGACGTACTTCAGGCACACGAATAAAATTATTTATTCGGTGTTCATCTTTTTTTTCTACTCGAGGTTGATAACCTCTGTTGTTTCTAATTGCTATGGCTTTATTATTTTAATTAAACTGTAAATACTTTTAATGTTTTGCTTATCTCTTCATTTACAATTGAGGCAAATTCTTCAATTGTAACTGTAACATTTCCTTTTCCTTCTTGCCCATGACGTCGAATAGAAATGGTATTGTTTATCTCTTCTTCTTCACCTATTATTAACATAAATGGAGTTTTTTGCATTTCTGCATCTCTAATTTTTCTTCCAATCGACTCATTTCTGTTGTCAATTTGGGCGCGAATGTCGTGATTTTCTAGCAGATTTAAAACTTTTTTAGCATAATTTTCATATTTATCACTTAAACACAAGATTAACGCTTGTTCTGGCATAAGCCAAAGAGGGAAATTTCCTGCTGTATGCTCAATTAAAATTGCTATAAAACGTTCCATTGATCCAAATGGAGCTCTATGAATCATTACTGGAGTATGAAGTTCATTGTCAGAGCCTTTATAAGTCAATTCAAATCGTTCGGGTAAATTATAATCAACTTGAATCGTTCCTAATTGCCATTGTCTTCCCAAAGCATCTTTTACCATGAAATCCAATTTTGGACCATAAAATGCAGCTTCGCCATAAGCAACAACTGTGTTTAACCCTTTGTCAGCAGCAGCGTTGATAATTGCATTTTCTGCTTTTTCCCAGTTTTCATCACTACCTATATATTTATCTCTGTTTTCTTGATCTCGAAGCGATATTTGAGCTGTAAAATTATCGAATCCTAATGAGCCAAATACATATAATACTAAATCAATAACATTTTTGAATTCTTGATCTAATTGATCGGGTGTGCAAAAAATATGAGCATCATCTTGAGTAAATCCTCTTACACGAGTCAATCCATGCAATTCGCCACTTTGTTCATATCTATATACAGTTCCAAATTCAGCATAACGCTTTGGTAAATCTTTGTATGACCAAGGTTTAGTGTTGTAAATTTCACAATGATGAGGACAGTTCATAGGTTTCAACAAAAACTCTTCGCCTTCTGCAGGAGTCGTAATTGGTTGAAAACTATCAGCTCCATATTTAGCATAATGTCCAGAGGTTACATAGAGTTCTTTCTGTCCAATATGGGGTGTAACAACTTGCTCGTATCCTGCTTTCTTCTGTGCTTTTTTCAAGAATTGTTCCAGTCTATCTCTCAAAGCAGCACCTTTTGGTAACCATAATGGTAAACCTTGACCAACTTTTTGAGAGAAAGCAAACAATTCAAGTTCTTTACCTAGTTTTCTATGATCTCTGCGTTTAGCTTCTTCAAGTAATTCTAAGTACTCTGTAAGATCTTTTTGTTTTGGAAATGAAACTCCGTAAACACGAGTCAACTGCTTGTTTTTCTCATTACCGCGCCAATATGCTCCGGCAACACTCATTATTTTCATGGCTTTTATCATTCCAGTATTCGGAATATGACCACCACGACACAAATCAAAAAAGTTAGCATGATCACAAAAAGTAATCGTTCCGTCTTCCAAGTTTGATATTAATTCAGTCTTATATTCATTGTGTTTGTATGTTTCCAAGGCTTCTGCCTTAGAAACTGGACGCATTTTAAACTCATGTTTTTCTCTAGAAACCTCTAAAACTCTTTCTTCAATAGCTTTAAAGTCAGCGTCCGTTATTTTATTATCACCAAAATCCACATCATAATAGAATCCATTGTCAATCGCAGGTCCAAGAGTCAATTTAATACCATTGTATTTTTCCTCTAAAACCTGAGCCATAACGTGAGAAGTAGAATGCCAAAAAGCTTTTTTTCCTTCTTTATCATTCCACGTATACAATATGAGTGAACCATCGGTCGTCAATTCTGTCGAAGTTTCTATAGTTGTACCATTAAAAGCAGCAGAAATCACGTTTCTTGCTAATCCTTCACTGATGCTTTTTGCAACATCCATCGGAGTCGAACCATTCGCGAACTCCTTAACCGAACCGTCAGGTAGAGTAATCTTTATCATTCCTTAAATTTTATGGACTGCAAATATATAAGATTAACAAAACCCACACAATATATATAGGTATAATAGTTAGTATTTTTTTAAGCATCGAATGTTCTGGTCCTTTTAATTTGTCCATTTTCCCACTTTCGCTACAATAAGAGCAGTTTTTAAATAAAAAGATATTTTTATTTTCACTACAA